>CANPWW010000017.1 GCA_947585115.1 uncultured Monoglobus sp.
TCGACAGAGCCTTCAACAGAACCTTCGGCGGAGCCCTCGACAGAGCCTTCGACAGAACCTTCGGCGGAGCCCTCGGCAGAACCTTCGGCAGAGCCCTCGTCGGCTCCCACAGAGCAGCCTTCATCGGCTCCCACAGATCAGCCCACAACGGCGCCTACGGAGCAGCCCACGACTGCACCCACGGATCAGCCCACAGCGGCTCCCACGGATCAGCCCACAGCGGCGCCCACGGATCAGCCCACAACGGCGCCCACGGATCAGCCTACGACAGCGCCCTCAGAACAGCCCACGGCTGCTCCGCAGGCTATAGGCGATCAGAAGTTTGACGGAGCTGATCCCAAGGATATAGTTGTTGCGCTGCCCGACGCGTCGGCTAATGTATCAAAGATAACGGTTAACGGAGTTACCGTTCCCGACAACAGCTACAAGGTTGAAAACGGCGTTATCACATTCTCGGCCGAGTTCCTCGCTTCGCTGCCTAACGGAGTAAACAGCGTTGTGATTGAGGACGACAAGGGCAATGCCTACACCTTTGATATCGACGTTACAAACGCTGTTGAGCCTTCGGGCGAGCCCACAACGGCGCCCGCGCCTACTCCCACAAGAAGACCTTCCTACGGCAGGGGCAGCGGAAGCACATTCGGCACATCGGCCACGGCGACACCCAAGCCTGCGGCAACAGCTGACCCGAATGCGACTGCCAATCCAAACGCCACAACGGCTCCCGGAGCGCCCGCAACGGCGCCCGCAACCGGCACTCAGGTATTCGAGGACGTACCCGCGGATCACTGGGCATACAGCTACATTATGGACCTTTATAACATGGGCATCATAAACGGCGAGACGCCCACGATGTTCGTTCCCGACGACAACGTTACAAGAGCGGAGTTTGCCAAGATGGCGGCTATGCTGTTCGGCCTGACGGCGCAGAGCACGGATTCGCAGTTTGTTGACGTAACGTCCGGTGACTGGTTCGCGCCCTATGTGATAGCGGCGACAGAGGCCGGAATCGTGAACGGCACAAGCGAGACCACGTTCAGCCCGAACGACAACATCACGCGCGAGCAGATCGCGGCGATAATCGGCAGACAGATGAGCTGGGCATCCGAGAACGCGGCAAGCTACAGCGACGCGGCCTCGATCGAGGCATACGCGCTGCCGTACGTGAACGGACTTTCCGAGCAGGGGATCCTGACCGGAGACAACGGAATGTACAGACCCAAGGACAACGCCACCAGAGCGGAAGCCGCGGCGATCATCGACAGAGTGAAGAATCACTAAGATAAAAAAATCTCTCCCCCGATTTCGGGGGAGATTTTTTTATGCGCAAACGGGAAATCGAGGTTTGCCTCGGCGTCCGGAGAGAGTCTGACGCCTGCGGGACGTCGAGGGCGCCGTCCCCTACGGATTTGGGGGTGGGCGGATGATATCCGCCCTTACGGGTGCTTATGGTGATTGGATCGCCGCAATCCGCGCGATAGGCGCTAAACCCTGTAGGGGCGGCAATCTGCCGCCCGTGGCCACCTCGAGGGAGGCAAAAAACAGGCTCCCCTTATGACGCAGGGGAGCCTGTTTTTAGTCGTCCTCGGTTTCGACCCACTCGGTCACAAGCTCGGTGAAGAAGTGCCCGTTTAAGTGGTCAATTTCGTGGCAGAAGGCGCGGGCGGTCAAGTCCTCGCCCGTGTACTCATATTCCGCTCCGTTTCTGTCCGTGGCGCGTATTTTTACGATTTTGGGCCGCGTCACCATTCCGTATTTTCCCGGATAGCTCAAACAGCCCTCCGCATCGGTCTGCTCGCCTTCGGTGTAAAGTATTTCGGGGTTTATGAGCTCGAGATACGTGTCGCCCGTGTCAACGATCGCGACGCGGCGCAGCACGCCTACCTGCGGCGCCGCCAACCCGACGCCGCCCGAGGCTTTCAGCGTCTCCTGCATGTCGTCGAGCAGACATATTATTCTGTCGTTTATTTCTTTCACTTCGCGGCACTTTTTTGTCAGTATCTCGTCTCCCAGCTTAACTATGTTTCTGATTGCCATATATGTCACTCCGTTTGCAAAATTTTAGCTCATGTTCACGGGGTTTATGTCGATCACCAGCGTTGTGTGATTGTCATGCCCGTAGATCTCGTTTATCCCGTGAAGCGTTTTGAGGATCTTTTCCTTGTCTCTGACCTTGATAAACAGCCGATGGCGGTAGCTGCCCTTGATCTTTCCGATCGGGGCGGGCATAGGGCCGCTGAGAAAAATTATATTTTCCGCGTCCGCGTTTGCCGTAATATAGCTGTGGATCAGGCTGAGACAGGCCCGCGCTTTCTCGTTGTCGGCGCTTGTGACCATTATGTTTATTATGTCACAAAACGGCGGATAAATCAAGCGTTTTCGGAATATTATTTCATTTTTGTAAAAGCCCTCGTAGTTGTGTTCCTTCGCGTAACCTATCGTTGAGTTTTTGGGCTGATAGGTCTGAATGACCGCTCTGCCGGGGATCCCGCCGCGGCCCGCTCTGCCGCAGACCTGTGTCAGCAGCGAGAATGTGCGCTCGTTGGCGCGGAAATCGTCGACGCCGAGCGACGAGTCGGCCGCCAGCACTCCCACCAAGGTGACCTCGGAAATGTCGAGCCCCTTTGTCACCATCTGGGTGCCGAGAAGAATGTCGGCTCCGCCGTTTTTGAACTCGTCAAGTATTCTCTCGTGGCTGCCCTTGCGCGCCGTCGTGTCTCTGTCCATCCGCAGGATGCGCGCATCGGGGAACAGCCGCGAAAGCTCTTCCTGGATCCTCTGGGTGCCCGTGCCGAAAAATTTCACGTGCTTTGAGCCGCACTCGGGGCACACGGTGACGTTTCTAATCTTGTATCCGCAGTAGTGACATTCAAGAGTGTCCGAGAATTTGTGATATGTCAGCGGAATGCTGCAGTTTCGGCACTCCATAACGTGTCCGCACTCGCGGCAGGAAACAAAGGTGTTAAAGCCGCGACGATTCAAAAACAATATGGTCTTTTCGCGGTTCTCGAGATTCGTTCTGATCTCGTGCTCCAGTCTGCCGCTTATCGGCGACATGTTGTGATATTCAAAGATCTCGCTGCGCATATCCACGACGCGGACCTTGGGCAGCGGATTGCTGTTGTATCGGCTGTTCATTTCAAACAGTTTGTATTCTTTTGTCTCAAAGGCTTTGTAGTAGCTGTCGACCGAGGGCGTGGCGGACGCCAGTATCAGTGGCGCGCTGTTTTGTTCGGCGCGGAAGGCCGCCACATCCCGAGCGTGGTACCTGGGCGAGATCTCCGATTTGTAGCTGTTTTCGTGCTCCTCGTCGAGAATGATCAGGCCGATGTTTTTGAGCGGCGCGAAGATCGCGCTCCTTGCGCCCACCACAACGTCGACCTCGCCGTTTCTGATCTTGTTCCACTGGTCGAAGCGCTCGCCGTAGCTCAGTCCGCTGTGGATAACCGCCACGCGGCTGCCGAATCGGCTCACGAACCGCTCGACCGTCTGCGGCGTCAGAGAGATCTCGGGCACCAGCATGACAGCTTTTTTATTGAGCTCTATGCAGCGTCTGATCGTCTGCAAAAACACCTCGGTCTTGCCGCTTCCGGTCACGCCGCGTATCAATATTTTCTCGTGGCGGCCGTCCTCGAGCAGCTTGTCCGTATACTCGATTATCGGTTTTTGCTCCGCGGTCGGCTCATACTCGCGTGCCGCGGCGTAATTTTCGGGATCGTATACCTCGCGTATCTTTTTTTCGCTGAAAAGCTCTATATAGCCCCTGTCGACAAGCGCCGCCAGCGAGCTGTAATTTCCGCCCGAAAGGGAGATAAGCTCCGAGGTAGTCATTTTTCCGATGTCCGCCAGGGTCAGCAGCATGTTCGCCTGGGTTCCCGCGCGGCTGTTTTTCAGAAAATCCGCCGCCATATACGCCTCGTCGATCGGGACCAAAAGCCGCGCGCAGCGCACGGTCAGTTCCTTGACCGAGTCGTCGGCTTTGTCGGATATTTTTATTATTTTTTTGCTTTCGAGGGAGCTCAAAGTCCGCCTCAGGGCGTTTGAGTTTATGATCTCGGCCAAATGCTCATACTCGATTATGCCGCCGTTTTGTTTGACCGCGCCGAGCACTTTTTTCTGAAAATCGCTGAGCTGTTTGTCGGACGCCTCATTTTCATCTATGCTTATCCACTCTTTTATTATCAGTTTCATTCCCGGCGGGACGGCCAGCTTAAAAGCGTTGTAAAATGTGCACATGTATTTTTCGCGCATCCAAAGGCAGAGGTTAAGCAGCTCGGATGTGCATATCGGCCCGTCTCCGACGATACGTTTGATCGTTTTCAGAACTTCCCGCGAGCCGTTTTCGGGCAGATCGACAACAAGCGCCTCCACGGGATTGTTGTATATGCCGAAAGGCACTATCACTCTTATTCCCGGGCCGATCCTGTCCTCAAGTTCCTCGGGCACGTTGTAGTCAAAAAATTTGTCTATGATATGCCGTCTGCTGATAAGAGCCACCCGCGCCGTCATAGCTTGGCCGCCTCCGTCAGAATAATGTCGGCCAGCTCGTCCTTGCTCATTTTTGGCAGGTCCCGCGCCGAGCCGTCGGGCCGCACTATCGACGCCACATTTGTGTCGGTGCCGAAGCCCGCGCCCTCGGTATTCAGGTTGTTGGCTACTATAAAGTCCGCGCCCTTCGCCGCGCATTTCCCGGCGGCGTTTTTGATAAGTTCCTCGGTCTCCATCGCGAAGCCGACAATGACCTTTTTGCCGCCGTATTTTTCGCCAAGCTCTTTTAATATATCGGGGTTCCGCGTGAGCTCAAGGCTCATATCGCCGCCGCTTTTTTTGATTTTCGAGTCCGAAACTTTTTTCGGGCGGTAGTCCGACACGGCCGCCGCCATGATTATTATGTCCGCGTCCTCCGCGGCCGAAAGGACCGCGCCGCGCATTTCAAGCGCCGAGGAAACGTTCACGGTCCGGACGCCGCGCGCATCGGGGCAGGTGTGGGCGCCCGCGACGAGCGTGACGTCGGCTCCGCGCAGATACGCCGCTTTGGCGATCGCGAAGCCCATTTTGCCGCTTGAGTGGTTCGTCAGAAAACGGACCGGGTCGAGCGCTTCTCTTGTGGCGCCCGCGCTGACAACGACTTTTTTGCCGCGCAGATCTGCGTCTTTTGAGAGCGCCAGTCGGGCGATATTTTCAAAAATCAGATCAATGTCCGCCAGCTTTCCCGTTCCCACATCGCCGCAGGCCAGCCGTCCCTCGGCGGGCATAACAAACTCGGCGCCCAAAGATTCGAGCTTTTTGATGTTTTCTTGGGTCACGGGGTTTTCAAACATGTTTGTGTTCATGGCGGGCGCTATGAGCTTGGGCGCTTTGCACGCCATGTATGTGGTCGTCAGCATATCGTCGGCGATCCCGTTTGCCGCCTTTCCGAGAAAGTTGGCCGTCGCGGGAGCGACCGCGAACACGTCCGCCGCCTTCGCCAGCGATATATGGCGGATCTCCCAAGCCTTCGGCTCCTCGAACATATCGAGCGCCACGGGATTCTGCGAAAGGCTCCGGAAGCTGAGCGGTGACACAAACACCGCTGCCGCTTTTGTCATTATAATTTTGACGTCAGCCTCCGCTTTTTTAAGTCTCGATGTCAGTTCCAGCGCTTTGTAGGCGGCGATACCACCCGTCACGCCCAGAACGACGGTCTTGTTTTTAAGATCCATAAAAATCACCTTCGTTTAATTACGCCCGCTTCTCGGAGCGGGCGCGATCAATATTTTCAGTTAAGTGTGCCGATGTCGGGGGTGTGAATGTAATTCAGCTTGTCCTCGTAGATCTCCTCGGCGGCAATGGTAACCTCTTTGCCCGATTTTGTCTCGATCAGGGGCTGTTTGCCGTCGGTGAGCTGTCTGGCCCTCTTGGCTGTCTCGATAGTGAGCAGATAGCGGCTTCCTGCCTTCTGCACCAGCTCCGCGATAGGCGGTTTGATCATCATAAAGCATCTCTCCTTTTGAATTTAATGCGAATGTATTTCTTGTTTGTATCCGAATAAATTATGTTTTATTCGGCTTTGTTTTCGTCTATTATGTTTTTGATCTCGCGGGCGGCGTCCTCGACCACTCGGTTTATCACAATATAATCATAGTTGTTCATCTGCGTCAGCTCCCATTCGGCGGCCTTGACGCGCCTCTCTATTTCCTCGGCGTCCTCGGTGCCGCGTACCGACAGGCGCTCGCGAAGAACGTCGAGATTTTCTGGCGCGATAAATATATACACGCCCTTGGTGTCGCTGTCCCTGAGCTTGAGCGCGCCCTGAACGTCGATCTCAAGCAGCACGTCCCGTCCCGCGTTAAGGTTGCTCTCGACGTATTCAAGCGGCGTTCCGTAGTAGTTTTCGCTGAATTCCGCCCATTCCATAAACTTGCCCTCGTCGATCATTTTGAGAAATTCGGGCACGGTCTTGAAAAAGTACGTGACTCCCTCGGTGTCCTCGTCTCTGGGCGGGCGCGTGGTGGCCGAGATCGAGGGCACAATATTAGGGTTGCCTTCCCGGAGCTTTTTCAGCACGGTTCCCTTGCCGACCCCCGAGGGGCCCGACACAATAATCAAAAGTCCTTTATTCATCTTTATCACCGTCTTCCCCGCTCTGCTCGGCGCGTCCCGCGATCGTCTCGGTCTGGATCGCCGAAAGTATTATGTGGTCGCTGTCGGTCACGATGACCGATCTTGTGCGTCTGCCGCAGGTCGCGTCAATAACCATGCCGCGCTCCTTAGCCTCCTGCACTATGCGCTTGATCGGCGCCGAGTCCGGGCTGACTATCGCGATGACCCTGGCGCCCGAAACAAGGTTTCCGAATCCCACGTTAATAAGTTTCATAGCTGTCTCACCTTGATTATTCTATATTCTGTATCTGTTCTCTTATTTTTTCGATTGTGGATTTCATCTCGACCACATGGCGGGTCAATTCTATATCGTTGCATTTTGAGCCGATAGTGTTGGTCTCGCGGTTCATCTCCTGAACGATAAAGTCCAGCTTTTTGCCGATCGGCGTGTTTTCCTCAAGGGCGGCCCTGAACGCTTTGATGTGGCTTTTAAGGCGCACGGTCTCCTCGTCTACCGCCACCTTGTCGGCGAATATTGCCGCCTCGGTCAGGATCCTGCTCTCGTCCGCCGACGCCCCGATCTCCGCCAAAGTGTCATTAAGCCTTTTTCTCAGTCTGTCTTGATATTCGATCACGGTCTGCGGCGAGCGTTCCTCGACCGCGTCGGTATGTACGGCGAGAGAGTCAAGATGCTCAAGTATGCTCTTTTTGAGCCGCTCGCCCTCGCTTATCCTCATCGCGATAAATGCGTCAAGAGCGATGCCGAGCGCTTCGTCGATCGCGCTTTTTACCGCGTCCTCATCTATCTCTTTGTATTCAATGTCAAAAATATCGCCGAAAGCCGACAGGGTGCTCATTGAAATATCGTCGGAAAGATCGAACTCCGAAAGCTCTCTGAGGCTTAGTATATATGACTCCGCCAGAGTTTTGTTGAGCTTCACCTGCTTGTTGTCGTCCTCGATCTTGTTTATCGAGGCGTAGACTTCGACCTTGCCGCGGGATATGCTGCCCGCGAGGCGGCTTCTGATATGTTCCTCCAGAAAGCCGTATATCCTGGGAGTTTTTATATTATAGTCCGCGTACCGATGATTTACCGCTTTGATCTGCACGCTGACCTCGTAGGTCTCGTTAAATACCGTCTCGGCTCTGCCGAATCCCGTCATGCTCTTGATCATGTAATTACCTCGCAATTTTGTGCAATTTTACCGTTGAAATTTTCGATCATTCGAATTAAAATAAATGTACCGAAAGTAATATTGCCGAAAATTTCCCATAATAGAACTATTATACCACAATTTTTGAAATTTGCAATAGGGAAATTGATTTTGAAATATAATTGTAACATAACGGAAACATAAATGTTAGATGCACGAAACTGTAATGTAAGCAAAATTTGCTTGAAAATTGAAATTTTTGAGGTAAATTTTTGAATGTTTACAATTTGTTCACAATTTGCGCAAACGCCCGAAAACACGTGTTTTTCGCGGCATAAATGCGCATTTTTCGGAGCTTTTTTATCAATATATTAAAAGTCGGTATTGACATTTTCTTCAAATCATTGTATAATCATAACATAGTTTTAGCAAGCAGAATGGAAAATTTGTGCTTTATTTTCGTATCTTCTGCTTTTTAATTCTATTGTCAAAAGTATACGCAGAGAGGATGTGACGGAAGGATAAAAGCTATATATAAGACACGCAAGATTTTTGGAGGTTTTTTGTTTTGAGTTTTAGTTTTAGAAAAAGTATGAGAAGAATTGTTGCAACACTTGTGGCTTTGATGACAATTTCTGCTTTTATAATAGTACCGGCATACGCCGATTTTGACGACATTGACGAACCGGCTCAATACTACGGTGTTGTACAAGTTTCGAGTCTTAATGTCAGACAGAGCGCGTCAATGGACGCGGGAATAATAACCACTCTGAATTACGGCTCGCGCGTTAGAGTTAATTGGATAGAACCCGGTTGGGTTTGCGTTGCTTATAATAACGACGGTCTGATGGGATACGTTTCATCGGATTACATAACGGTTTACGACGGCACTGTTCCCGACGCCACCGAGGGCGGTCAGGCGGTTTGCGATCTGGCGGCTCAGTTCCTGGGCGTTCCCTATGTTTGGGGCGGCACCTCGCCTTCGGGCTTTGACTGCAGCGGACTTTGCCAGTATGTATACGCGCAGCTCGGAATCAAGATCGCGCGCGTTGCGGACGATCAGATGAAAGAGGGCGTTTACGTTACAAGAGATCAGCTGATGCCCGGCGATCTGGTCGGATTCGGTTCCGGCGGCTACGCTTCTCACATAGGCATCTACGTGGGCGACGGCATGATGATACACGCGCCCCACACAGGCGATGTTGTTAAGTACACAAGCATCGATTCGGATTATTACGCAAGCCGTTTCTTGGGCGGCAGACGCATTATTTATTAATTCGTAAGGCATTAAGGCGGAGTGGCGTTTTGCCACTCCCTTTTTCTCATTATTTATAAAAAGAGGTAGGAATATGACAGTAGATGAGCTGAATAAAATAATAAGGTCGGGCGCGATCCCCGGAGCACTGTTCCTTTTCGGAGAAGAGAGATTCATGCTCGAGAACCGCTTGGCGGCGCTTAAGAAAAAACTGCTGCCGGGCGGCCTTGATGAATTCAATCTCGCGCAGTTTGAGGGAAAAACAACCGCCGCGGAGATCATAGCCGCGGCCGAGGTGCTGCCTCAGATCGGAGACAGGCGGCTTGTTATCGTGAAAAACAGCGGCCTGTTCGCGAATTTGACCACATCGGAGTTTAAAGCGGTAAAGGCGTACGTTCCGGAGCTTCCCGAATACGCGTGCCTTGTTTTTGTCGAGCCCGAGTTTGACCCCAAAAAGGCGCGCTCGCTGAAATTTATCGAGGAAGCGGGCGGCGGCGTGGTGAACTTCGAGTACCGGCCGGTGAACAAGCTTGAGGTATGGGTCGAGAAGCAGCTCGCCAAAGCTGATAAAGACATAATCGCCCGTGACCTGAGCTATTTTGTGCGGATCGCGGGACCGTCGATGGGGGAGCTCGACAAGGAGTGCCGCAAG
The DNA here is from genome assembly GCA_947585115.1 of uncultured Monoglobus sp. GTDB lineage: Bacteria > Bacillota > Clostridia > Monoglobales > Monoglobaceae > Monoglobus. The sequence continues at coordinate 9,644 of CANPWW010000017.1, forward strand.
CTTATCCTGTATCTCGGCGACGGGCGCCGCAGAGTGACGCGCGAGGATATTGACACGGTCGTGCCCAAATCAGACGAGGTTCGGCTCTACGATATTTTCGGAAAGCTGCTTGAGGGCGGCAAAAGCGTCGGTATCGCGCGGGAGCAGCTGGCGCGGCTTAAGGCCGAGAATGCCAGGCCCACAACGGTGCTGGGAGTGATGCTTGATCAGGTGTACGAGCTGCTGCTTTGCAAGCTTTTGCAGCAGGACGGAATGACCGCCGCCGAGATGGTCGGCTATTTCGACCGCAAGGTTCCTCTTTTCGCTGTCAATAAGGCGGCGGGAAACGGCCGACGGTTCAGCGAGAGCGCGCTTAAAGGCCTTGTGCGCAAAGGCCTCGGGTATTTCACGGAAATCAAAACCGGAAAAATTGACGGCTGGGACGCGGTGGAGCTTTACGCCGCGGAGATAACGCTGATAAAATAACCGGAGAAAATAAATTTGTATTAGGCCGAATAAAATTCCCGAATTTATTTGACAAATCTCATAATTTGTGGTATTCTTATAAATGGTATGATATTTTGAAGGATTACACGCGAAGTAAACGCCGGTTAAAACAGGCGCGCGAAAAAGCGCGGCCGAGCGTGATTTGACCGGCGCCGCAAAAGGAGGTGAGTGTTTGACTGACGAGCTGAAACTTATTAAAAAAGCGCAAAAAGGCGATGTTTCGGCCTTTGAGCAGATCATAACCAGGTACCAGTCCGTGGTGTACAGCGTGTCGTACAGATATGCCGAGAATCAGGACGACGCGTCCGACATGGCGCAGGAGATATTTCTGAAAATGTTTCGAACGATAAACTCGTTCCAATTTAAATCAAGGCTCTCCACCTGGATCTACCGCGTCGCGACAAACACCTGCCTTGATTTGCTGAAAAAACGGAGAAACAGTTTCTCTGAAAGCGCGTATTCGTACGACGCCGGTTATGAGGACGCGGACGGTAATCAAAATTTTGCCGAGGTTGAGGACACCCGCTTCATGCCGGACAAAAAAGCCGAGGAAGCGGAAACAAAAGACGTTATCAACCGCGCTATCGGCCGACTTCCCGACGACTACAGGACAGCGGTCATACTCAGGGATATAAGAGGTTTGTCCTATGAGGAGATCGCCGATATCACCGACTGCTCGGTCGGAACGGTCAAATCCCGCATAAGCCGGGCCAGAAAAAATTTAAGAGAAATTTTATCGGAAGATCGGGAACTTTTTGAAGAATTTTTCGTCTAATATAGTGAGAGCGGAAATAAGCGGTTTTTTGCGCATAATATCATAAATCTATATGTCAAATATGCCGTAAAATATACAGGAAGGAGGGGTATCATGTCAGATTTTGAAAAGGACAACGAGCTCAGAGAAAAGTACAGCGATGTTATGGGCAGTATCGCCGATGATATTCGTCAGATTAATCTGGATGAAAAAACCGAAGAGAGACACTTTGATTTCGAAGCCGAATCCGATGAATTTGACGCTGCCCCCATTAAAATGAGCGAACAGGGATCAAACGGCGGAGAGGCGAAGCCCGAGCCCGAGGGAGAAATGATTCCCATCGAAACCGAGCCGGAGGCTCTTTCCGTGATCGGAGCTGAGGCGATCCCGACAGAAGCCGAGACCGAGGCCATGATCGCGAAGATCGAGAGCGAGGCTTTGGCCGAGATCGGCACGGAACCGGTTCCGTGCGAGACGGGTCTCGAAGTTTTGGAGGTCGAGGCGGATGATATTTCCGAGGTGCCCGCTGCGTTTGAGAACGCTGACAGCGATCTTGATATTTTAAGCTGCGAGCAATGCTCCGACATGCTCTGCGATTACGTTTCCGACGCGCTTGATAAGGATGACGCGGCGACCGTTGAGGCGCATCTTAAAAACTGTGGTAACTGTCGCCTTGAATACTACGAGATCAAAGACATGATCGGCGTTCTGAGCGCGAGCAGCTCGCCCGAGCCGCCCATTGACTTCGCGGCTGCGCTTCACAGCAGGCTGACGAACGCCGCGCCCGAGGTCAAGGCGGAATACGCCAAGTCAAGCGAGCACGGTATAGACGGCGCGAATATTATCGATAAAGTTCGCGGCGCGTTCGGCGTCGCGGCTTCAAAGGTCAATCATGTTATCAAAAACGCCAACTGGAAAATCGTGGCTCCCGCGGCGCTCAGCGCTGTGCTTGTTTTAGGAGTTGCGGGAAGCGGAATATATCAGGTCATGAAGTCGTCCGATGAGATCTATGACTTTTCGGACAACGCGGCGATTGCCGACGCGAGAGCTACGGCGCGTCCCAGCTCAAGCGGACTTGACGATTATGTGACCGGTGAAAAGGGCGGTTCTTCAAGATCTACCCCGTCGCCCAGAACAACCAATTCGCCGAGCACAGGCATAGGAGGTTCGGCTTCCGCCGGCAGTTCAACGGCGACCGTTCCCAGAGTAACGCCGAGGCCGTCCACTTCGACTTCATCGTCCGGCTTGCCGAATGTGAGCTCAAGCACGCGCGGCAGCTCGACATCCACAACCCCGAGCACAAGCTCGTCAAACAGGACGACATCCTCAAGCGGCACAAGCACGTCAAACAGAACCACATCGTCCGGCACGACCACGAGCAGGACAACAACTTCGTCGTCAAGCACGGCAAGGGCGGCAGCGCCCACTCCGACGCCCACAAAGAAACCTTATGTGACGCCGAAGATCATTCTGCCGGATATAGCGACCGGAGTCACGTCTCCCACATATGTGGCACCCGAGACGGTGACCGCGGCCACACCGGAACCGTTTGTATACGTTCCGATGGTTACTCCGGAACCCGAGGCGGTTTCTGCGCAGGCGGCTGAGATAAACGGCGAAGGCAAGACGGTTTCACCGGTGACTCCCGCTCCGACGGAGGCGCCTAAGGCAACACCAAAGCCAACCGTGACGCCGACTCCGACCGAGACGCCGAAAACAACGGCCACACCGTCGCCTACAGCCACGGCAAAGCCCGGAACGACCGCGGCCCCGTCCGCAACGCTTAAACCGGGTTCGACCAAGGAAGCTGACCGCAAGCGCAGCGCCGACGGAGAAACGGCCGAGTATACCGAAAAAGCGAAAGACATGGCAAACGCTTCGGTCATCACGTGTGAGATCACCGATAAGGCGGTGCTTGACGAGATCATGAACTCATCTCTCGCCGATTGTTCAAAAGTTGACAAAAACGGAGAGATCACGCTCTATTTCGGTAAGGATGATTATCAGGCGTTCACCGATTACATGAAGGAAAAGAATTTGAGCTATTCTCTCGTGTCACTCGGCGGCGATGATGTGAAAGTCATAGTCAAAGACAACACGAAAAAATAAAAACACAGCCGAGGCGCCCATACGGGTCCGCCTCGGCTTTTTTAAATTAATCGGCTATATTTTAAAAGGGATATTTTGCTTGCAAAAAACTTTTTAATGTGCTATAATTCATTAAAATATTACATATAATTTATTGGATGTGATTTTATGCCTTACAAAATAGTGCGCGAAGATATTACAAAAATGAATACAGACGCCATAGTAAACGCGGCTAACACGGGTCTCAGGCCCGGAGGCGGAGTTTGCGGCGCTATATTCGAGGCCGCGGGCTATAAGAAACTGGAGCGGGCCTGCGCCAGGATAGGCGGCTGTCCCACCGGAAGCGCCGTTATCACCAAGGGATATGATCTCCCCGCCAAATACATAATCCATACTCCCGGCCCCGTCTACAGAGGCGGAAATCACGGCGAGGCGGAGCTGCTGCGCTCGTGCTACACCTCATGTCTTGAACTGGCTGCAAAGCGCCGTCTGCGCTCGGTGGCGTTTCCGCTTATTTCCGCCGGGATATACGGCTATCCGAAAGGCGAAGCGCTGAGGATAGCGGCTGACGCAATAACCGCGTTTCTCGAGGATCACGATATGGACGTATATATGGTGGTGTTCGACAAAAACTCTTTTGAGATCAGCACAAAGCTCTATAATGACGTCCGCGAATATATTGAGGACGCGCTTGTGAATCGTATCGAGCGCGCTGAAGCTCGTTTGAGGCGTTCAAAACCTTTAGCGGAAAAAGACCTCGACCTCGCCTCTACCGCGTCCATAAGTCTGAGCGAGATCGATGAGAAGCTTAATAAAACAGAGGATAGTTTTAAGCCCAATACTACGGATTTCACTTTTTTTGCCGCGGCCGAATGTCATACTTTGCCAAAAATCAAACCGCCCAAAGCGGAAATAGAAAAAAGACTTAAAAATATGGACAAATCGTTCTCGCAGCGCCTGCTTGATTTGATCGATGAGAGCGGCATGACCGACGCGCAGGTTTACAAAAAGGCCAACATAGACCGCAAGCTGTTTTCCAAAATCAGAACGAATCCTCACTACAAGCCCGGAAAAATCACCGCGCTTGCGTTCGCGCTGGCGCTCGAACTTGACATGGGCGAGACCCGGGACTTGATCGGCCGCGCGGGATACGCGCTGACCCGAAGCAATAAGTTCGATATTATTATCGAATACTTTATAACCCGCGGCGAGTATAATATTTTTGAGATAAACGAGGTGCTGTTTGCCTTTGACCAGCCCCTTATCGGGGCCTGAGACTTTAACGCGACAGCGGGATCTCGGCCGTGAACTCGGCGGCTCCGGGCAGATTAGCAAGCTTTATTGTGCCCTTGTGCAGCTCTGTTATCGACTTTGCGATCGCCAGACCCAGCCCGTAGCCTCCCGCCGAGCGCGCCCGCGACTCGTCCTCGCGATAGAAACGGTCGAATATTTTTTCATCGTCAAGGGGCTTTTCGCAGCTGTTGCGTACGGTCAGCCGCGCTTTGCCCTCGGCCTTTTTCAGACTGAGTGAGATCTCTCCGCCCGTTTCGGTGTATTTCACCGCGTTGTCCAGCAGGATCAGAACCAGCTGTTTTATTCTGCTCTCGTCGCCTAAGATATAAACATCATCCTCAACTTCGTCCGTGAAGCTGAGGTTTTTTTCATATATGACCGCCTCGTATGTGAGAATAACGCTCTCCGCCGCCTGCGAAAACGAGATCTCGGCAAGCTCGGTGCCGTCGTCCGCGCCGCAGTCCATCCGAGCCAGATACAGCAGGTCCCCGGTCAGCTCCGCCATGCGCGCGGCCTCGTCTTTGATATACATGAGCCACTTTTTCTCGCTGTTTATCGTGCTGTCGCCGTGGGCCAGCAGCACATCGGCGTTGGTGTTTATCGTCGTCAGCGGCGTTTTCAGCTCGTGGGACGCGTCGGCGATAAAGCGGTTCTGCTTGTCCCAGGCTTCTTTTATCGGCCGTATGGCGCGGTTGGCGAAAAACAGGCTTATCAAAAACACCAGCAGCAGCGCGGCCAGCAGCACGACGCTCAGCGTCAGCGTAAGGTTTTTCAGCATGGTTATCTGCGCCTCGGCTCCGGCGAGATTCAAAGAATAGTTTGTCTCGCCGAGCTCGTTTTGGTAGGCGCTCAGCATGTATTTGTAATACCCGTTCTCGGTTTTTATATAGCGGGTCGTCGGTTCGCCCGAATATTTTGCTCTGGCGCCGTCTATGACCTGACTGTAAAAGCTGTCGCTGTACTCTATGGGCGAGCGTTTTTCCAGAATGTTCCAGTCGCCGTCAAGGCGCAGCGACACGTTTTCTATCATATCGGGCCTGCCCTCGTTTTCGGCGTTCTGCGGGGGCTCGGCAATATCGCCTCGGGGTTTGAAGCTGAGGCCCGGATCGCGGTCGCCGCGCATCCTGCCTCCGTCGTCGGCGAAAAAGTTGCGGTGCACCATATTTTCAAGCTCCCGATCCGCGTTCCGCACCGATACGGCCAGCACAAGCGCGAAGGCCGATATCAACAGCACCGAGATCAGCGTCATATTCAGGATCAAAAATTTGTTTCTAAGCTTTTTAAACATAATAATTTACCTACTTTATTTTAAGGTATATCCCACGCCGCGGACCGTGACTATCTGCGTCCCGGAGCCCACGTACTTTAACTTTTTTCTCAAAAATGAGACATATACCTCAACGTGGTTCGATTCCGCCTCCGAGTCAAAGCCCCACAGCTTTTCGATTATCATATCTTTCGAGAGCACGGCGTTACCGTTGGTTATAAGGTATTCCAAAAGCTCGGATTCCTTGAGCGTCAGGCTTATGCTTTTATCGCCGCTGCTCAGGGTCAGGCTTCTGGTGTCCAGCTCGATATCGCCGAAGGTCATTCCGCTCTCGGGAACCACCTCGCCCCTGCGCCTGCCCAGAGCGCGTATCCTCGCCAGCAGCTCCTCGGTGTTAAAGGGCTTGGGCAGATAGTCGTCGGCCCCGCTGTCAAGGCCGCGGACCCTGTCCGAAATACCGCTTTTGGCGGTCAGCATAATGACCGGAGTGTCTATCCCATCGGCTCTCAGATTCTTTATTACGTCGATGCCGTTCATTTTCGGCAGCATAAGATCAAGCACGATCACGTCGTATATTCCGCTCAGGGCGCAGTCCAGACCCGCCTCTCCGTCGTTAACGCTGTCCACCGTGTACTTCTGCTTTTTGAGCAGCGTGGTCAGCGCCTCGGCCAGATGGAGCTCGTCCTCCACTATAAGCACTCGCATATTTATCAGTCCTTTCGGCTCAATTTTACCACATCAGCATTATATTAGCAATCAATTCTTAAAATTTTCTTAAAAACCCCTTGTTAGATCAAATCTTTAGTGTTATAATATTACGGAATTACCCGCGAAAGGAGAATTTGCGTATGAAGCTTTACAACACCATGACAAATAAAAAAGAGGAATTCGTGCCTATCAAAAAAGGCGAGGTTATGATGTACTCCTGCGGCCCGACGGTGTACAATTATTTTCATATAGGCAACGCGAGGCCGTTTATAATTTTCGACACGCTGCGCCGCTATCTTGAGTACCGCGGCTACAAGGTAAAGTTTGTGCAGAACTTCACAGATATAGACGACAAGATGATAAACAAGGCCAACGACCTGGGCATAACCGTGGCGGAGCTGGCCGAGCAGTATATCGCCGAGTATTTTAAGGACGCCGACGGTCTGGGTATCCGCCGCGCGAGCGTGCACCCCAGAGCCACCGAGAATATCGGCGCGATAATAAATATTATAAAAAAGCTGGTCGACAAGGGCTACGCCTACAACGTGGACGGCGACGTGTACTACAGCACAAAAAAGTTCAAGGAATACGGCAAGCTGTCGCACCAGCCGCTTGACGAGCTCGAGAGCGGCGCCAGGATCGACATAAACGAGGATAAGCGCGACCCGATGGACTTCGCGGTATGGAAGAAGCAGAAACCCGGCGAGCCCGCATGGGACAGTCCGTGGGGCAAGGGCAGGCCCGGCTGGCATATCGAGTGCAGCGCGATGGCAAATAAATATCTGGCCGACACGATCGATATCCACAGCGGCGGCCGGGATCTTATCTTCCCGCACCACGAGAACGAGATCGCCCAGAGCGAGGCGGCGAACGGCTGCGCCTTCGCCAACTACTGGGTCCATAACGGATATATCAATATCGACAACCGCAAGATGTCGAAATCTCTCGGCAATTTCTTCACAGTGCGCGACGTGGCAAAGGAATTTGACTACGAGGTTATCCGTTTCTTTATGCTATCGGCCCACTACCGCAGCCCGATCAATTTCAGCAAGGACCTTATGGAATCGTCAAAGTCGGCTCTGGACAGAATATATAACTGCTTAAAGACTTTGAAGTTTTTGAGCGGAGCGGCGGAGACCGCCGAGTTTAAGGACGGCGAAGCCGGTATCGCCGAGGCGCTCGATAAGCGCAAGGAGCAGTTTATCGCCGCCATGGACGACGATCTCAACACCGCCGACGCGATCTCGGCTCTGTTTGACATAGTTTCCGATGTGAACGTGAAGCTGATAGGCGGCAAGCCCTCAAAACGGATGGCGGATAAGGCTTACGATCTGCTAAAGGAGCTGGGCGGCGTTCTGGGACTTCTCGATAATGAGAAAGAGGACGAGGTGCCCGCCGAGATCACCGCGCTGCTTGACGAGCGCGCCGCCGCCAGAAAAAACAAGGATTGGGCCAAGTCGGACGAGATACGAGATAAATTAAAAGAAATGGGCTACACCGTGAAAGACACCAGACAGGGCCAGCAATTGATAAAAGAATAATAATTATGATCGAAACAATATTAAACGAATTAAAACTGTCAAAAACCTCGCCGGGGGAATACTCGGCGCTGACGCTGGCGTATCTGGGCGACTGCGTTTACGAGCTGTACGTCAGAAGCTACCTTGTTAAGGACGGCAACAAAAACGTCAACACCCTGCACAAGACCGCCACCAAACACGTGTGTTGCGCGGCGCAGGCGGAGCTCTACCGAAAGATAGAAAATATGCTGACCGATGAGGAAGCGGCGGTTTTCCACCGCGGCAGGAACACCAAATCCCATGTGCCGAAAAATTCGGAAATGCGGGACTACCGCGACGCCACCGGAGTGGAGGCCTTGATCGGCTGGCTGTATTTAAAAGGCGAAAAACAAAGGATCTGCGATTTGCTCAAACACATATTTGTTTAGATCGGAGGAAGTGTTATGAAAGCTGAATTTAAAATCAAAAACATAATTATGATAATATTGGGCGGAGCCGTTATGGGCTTCGCTCTGGAATTTTTGCTTGTGCCGGCGAAGATAGCGGCGGGCGGCGTCAGCGGCGTCGCGACCATCTTGTATTATCTGTTCCGTCTGCCGGTCGGCGTTATGGTGTTCGTGATAAACATTCCTATATTCCTGATCGGAATGAAAGAGTTCAGCTGGAAATTTCTGCTGACCTCAATAATCGGCACCGCGGCTATGTCGGGCGCGGCGCAGTTTTTCGAGCTTAACTTTTTTCAAAAATTCCTGCCGCTGTCCGAGGATATTTTTCTCTGCTCGGTGCTGGGCGGCGCCATATACGGCGCGGGTCTCGGCATCACGATACGCGCGGGCGGAACCACCGGAGGCACCGACATCGTGTCGCTTGTGCTCAAAAAGAAGTTCCCGAATTTCTCGGTGGGCCAGCTGATAATTTTCATTGACGGTGCCGTGATTGCGGCGGCCGGTATCGCGTTTAAAAGCATGGAGACGATCCTGTATTCGGCGGTGCTGCTGTTCGTCAGCTCATACGTGCTCGACACCATGCTCGCCGGCGTTGACTTCGCCAAGATCGTGTATATAATCTCGGAAAAGAACGCTGATATCTCAAAGGCGATCAGCGAGAGGATCAGCCGCGGCTCCACCGCCTTAAACGGACACTCCTACTACAGCGGAATGTCGAGGGATGTGCTGATGTGCGTAATGCGCAAGTATCAGGTGCCGCCGCTCAAACAGCTGGTGACCGAGATCGACCCGACCGCCTTCGTGATAGTGACCGACGCCAAAGAAGTCATAGGCGAAGGCTTCAGATACGACCTGAAGCCGAAGGAGAAGTAAAGTCAAGAAAACGCCCCACGCGAACCGGAGCGCTTTTTGGATTGTTAAGGCGTTTAAATTACTTCTCTTGAAATAACCATATTTTGTACTAACATTGAAAAAGAGTGGCACTTGTGCCGCTCTTTTTCAATGTTGTGCGCCAAAACAAGAAAAAAGCAAACACTTTTATGGAATTAATGTTTATTGTCGTTATTGGATTGAAACCGCGCAGAACAAGATGGGATACGGCTTTATGAACAGTTCAAAAATGCCTGTGATTTTTGTGTAATATCTCATATGCGTCTGTGGTCATAGGCTTCTGTATGAGGCTTTTATCGCTTTTACCGAATCAGAAAGCAGCTTGAGCTCCTTTTTGTCACAATCTTCAAGTTCGCGCTGTATGAAATGTTTGTATGCTTTTTCCGATACCGAGAGGCTGTCGCACAGCAAAGAATCCGCTGAGACGTCAAGAACGTTCGCGATATTAACCAAAACCGGCAGACTGAGTTTTGTGTTGGCTGTTTCAATATGGCTGAGGTGAACGGGAGATATTTCCGCCATTTCGGCCAATTTTTCCTGTGACAGCTGCCTTCGCAGTCTTTCGTTTCGGATTCTTTTTCCTATTGCAATATAGTTAAGATTCATAAACAGCACTCCTTAAATTTGTTTAATATATATATTGTAAAATCAAAATGACCGTGATAAAATATATTGTATAATCAAAATGACCGTATAATATAAATCTGCGCATATTGTTTTAAATTAATATTACAATTATTTAAATGTTATATGAAAAATAAATTAATATTATATTATAAACGGAGGAACCGACATGAAAAAACAGAAACTTATCGCGATGTCTGTGTCTTTTATGATGCTTGTTATATCATTGCCCGTTTTGAGCTACGCCGAGGAGGAACCGTATTCGGCGTCGCCCGCGACCGCCGCGTCGGCGGTATCGGAGGCGGAAACAGAGAAAGAGGAAATTACGGAAGAATCCCGGGATATTGGAAACGCTGTTGACGATGAAGCGGAAGTGAATCCCGAGATAATTTCGTCGAATAAAACATCTAATCAATCAGGCATCAGTCTCGCGTCACTAAGCGGCTCGGGCACGGCCAATGATCCCTACAAGATATACGATCAATACGATTTATTAGCTGTCGAATCAGCTCTCGACGCATATTATTCGCTGCAAAATGACATAACGGTTACATATGGTACGTGGACTCCCATAGGCTCCTCAACGGCTTTTTCGGGATGTTTTAACGGAAACGGATATAAGATTTCGGGTATTGTTTGCGATGGCAGCGGATATGAGTATTCGGGCTTGTTCGCAAGAAACAGCGGTGTTATTGAAAATGTAAACGTTAACATAATGATTTCCGCGACCGGCCAAATCGGGGGTTTGGCCGCGTATAACAACGGAACGATCACAAACTGCGTGTCAAGCGGAAGCGTGACAAACACATCAGGCGGAAATACCGGGGGATTGATAGGCACAAACGAGGGAACGGTAACAACGTCCGGCTCAACGGCGGTTGTAAGCGGCAACAGCAATGTGGGAGGATTAATAGGAAATAATGCCCGCACAGCAACCGTAACAAATAGTTATGCGCAGGGAAATGTAACGGGCAAAAGCAATGTCGGAGGATTAGTGGGAGTGAACAGTGACGCATCTTTATTATACGTAACTGTGATAAGAAATTGTTACGCGTCCGGCATAGTAAACAACGGAGAGGGAGCGGGATTGGTAGGCACCAATTTCAGAAAAGGAAGAGTATATAATTCGTATTATCGCTCGACTAACACGGGAAATCAAACGGGTTTTTCTGTTCCAACGATCGATCTTAAGCAACAATCCACGTATTACTTCTGGGATTTTGACAACATATGGGAGATAAACGGAGATTATCCCTATATCAATATTCGCGGTGAAGAAGCTGAAATAGAGTTTGGTGGATACGGCGATAAAGATGAACCGTATTGTATCGAAAACGAAAAACAGCTTTATGCGCTGTCCGTTGATCTGGCAAAAATCGGAGAAAAAAACTATTATCAGCTTGCAAATGATATAAATATAACAGCAAAATACTGGATGCCGATCGGCGTTCATGTGCCTTATGTCGGAATATTTGACGGAAACGGGCATAGCATAACCGGGGCCGCGATATCCGGAACATATTATAGCGATGTCGGTTTGTTCGGTAAAAACAACGGGACCATTGAGAATTTAAAGGTAAGTGGAAGCATAAGCGGCAATAATAATGTCGGTGTTTTGGCGGGTTATAGCAATGGAACGATCACAAACTGCATTTCAAGCGGAAGCGCGGCAAACATATCAGGCGGAAATACCGGGGGATTGATAGGCACAAACGAGGGAACGGTAACAACGTCCGGCTCAACGGCGGTTGTAAGCGGCAACAGCAATGTGGGAGGATTAATAGGAAATAATGCCCGCACAGCAACCGTAACAAATAGTTATGCGCAGGGAAATGTAACGGGCAAAAGCAATGTCGGAGGATTAGTGGGAGTGAACAGTGACGCATCTTTATTATACGTATCTGTGATAAAAAATTGCTACGCAATCGGCGCCGTGTCTAAGGGTTCGTCAACGGGAGGACTTATCGGACACAATTACGGAACAGTCACATCGGGCTATTACAATAAAGATACCGCCCTACAATCCGATACAGATAAAGGAACACCCGTAAGCACGACCAATATGAAAAATGTAAGCACTTATGCGGGGTGGGATTTTGACGCGATATGGGCAATCGATTCAAGCATAAACAATGGCTATCCGTATTTGCGTTCAATGATTCCGAAGGAAACAGTTGCCGTTCGCGGAGTAAGGCTTGATAAAACTGACTTGACGCTTGACGTTGGGCAGACGTATGAGCTTACGGCGATAATAGAACCTGAAAACGCCGACAATCCCGCTATTAGATGGACATCTTCAAACACAAACGCGGCAACGGTTTCAAACGGAAAAGTTATTGCGAAAAACAGCGGTGTCTCCACCATAACGGCAACGACCATTGATGGAGGGTATACTGCCGAGTGTAATATTACGGTCAAAGTCGGTACGCCCACTCCCGTACCCACGGATGTTCCGCCTACGCCAACAGCTACGGCTGTTCCGGTGACGCCACCGCCTGCACCTGTGGTAACGCCTACGCTTATTCCGACATTTGCGCCGACAGCGAAACCCACTGAGGCGCCGTTTACGCTTATCGGCATCAGAATAAAGTCACAGCCGAGCAAAACGACCGCAGTCGAAGGCACGGCGCTTGACACGAGCGGTCTCAAAGTCGAGGCGGTATACAGCGACGGTAAGACAGAGGAAATAACCGACTACACGCTGAGCGGCTACGAGCCGAATAGATTGGGCAAGCAGACGATCAATGTCGAGTATAGCGGCTTTAAAGCGTCGTTTGAGATAACGGTCGAGGCCAAGAAGCTCATAGGTATCTCGGTGACGCAAAAGCCCGACAAGCGCTCGTATGTTCAGGGCGAGCAGTTTGACACTACGGGCATGATCGTGACCGCTATGTATAATAACGGCACAAACGAGGAGATCACAGGCTATAATGTTTTGGGCTATGACCCGAATTATATAGGCAGTCAGACTGTAAGCGTTTCGTATAACGGATTTTCGGCGGCGTTCACCGTGACGGTATCGCCGAAGGAGCAGCTCGCGGGCACGGCCGAGACACCCAAGATAAGCATATCAAGCTTTATAGGCGGCAAGACCGTGACATTGACGACGGCCACCGAGGGCGCGCAGATTTACTACACGCTTGACGGTACGGCGCCGAGCACAGGTTCAAATCTCTACAGCGGCCCGATAACTCTGACCGAGACGGCCTCGGTAAAAGCTATAGCGGTGAAAGACGGCATGGATCAGAGCAAGACCGCGGGCGGCAAGATAACGGTAGGCAATACAGAAACGCCCATATCCAGTCACAGCGCGGGACAGGTTGAGGTCGGCACGGTGATAACGCTGCGCTCCGAGACCTCGGGCTCGATGATATACTATACCACAGACGGCAGCAAGCCCACGACCGAGAGCAGGAGATATTCCGGAGGCATAGGCATAACCTCGGATGTGACAATAAAGGCGATAGCCGTAAAGGACGGATACAAAAACAGCGGAATATTTGAGTCGGTCTACACGGTGCCTAAGATAGAGCCGGGAAGCGCGGCAATATCCTTAGGCTCGGTATCGGGAGCCGCGGGAGACACGATATCCGTGCCGGTATATCTGTTTATGGAAGACGAAAGCGGAATAACCGATTATAGATTCACGCTGAATTATGACGCGTCTAAATTTGAGTATCAATCGGTAACTCCCGCCGAGGGATCGTCGGCGGCCGATCTGTTCACGTCTGCGAGCGGAGGCGCCGTGACGGTGCTGTACAGCGGAGCGGCGATAGAGAGCGGCGAGGTGTGCAATGTAAACCTCAAGGCGCTTGAAAGCGACGAGGACGGCGAGTATCCGATCTCGATCCAAAAGGACAGCGTTAAGATAGAGACCGAGACCGAAAACAAATTCAACATCGATATAACCGACGGAGCGATAACGCTGATAGGCTCGACCAACTCGAACCTTGAGCTCAAGTCGGACGTAATGCTGACTGACGCGAACGGAAATGATATAACCGACAGGAGCGGCATAAAGGGAGACGTGACGGCGAACGTTACGCTGGAGAACACAAGCGGAGACGCGGCGATCGGGCCCGTGACTGTTAATATAATCATGGCGGTGTATGACAGAAACGGCTGCCTTGTGAGCATGCTGGTAACAGACGCAGATCTTAGCGACCTTAACTACGTGTTCACAAGCTCGATAGACATACCGGAGGGCGTGGAGGTCGGAAACATCAAGCTGATGGTATGGAACGGCCTCAGCGACATGACGCCCATGTCAGCCGCAAGCACAATACTTTAAAAATAATTAATTCTTCCCAATTGAATAAGCCGAAAAGCGGGCGGATAATATCCGCCCCTACGGTTTGATGAAACTTGTAGGGGCGGCAATCTGTTGCCCGCTTTTTTAAAATAAAATTTTTACAAAAAAACTGTTGAAAAGTATGTTGTTATGTGGTAAAATATATGGTTAGAAAGAAAAAATTAACCAAACAAGGGGGAATTATTATGGATTCAAACGAAATCAAAGATTTACAGATCCACGCCGCCCATGTGAGAAAGATGGCTCTTGAGGCCGTTCACGCCGCGGGCGCGGGTCATCCGGGCGGCTCGCTTTCGGTTGCCGACATTCTCACCTACCTTTATTTCAAAGAGATGAATGTCGATCCGAAAGACGCCAAGAATCCCGACCGCGACAGATTCGTGCTGTCAAAGGGACATTGCTCACCCGCTCTCTACGGAATTCTGGCGGAGCGGGGATTTATTCCCAAGGAGGACATAAAGGGATTCAGAAGCATCGACAGTTATCTGCAGGGCCATCCCGATATGAAGAAGGTAAACGGAGTTGATATGTCCACCGGTTCGCTGGGCCAGGGCATAAGCTGCGCCAACGGCATGGCTCTCGCTGGCAAGCTGGACGGCAAAAGCTACCGTGTTTACACCGCTCTCGGCGACGGCGAGATCGAGGAAGGCGAGGTATGGGAGGCGGCTATGTTTGCAGCTCACTATAAGCTCGACAACCTGACCGCGTTCCTTGACTACAACGGGCTGCAGATCGACGGCGAGATCACCAAGGTTATGAACTCAACGCCTATTGACAAAAAGTTCGAGGCGTTCAACTGGCACGTTATCAGGATCGACGCCCACGACTTCAACCAGATCGAGGCGGCGGTCAACGAGGCGAAGCAGACCAAGGGCAAGCCCACGCTTATCATGGCGAAGTCCGTAAAGGGCAAGGGCGTATCCTTTATGGAAGGTCAGGCGGCATGGCACGGCACGGCTCCCAACGACGAGCAGTACGCGCAGGCAATTTCGGAGCTTGACGCATATATTGATTCTCTCGGAGGTGACAAATAATGAACTATAAAATAGGCGAAAGTGTAGCTACAAGACAGGCGTACGGCGACGCTCTGGTCGAGTACGGAAACGACCCCAGAATAGTCGTTATGGACGCCGACCTTTCAAAGTCCACCAAGACCGACGGCTTTAAGGTGACGTATCCCGATAGATTTATCAACACGGGTATCGCCGAGGGCAACATGATGGCGACGGCGGCGGGTCTTTCCACCTGCGGCAAGATCGTTTTCGCCAGCTCGTTCGCTATGTTCGCGGCGGGCAGAGCCTTTGAGCAGATCAGAAACTCGATCGGCTATCCGCATCTGAACGTTAAGATCGGCGCGACCCACGCGGGCATATCGGTCGGAGAGGACGGAGCCTCGCACCAGTGTCTTGAGGATATAGGCATTATGCGCACGATCCCCGGCATGGTTATTTTAAACCCCGCCGACGCGGTCGAGTCAAACCTGGCGGTCAAGGCCGCGATCGACTACGACGGTCCGGTATACCTGAGATTCGGCAGACTGGCTGTTCCCACGATATTTGACGAGAACTACAAGTTCGAGATCGGCAAGGGCATTCAGCTCAAGGACGGCTCCGACGTGACCTTGATTGGCACAGGACTGCTGGTCCCCGCCTGCACCGAGGCGGCCGAGATACTGGCCGGCGAGGGCATAAACGCGAGAGTTATCAATATGGCGACGATCAAGCCCATAGACAAAGATATAATCATCAAGGCGGCCAAAGAGACAGGCGCCATAGTCACCGCCGAGGAGCACAACGTGATCGGCGGACTGGGCAGCGCGGTCGCGGAAGTTCTGGTAGAGAACGCGCCCGTTCCCATGAAGCGCGTGGGCACGCAGGACGTTTTCGGACGTTCCGGAAAGCCGTATCCGCTGCTTGAGATGTACGGCCTCGACGCCAAGACCATAGCGGCGAAAGCCAAAGAAGCCATAGCGATGAAATAAAAATATAATCATATACGTCCCTCGGCAGCGCCGGGGGATGTTTATTTGTGCGTGCTTGACAAATTTGGAAGCCGATAGTGGTATTTTTTGTATAATATATACTTGAATTGGGGACGGTTTTGGGATATAATGTATCATAATTGGGTTTTTATGAGCTTTTGTGACCCGATAAACCGAATATATTTCCGAAAGGATTGAAATAATTGAACGCGATACGATTGATCCTCGCGGTATGGGCGGCCAAGCTGGCGTCCGTCGCGGGCAGAATTATAGGAAAAAAATCATCGTCATCGCCCGGAGTGCTGGCGCTCAAAATATGCCCGAGCCTTATAAGTATGCTCAAAAAGAACGTGAAAAAGGGCGTTATCGTGACCTGCGGCACCAACGGCAAGACGACCACAAACAACCTGCTGAACAGTTCTTTGAAAAAATACGGATACACCACGGTGTGCAACACGCTGGGCGCCAACATGGTGGGTGGTATCGCCACCGCGTTCGCCCAGGCATGCAATATTTTCGGCAGGTTCAAGGCTGACTACGCGGTGCTTGAGGTAGACGAGGCCTCCGCGCGGCGCGTGTTTAAGCACATTAAACCCGACTACGTGCTGATAACCAACCTGTTCCGCGATCAGCTGGACCGCTACGGCGAGATCGACATAACCGTTGATTTGCTCAACGAGGCGATCGACATGACGGATGGAGTGAAGCTTATCTTAAACGGCGACGATCCGCTGACGGCGCAGTTCGGCGAGGGCCGCGACGCGATCTACTTCGGCATCTCGGAGCAGGTGCTGCCCGAGACCAACGAGACCAAAGAGGGCCGTTTCTGCTTAAAGTGCGGCGCCGAGCAGGAGTATAACTATTTCCACTACAGCCAGCTGGGCGACTACTACTGCCCGAATTGCGGCAACAAGCGCCCGAATATCGACTACGCCGCCACCGATGTCGATCTTTCGGAGTCGATGAAGTTCACGGTGGGCGGCAAGAGGATAGACGTCAACTACCGCGGATTTTACAATATTTACAACATACTCGCGGTGTACGCCGCGCTTAACACGATTGGCATCAAGACCGACAATTTCAACGAGATACTTTCGGACTACAAGCCTCAGATCGGCAGAATGGAGCTGATACCGATGGGCGGCAAGCCGTTCATCCTGAATCTTGCCAAAAATCCCGCGGGCTTCAATCAGGCTATACAGACCGTGCTGCTCGACAAGCGGCCAAAGGACGTTATCGTCGCGATAAACGACCTCGCCAACGACGGCCGAGATGTGTCGTGGCTGTGGGATGTGGATTTTGACAAGCTCGAGGACGCGAACCTGAAGCAGCTTATAACCTCCGGAATACGGCGGTACGACATGTGGCTGCGTTTCAAATACGCCGATATGAAGGTCGATCTCGCCACCGAGGATATGAAGTTCGCGCTTTCGAGGTGCTTTAGCGATAAAGACGCCGAGGTGTGCTATGTGCTGGTGAACTACACGGCGCTGTACCCCACCCAGACGGCGATGCTGGAATACAAAAAGGAAGCCGACGCGGCGCTTCCGGTTCCCGCGGATAAGGGAGGTGCCATGAGTGCAGAATAACTATGAGATAAACATAATACATCTTTATCCCGACCTTTTGAATCTTTACGGCGACCGCGGCAATATAGCCTGCATGGAAAAGCGCCTCGAGTGGCGGGGCATAAAAGCCAACGTCAGGACCTGCACCAACAAGGACCACAGCATTGATCTGTCGGGCGCTGATATTATTTTCGTCGGCGGCGGCTCCGACCGAGAGCAGGAGATCGTGTGCAATCTGCTGATCAAAAAGAAGGACGAGCTTATAAAACACGTGGAATCGGACGGCGTGCTCGTGGCGGTCTGCGGCGGCTATCAGCTGCTGGGAAAATACTATAAGACCGCGAACACAAGGATCGAGGGTCTCGGGATTCTGGATATATACACCGACTCGGGCGACACGCGCCTTATCGGCAATGTGGTGCTTGAGTGCGACAAATTCAAAATGCCGATCGTGGGCTTTGAGAACCATGCGGGCAGGACTTACCTTGGCGAAGGCGTGACCCCTCTGGGCAAGGTGCTGTTCGGGAACGGCAACACCGGGGACAGCGGATATGAGGGCGTTTTGTACAAAAACGTGATAGCCACATATCTTCACGGGCCGCTGCTGCCCAAGAACCCTCAGCTCTGCGACTATATTCTTGAGCGCGCGCTCAGGCGAAAGTACCCGGATTTTGAAGGCCTCGAGCCGCTTGATGACGGGATCGAGACCCTTGCCAACGAGTATATCGCAAACAAATACGCGGGCGGAAAGCAAAACGTGTAATAGAATATTAATATTTGTTTAACAATTACGTGATAAAATCTTGCTGAAAATGTGTTAAAATAGTAATGTATGTAAATATCGCAATTGCATACGGGAGGACAACGGATGAGCTTTTTTGGAAAATTGTTTTCCGGCAAGGACAAGGGAAGCAATGAGTCGGAATATTTGGACCGGGTATATGAGAGCTTGGGAGATGAGTCCGACCTGAATCCTGACAGGATTCTGGATGAAAACAACGCAGCCGACCCGGTGTCGGCTTATGACGAAATTGAGCTTATGACAGACAAGGAAGAGCTGCCATTCGGCGCCGCGGAGGGATCCGTCGGCGATTTTGGCGTGTCCGAGAATTTTGATATCGCCCAAGACGCCGAAATCGAGGTTCCTGAAAATATAACCGATCCCGTGGCCGAAGCGGATATTAGAGGCAGCGAAGCCGAAATTGAAACAGAACCCGAGACGGAATATGAGCCCGTTGAATTTGAAGATGAGATAGAATACAGAGACGAAGTTTCGCCTGAGGAATACGAGCCCGAGAGAGAGCCCGAACCCGAGGCGGATATTTACGGCGGCGAACCGGAAATTGAAGCCGAAATCAAGCCCGAAGCGGAATATGAGCCCGAAGATGAGCGCATGTCCGAGGAAATCGAGCTGCCCGGGGTGTTCTACGCGCCGGAGCAGGAGCCTGAGGATGAGGCGGTTGCCGCGGGAACCGAGGAGGAAGCAGCCGATATCGGGACTGATTCGTCCGAGACCGAGGATGTTTTTGACGAAAGAGACGCCTACGCTGCGCTTGAGGACGACAAGGGCGACACCGACGAGATGGACGTTGATCAGCTGCTCAGCGCCATGAAAGACGCGGACGGATATATCGAGCCCGAACCGACGTACGAAATGGTTTCAAGCGCCGCGGAGCCCGAGATTCCTGTTTCCGCGGACGATCCGTCATACGCGCTTTTAAGCGGCGATATCGACACCGAGGAAGTCTACACCGCCTACGCGCCCAAGAGCATGCGCCCGAAGGTCACCGAGACATCCTACTATGATTTGGACGATATGGACGATTTGGATCTTGAGCCGGAGCGCGAGAACAAATTCAAGAAATTCGTGACCAAAAACAGAAAGTGGATCATCGGCGCGGCAGTGGCCGCTGCGGTTGTTCTGACGACCGTGGGCGCGCTGTTTTTCGCCCGCTGGCGCATGAATCCGCTGATGGGCTACACCGAGCTTTATGTCACAAAGGGCAACATAATAAAAACAATGGAGGCGGGCGGCAACGTTGAGCCGAACGCCAGATACAACATAATCCCGCCGGTGGGCGGAACGATAATCGAATCGCCGCTGAACGCGGGCGACACGGTCCGCGCGGGCGAACTGGTTTACAAGATCGACGACACCAACGCGCAGATTGCGGTGCAGCAGGCCCAGAACGCTGTCAGCCGCGCCCAGCAGGAACCGACAACTTCTACGACGACATCCGAGCGCGTGAACATATACGCCAACTCGTCGGGCACTATAAGCGGCCTTAACATCTCATCCGGAAGCCGCATAACCGGAGGACAGATAGCGACGATCACTCAGGCCAACGGCACCGAGATAGGACTTATCCCCTCGGTCACCGGAACGGTCGAGAGAGTAAACGTGAGCAACGGCTCCACGGTCAGCTCGGGTCAGGTCGTTGCCGTCGTTACCGCCGACGGAGCCTTAAACGCGGGCGTGAGCGCGAACACCAGAGAGAACGACATAACCGCCGCGAACCTGGCGCTTGAGCAGGCGCAGAAGGATCTTGAAAAATACAAGATAGCCGCGCCGATAGACGGCACTATACTCGTCAAAAACGCAAAGGTGGGCGACAGCGTTGTTGAGGGACAGACGGATCAGCCCATGATGGTGATCGCCGACATGAGCAAGATGAAGCTCAAGATCGATGTTGACGAGCTCGATATTTGGAATATCGAACTGGGTCAGACGGTCGTTATCACGGTCGGCGCGCTGCCCGGAGAGACCTTCAGCGGCGAGATCACCAATATTGCCGGAGAGGGCGAAAAGAAGGGCGACGGAGTCACTTCCTACGCGGTCGAGATAACCGTGAACGATCCCGGAAAGATCAAGTCCGGAATGAACGTTGACGCGAGGATAATTATAGACTCGGCGATTAATGTGCTTTCGCTTCCCGAGTCGGCGCTCTATGAGTCCGACGGCGAAAACGCGTTGGTTATAACCGACGGCGGAGACGACAGCGAGGCGGTCGATCCCGAGGATTATCCCGAGATAACCGTGCCTTCGGGTTACAGACTGGTGAAGGTAAAATACGGAGTAAGCGACGGCGATAACGTCGAGATCTTATCGGGTCTTAGCATAGGCGACGCGGTCCTCCACAAGCAGCCCGAGGATGGCGAGAGCGAGCCCGAGGCGAAGCCCGCCGATAATAAAAAGAACGCGGAGCCCGCGGCCCGCGAGGACGAGGCGGCGGACAGCGCCGATGAAGACGCGGTTCCCGGAGGCGTCGATTCGGACGATATAGAGATCGTACCGCCCGAGGAGGATTCCGAGAATCTGGAGTCCACCGGAAAGGCTGCCACGGGAGTTATGGATATTTAACAATATAAATTGGAGTGTGCGGATGGTAGACATTAAAGGCGCGAGCGAAAACAGAGCGACGGCGCGCTTTGGGCGCGCGGCGAGAGCCGCGATAACCGGCGCGCAAAACGGTATCGCGCGTATAAAACTGAATAAAACTCAGGCGGGCTTTGTCGTTATCGCTTTTATGGCCGCGGTTTTCGCGGCTGTGGCGATAGGGCTCGCTTTAAACTCGTCCGCGCTAAGCGCGGCGTATGCCGCAAGTCCTTTGGGAGCCGACAACATCGCTCTCAAGATCAGCGGCGAGCGCACAGGCATAACCGCGGACGGGCTTACTTCTCTGGCAGCTGATAATTCCGATCTGTTCGAGGACGTTGTTCCGTTTTCGCGGGTAGAGGGCGTCGAGCTGCGCGGAACCACAGGCAAAGGTCTCACGGGCACAGCCGTGGTTACCGACGATTTGTTTTTCGAGTACGGAGCCGTGGACGTCACGAGAGGCGCCGAGCTGACGCAGGCCGACCTCGGCAAAAGCGCGGCGCTGATCTCCGAGGACTTGGCCGAGGGCCTGTTCGGCGGAGCCGAGCCCGTCGGTCAGAGCGTCAGGATAAACAACCGCTCATATGAGGTTATCGGATTGTTTAACGGAAAAAACGGCTGCGATTTGAGCGGCAGCGTGGTACTGCCTTCGGGCGCCGCCAGAATGGTGCTCAACTCGTCCGAGCCGACCGAGTACGTGTTCATAACCCGCGGCAACACGGACGCGGCGCTTAAAAAGATCGACGGATTTGTAAATACTAACATGAGCAAAGTTTCGGGCGGAAGCTGCGAGACCGAGGTTTTGGGCGCTACTTCGAGCGAGCCGTCTGCGGCGTGGATCGCGCTCTATATTCTGATGCTGATAATCTGCGGTATAACGCTCGTTATGTTCCTGCTGTTCCCGTCGAGAAAGGCGGCCGATTTTTCCGAAGGCTTCGCCGGCGCGGACAAATGGATATATATTTTAAAAAGAGGTATCTGTCCCGCGTTTTTGCTTGCGCTTGTCGGTTCGATTATCGGAGCGGCTCTCGGCATCGGCGGCGCCGCGGCGTATACCGCGCTGAGCGGCAGCGGTTTCTTTATGTCAATGCCCGCTGTGCTGGCGCCATTGATATCGGCGCCTCTGTTTGCTGTTTTGGCTGCGGCAGCGGCGGAAATAATCAAGAGATTGGGCGGTGGAAAGCATGCCTGATATAATGGGCGATATCCGCCGAAAGCTGAAATTTTTCGATTTAATTAAGCCGGGGACGTTTATGACACTCCTTTTCTGGTGGGTTATTTCGGCGGCCGCGGCGTTTTTGTTTTCATACCGCGTGTGCGGCATAGTCGGCTCCGCGGCGGACGCGTCTCTTGTCGGCGCATTGGCCGCGGCGGCTGTGACGGCAGTCTATGCCGCCGTTGTTGTGCGCAAGGAAATATCCTCTCTCAAACTGATAATTGACGAGGACGGCGAGGTCATGACAAACATAGTCGGCGGCACAATGATAAGCTGCGACGACAACTTCTTTACGATAAAAAAATGCACCGACCGCTTTTACTCGATGACGGGCTACAGATTCGGCGAGATAGCGCGGCGTTACCGCGGCGAGTTCAGCAAAATGCTGGTGGGCGACGAGTCGCGCGGTGAGTTCGCAAGGCTCAAACGTCGGCTCCGCGAGACGGGCAGCGGACAGGCGAGATACAAGCTCCTGCGCGGCGACGGCGCCGATATGTGGGTCGCGTGCAGCAGCTTTCTGACAAAGGACCGCAGCGGAAACTCGGTGGTTTATTCCGTGTTCCTTGACATTACCGAAGAAATGAATCTTCAGCAAAAATACGCGCTGGCCGAGGCCAGGAACAAGATCGTGTTTGAAAACATAAACAGCGGTATTTTCGAGTGGGACATGATACGCGGAACAATTGACATTTCCGACCATATGGAGCGCAGATTTATAGGCGCCGTGAAAGACGGGCCGATCCCCGCTCTTAATGTCAAAAATTATATCGAGCCCGAGGACTACGAGCATTTGATCGAAAAAATCGAATCGGTCAAGAACGGGGATTCCGACAAGATCGTGATGACCCTCGGCCTCAAAAACGCCGACGGCACTGTGACCCATTCCGATATGAGCTTGGTCGCTATACGCGATCACAACTATGTGGCGGTGCGCATGGTGGGAATACTGATCGACGTTGAGGAGCGCCATCGGAGAGAGGAGGAGCTGCGCAGCAAAGCCAGCCGCGACTCGCTGACCGGTCTATATAACAAGGGCGCCACCCAGCAGCTTATAGAAAACACTCTGGAGCTCCGCGGCAATCAGGAGCACGCGTTTGTTTTATGCGATATCGACGATTTCAAATCGGTAAACGATACCTTCGGCCACGGCGCCGGAGATGAGGCCATAAAGATGATAGCGCGGCTTTTAAGCGAGACGTTTGACCGCGGCTGCGTGATTGGCAGAACGGGCGGTGATGAGTTTATGGTCCTGTCCCGGAATATCGGAGGCGATTATTACCGTCTGAGAAAGCAGCTTAGGAGGCTCAACGAAAACAGGCCGACAATCGAGGAAGGCGGACTGCGCCGCGAGCTTACGCTCAGCATCGGCGCGGCGCTGTACCCAAGCGGCGGCAGAACATACGACGAACTTTATAAAAACGCCGACACGGCTCTTTATAAAGTTAAGGAGAGCGGCAAAGCGGGCTACGAGGTATACGCGGGATATTAAAAAATTATAAAAAGACCTTGAAATTTGGGCTTTTTTGTTATATAATTATTTAGTGCGCGTGCGCGCAAAATTAAGACTAAGGAGTTTTTATATGAATATTTATAAATTATCCGAAATGACGCCCGAAAAGAAGGACTTTATCATGAAGCGCGCGGAGCTTGATATCTCCGAGCAGATGAAGGTCGCCAAAGAGGTGTCAGACGATATAAGGCGCCGCGGCGACGAGGCGGTGCTTGAGTACACCGAGAAGTTTGACCGCGTTAAACTGACCGCCGACCGCATGAAGGTAAAGCCCGAGGAAATAGAGGAAGGCTATAACCGCCTTGACGAAAAGACCCGCGAGGCGCTGGCCTACGCGATCGGCAATATCCGCGACTTCCACTCAAAGCAGATGCCCGAGGAAATGTGGTTCACCGAGGTGGACAAGGGCCTGATGGTCGGCGAAAAGACCACGCCCATCGTTGACGTCTGCCTGTATGTGCCCCGCGGCAAGGGCAGTTTTCCGTCTGTTATGTGTATGCTGGCGACTCCGGCAGTCGTTGCGGAGGTTGAGAAGATCGTGGTCGTGACCCCGCCCAACGAGCAGGGCAACGTTGACGACGCGATACTGGCCGCCGCCAAGATAATCGGCGTTTCCGAGATATACAAGGTCGGCGGAATACAGGCGGTGGCGGCTGTAGCATACGGTACCGAGACGATACCCAAATGTCACAAGATAATCGGCCCCGGCAACGCCTACGCCACAGCGGCAAAGCGCGTGCTGGCAAACTACATAGATTCGGGTCTGCCCGCGGGCCCCAGCGAGTGCATAATCTTGGCCGACGAGCACGCCGATCCCGAGAAGGTGGCGCTTGACTGGATGATAGAGGCGGAGCACGGCCCCGACTCGGCGGCGCTGCTGGTTACAAGCAGCGAGGAGCTGGCGCATAAGGCGGCGAAGATAACCGAGCGTCAGCTTGAAAAGATCTCCGACAAGCGCCGCGAGTTTGTGACGACCAACTTCAATACCTACGGCGGAGCGATAATAACCGACAGTCTCGAGGAGAGCATCGCGTTTGTCAACGAGTACGCGCCCGAGCACATGGAGGTTATGACCGAAAAGCCCTTTGACGTGCTGCCCAAGATAAAGAACGCGGGCGAAATACTTTTAGGCGACTACACGCCGGTCACGCTGTGCAACTTTGTGCTGGGCCCCAACGCGATACTGCCCACGGGCCAGTTCGCCAAGACCTACTCGAGCGTGTCTGTTCTGGACTTTCTTAAGCGCTCGTCTGTGGGCTACGCCAGCCGCGAGGGATTTGAGCGCGTCCGCGACTACGCCTACAGGATAGCGACGGCCGAGGGATTCGACACCCACGGCCTGGCCGTAAAAGAGAGAAAATAAATTATTTGGGGTGATATTATGAAAAATAAAATTACGGTCACCAGAAAATCCACCGAGACGGCCATAACCGTCAAGATCGAAAAGGGCGAGCTTGTTCCCAACTACAGAAAACGGATAAAGACGCCGCTGCCGTTCCTCAATCACATGATCGAGCACATCGCGTGGAGAGCGGGACTGAATATTTCTATCAACATGGATTTTGACGCCTTCGAGCTCAACCACCTTGTCTGCGAGGATGTGGGAATGACCCTCGGCAAGGCCGTGGGCGAGTTCGTGCGCGCCAACGTGCCCTCGGGCTACGGCTCGGGAACCGGCATGATCGACGAGGCTGTCGCCGACGCGGTGATCTCGTTTGAGGACCGCTCGCTGTTTAACTTCAAAACCGATGTGAAATACGGCGAGACGGTGGAGAACATGCCCTCGGAAGAGCTGCTGACGTTTCTTGACGGATTCGCTCAGGGCGCGCGCTGCACATTGTTTGTGGAGCTACGCTGCGGCGAGAACGGGCACCACATCTGGGAGGCGGTCTATCGCGGCGTGGGTATCGCGCTGGGACAGGCGCTCTCGGTCGACCCGAACAGAAAGGGCAAAACCTCCGGAGTGGCGGGAGAAGTGATTTATGAAATTTCAGCCGAGTAATTTTAAAAATATAATATTCGATATGGACGGCGTTATCACAAGCGAGTATATCTATTGGGATACCGCCGCTCTTACTGTGTACGAGCTGCTGCTCGACTATCGGTTTTACGGAAAGAGCGAGATAGACCGAGAAAGCTGCCTTGAAAACTACGGCGAGCTGAGGCGGCTGATTTTTGATGACGACAAAACTATCCGTGCGGTCAAGGCGCTGGGTGTCAACACCAACTGGGATCTGGCGTATCTGACATTCTGCGTTTCGCGGTATCTCGAGCCCGAGCTTGAAAGCCTCGATGAGTGGCATTTCCGCTCGGTGCGCATGTTTATCGAGAACATCGAGGCCAAAGCGCCCGAGGTCTACGGCCTCGCGGGAGAGCTGGCGGCTAACGCCTGCGGAAAGCCGAAGGAGGAATTCGAGCGCACGACCGGCGAGCTTTGGAAAAACCTGCAGTTCTGCTTTCAGCGCTGGTTCAAGGAAGATGGTCTGTGCAGGCACGAAAAGCCGCTGATCCCGATAGACAAGATACACGCGGTACTCGAATATCTCAAAAAATCGGGGCTAAAGCTCGGGGTCGGCACAGGCAGGCCGAGGGACGAGATCATGTATCCGCTGAGGTCGTGGGACCTGCTCAAGTATTTTGACGATAACATGATAGTCACATACGACGAGGTTTCCGCGGCCGAGCAAGGTCTGAGGCTTACCGCGTCGATCGCCAAGCCGCACCCGTACGTGTTTTTAAAGGCGGCTCTGGGCCTCGATTATCCCGACAAAAAGATTGTGGGCAGCGCGTACGCCAAAAGCGTCGCCAGAGCCACCGCGGTAGTGGGCGACGCGCCCAGCGATTTTCTGGCGGCAAGAGTCGCCGAAATGCCGTTCGTCGGGGTGCTGACCGGAGTTGACAGGACTGCTGCCGAGGCGTATTTCAAGACCAACAAGGCGGACTATATTTTTGAGGATATAACGGGATTTTTGCCCGAATAAATTTAAAAGGCGGGATAATATGAGCGAGACGATCAAGATCACAACACCGATCACAAAGGATAAGATAAAAGATTTAAAGGCGGGCGACAGCGTGCTGCTCAGCGGCACGATCTACACCGCGCGCGACGCGGCGCACAAGAGAATGATCGAAGCCCTCGATCGCGGCGAAAAGCTGCCGATAGAGATAAAAGATCAGACTATATACTACGCGGGCCCCGCTCCGGCCAAGCCGGGCAGGGTCATCGGCTCCTGCGGCCCCACCACCAGCGGACGCATGGACGCCTACGCCCCGACGCTGATACGCCTGGGGCTCACCGGAATGATAGGCAAGGGCGAGCGTTCCGACGAGGTCGTGAGTGCTATGACGGAATGCGGCGCGGTGTACTTCGGCGCCATAGGCGGCGCGGGAGCGCTTATCTCCAAGTGCGTGACCTCGGCCGAGGTCGTGGCATACGACGATCTGGGCGCCGAGGCGATCAGACGCCTGACCGTGGAAAATTTCCCCCTCACCGTGATAATAGACACCAAAGGTAACAATTTATATAAGCAAATACCGACAACCGACGAACTGCTTGCCGCTTCGAAAAAAATTATGGAACGCAACAATGCGGTGTATGAGGAACTGGCAAAATGAAAAATAATGTATTTGTACGTTTCGTAACAGATCACCTCAAAATTAGTATAGGTATATTATATTCCACGGTTGTGGAATTGCCAACAAAAAATTAAGGAGTTTTCTATGTCGCTTATAGTGTTACTGGAAACGTTATGCAAAGAAAAGGGTATTACAATATCGCGAATGCTTTCTGATCTGGGATTATCCCACGGGATTTTTTCTAATTGGAAAACACGTGGTACAATGCCTAATGGAGATATATTGAAAAAATTGCAAACTACTTCGGCGTATCGGTAGATTATCTACTGGGTAACGATTCAGCAGCCGTTAACAACGCGCCATTAACCGACAAGCAAAAGGCTGTTCTTGCTATTGCGGATCAGCTCTCGGATGAAGATGTGAAAAAACTAACAGACTATGCCGAGCTTCTCGCCAAGGCCGGTAAAAAGGAATAAAGGTGAGAAAATGCAAAATTACATAATTTCCAACCTAAAAAGTATTTATACATTTTGTGACAATCTTGATAAGGAATGGTTAGGTATAGACACGTTATTGGATACGAATCTATCAACCGCCGACTTTGTTTTGCGAGATATAATTACATTTTTATACTGGTTATCTATTAGTGATGGCAATTTTAACGATAATGAATTTAATTATATTATTGATAGCCTTGGTATTAATGCGTTAGATTTAGACGAAATCAAAAAGTCCTTAAAATATATAAATTCCGTGCCAATTGCCAATCCGATATCTGATTCCGTTCAGGTGCTGGTTAAGGCCGATATGCTGAAGCTTGGTAAAGATGTACTTTATTCCTTGGAGCTTTTAAATATTTATAAATATTTGGGAAATAACATAATATCGGCTGACGGCATTGTTGCCGGTGATGAAATATACAGTTATAAATGGTTTATTAATGAACTGAAGAAATATATATCAAAAAAATTGCATATATCTATTCGCAAAATATAAATAAGGAGGCAGTATGTTATGAAATTCATTAGACTAATCCCACTAATTCTGTGTTTTGCTCTGCTTTTTAGTTTGGTATCCTGCGGCGGATCTCAGGAGGCGTTTACTCCCGGTGACTACACATACAAATTATTAGATGATAATACTGCGGAGCTAACCGGATGTACATCTGAATTGTCGGGCGACGTAACACTGCCGTCATCTCTTGATAAACATAAAATAGTCGCGATTGCTGCCGAGGCGTTTTCGGAAAATAACAGTATCACCTCGATAAAAATTCCCGACGGTGTATCTTCGATCGGCGATAAAGCTTTTTGGTGCAACTTCAAATTAACCAACGTCACTCTAAGCGATAGTGTATCTTCGATCGGCAGCGACGCATTTGGCGGATGCTCGGAACTAAGCTCAATCAATATGCCTTTATCGCTGAAAGAGATTGG
>CANPWW010000018.1 GCA_947585115.1 uncultured Monoglobus sp.
GTGAAATCGCAATTTTCACTCTCCCTGTATACTATTTAATCATTATTAGTCTTTTTTAACTTAATGACATTGGGCATGAGCGCTCGCTTTTTCTACCTCTTGCATTTCTTCCGATAATCTGCCTAATATACTCATTTTTCTCACCCTTTTTAAGTATATCATGTTTTTGGATTCTTTGGGTTACAATTTTATTTCAAAATTAGATTGACGTGTGTCTATATATCATTATATTAATTTGTCAAGCGTTTATTTCTGTATCAAATGATAACTCGGTTTTAATAATCGGTGAATACAAAAATTGTATTGTCGTTATAATAGATATAAATATGATTTAAAGGAGCCGATATTATGGAGACACACAACACCGAGAAAACAGCGCCGTTTTTCTGGCTGCGTCTGGGCTACGCCATGGGCGTCTGCGCCGAAAAGATCGGCGTGTGCCGCGACTGCGAGGACATATCGCGGCTGGCGGCCGACGCGATAAAGCTGGGCGCGGGCTTTGCCGGGGCGAAGATCTGCGACTTCGGGGTGCAGAGCCTGCCGATAACGCGAAGCGGCGCGCGGTTCCACAAGACCGAAGCGACGGCCTACGCGGGCTTTGACAAGGGCACAAACAGCCTGAAGATAACGCTGCTCGACGACCGCGGCATACACATGCCGCCCGAAAAGCTGCTGCGCGGCGGAGCCGAGATACTGAGCCCCGATTTCTCGGGCTTTAAGATCACGCCCGGGCCCGAGTCCGAGGACTGCGGCGGCTACAAGAGCCACTACCTGCGCGAGATAATAAACGGGATAGCCAGTGAGAAATTCGGGATAAACATGTGCCTTTCCACAAAATCAAAGACTGTGTCAGAGATAATCGAGGCGGCGCTCAAGGAGCTGTACCTGCGGCTCGACCCGAAGGCGCGGGGCGTCTACGAGTTCCGCGGCATGATCAGCGACGACGGCGAGCGCATCGCTCTGCAGCGGGCGGACGGGACGTATCTCGGCCGCGAGCAGACGCTGTCGCTTATGGTCTACGTGCTTTTGCGCGACAGCGGTGCGCGGACCTTTGTGCTGCCCGATTACGTTTCTAAACAGGTCGAGGAGGCCGTGCTGAACTGGGGCGGAAACGTGGTGAGAGCCGAGGGAGACGACGGCGAGATCATGGCGAAGATACTCAAGCACGGCAGCCGAGAGCAGATGCTGATGCAGTATGACGGGATATACGCCGCGCTGAAAATTCTGGACTTTCTGAACCGATTTGACATCTCGTTCGAGAGCCTGTGCGACCACCTGCCGCGCATATTCAAGGCGGAGGCCGAGGTGGAGTGCGGCCCCGAGCGGGCGCGGGATATTATGAACTCAATCAGAAAGAAGTACGGCGGAGCGGAGGAGCGGCGCGGGCTCAGGATCGCTGCCGAGGGCGGCGTCACGCTGATAATCCCCGAGGGGAGCGGCGTGATACGCATAATTTCCGAGTCGGAATCCTTTGAGGCGGCGGAGGAGATCTCGGCTTTGTTTAAAAATAAAATAAAAACACTTGCAAAAGGCGAAACATTGTGATATAATAATTTGGATTTTGAGGGGCGCACGCGCTCCGATGTACGGACTTGCGGGCTTTTGCCCGACAATTTAATAATGCCCGAAGCAAACCGCGCGCACGGGTCGACAATGGTGCGCGCAAGATTTTTGCGGGCGATGCCGCGCGGCATGATATTCAAAAAAGCCCGGCCGCGGGCGGGGACGGAACATGCGCTCCGCTGTCGGAAGGAATTTTTGCCGTGCCGTTATAAGTTTTTGCGAAAACCTCTTGCCCAAGCGGGGAGGTCGTTTCGCGCAGTCGCCGAGCGCGCCGTTTGTCCGTGCCGAAATCTAATATATATTTCAGGAGGATAAGTTTGAAGACTAACAACAACGCACGACAGAGCGGCAAGCAGCCGCAGAGCGCGGCCAACAAGATGGCGCAAAAGGTCGTGGGAAAGATCGCCAAGCTGGGTTCCGGAGGCCAGAAGCCTGCCGGAAAAACGAGCGGAAACCAAAAACCCCAAGCGAAGGCGGCGAACGAAAAGAAAAACGTTAAAAAGACAAATAAGAAGGCGGCCGAGGCCAAAAAGCCTTCAAAGACGACAAAAACGACAAAGACGACAAAAGCAGCGGTAAAGACAGCCAAAACAAAGGCGGCGAAAACGCCTAAGACAAAAGAGGCAAAGCCCGCGCTGCCGATACGGATAGTTCCGCTGGGCGGCCTTAACGAGATAGGAAAAAACCTGACCGTGTTTGAGTACGGAGCAGACGCGGTGATACTGGACTGCGGCATGGCGTTTCCCGATGAGGATATGCCGGGCGTTGACATAGTTATACCTGACATAACGTATCTGCACAAGATCGCCGAAAAGCTCCGCGGCATAGTGCTGACCCACGGCCACGAGGACCATATCGGAGCGATACCCTATGTTTTAAAGGAATTCCCGCTGCCGGTATACGGCACGCGGCTGACGCTGGGCATACTTAAAAACAAGCTGAAGGAGCACGGCCTTGAGGACAAGGCGAAGCTCAACACCATAAGCGCGGGCGACAGGATAAAGCTGGGCGCGTTCACGGCCGAGTTTATCCACACCAATCATTCGATAGCCGACTCGGTTGCCATTGCGCTCCACACTCCCATCGGAGTTATCCTGCACACGGGCGACTTTAAGATCGACTCCACGCCGATAGACAGCGACATGATAGATCTGGCGCGCTTCGGCGAACTGGGCAGAGAGGGCGTGCTGGCGCTCCTGTCCGACAGCACCAACGCCGACCGCCCGGGCATAACATACAGTGAGAAAAAAATAGGCAGAACGTTCGACAGCCTGTTCGAAAAAGCCGACAGCAACAAGCAGCGCATAATCGTGGCGACCTTCGCCTCGAACGTGCACCGCGTTCAGCAGATAATAGACGCCGCCGTGAAGTACGGCAGAAAGGTCGCAGTCTCGGGACGCAGCATGGAGAACGTTATACAGGCCGCGATCGAGCTCAAGTACATGCACGTGCCCGACAAGACTCTCATAGCCCTTGACGAGATTGACAGGTACCCGAAGGACCGGTTGGTGGTAATAACCACCGGCAGTCAGGGCGAGTCGATGGCGGCTCTGACGCGCATGGCGTTCACCAGTCACAAGATGATAAACGTGGAGCCAGACGATCTGGTAATAATCTCGGCCAGCCCGATACCGGGCAACGAGAAGTCGGTGGCCAACGTGGTGAACGAGCTTTTAAAGCACGGCGCCGAGGTGGTTTACGAAAAGCAGGCCGACGTCCACGTTTCGGGCCACGCCTGTCAGGAGGAGCTCAAGATGATACTCTCCCTCGTGAAGCCCAGATTTTTCATACCCGTCCACGGCGAGTACCGCCATTTGTGCAAGCACCGCGAGCTGGCCATGGAGACCGGCATCGCGCGGAAAAATATTTTCGTGCTGGACATAGGCCATGTGCTTGAGATAACCCCGACGTCCGCCAAGGTGGTGGGCACGGTCCCCGCCGGAAAAGTTCTGGTCGACGGCCTGGGCGTGGGTGATGTGGGCAACATAGTCCTGCGCGACCGCAAGCACCTGGCCGAGGACGGCATAATCATAATCGTTATGACGATCGACCGCGACACAGGCGAGTGCGTGGCGGGCCCGGATATAATCTCCCGGGGCTTTGTGTACGTGAGAGAGTCGGAGGACATGATGGAGGAAGTGCGCCTCTGCGCCGAGGACGTCATAGACCGCTGTCTCTCGGGCAGAACGCTCGACTGGACCACCCTCAAAACGAGGGTCAAAAACGAGGTGGGCAACCGCCTGTACATCAAAACAAAACGCAATCCCATGATACTCCCGATAATAATGGAAGTTTAAAAAAGATCCCCCTTTTGTCAAGGGGGATCTTTTATTTTGCTGTGCTTTTATAGGTAATCAAAAGCTCATGCAGCATCATTTTTTCATTTTCGTCAAGGGTGTCGATAATTTCGGATATTTTATGCTCGGTCTGCCCGCCGCTCTCGGCCCGAGCGCAGACCGATGAAAACCCCAGCAGGTAATCGGCCGAAACATTAAGCTCGCGGCAGATGCCGCACAAAGTCTTTAGTGCCGGCGCCTTTCTGCCGTCCTCTATCTCCCAAAGAAAATTTCTCGAAATTCCGACCCGCTCGGAAAGCTTTTCAAGCGTCAGTTTTTGCTCGGCTCTGATACGCTTTATCCTCTCGCCCATCAAAGACAGCTCCATAATATCACCCCAATATTATTTTACAGCAACGGGCGATATAAAAAACCATCACGCAGATAGAAAAATTTGCAAAAAGTCTTGCAATTAGCTGTAATATGTGTTAAAATATAGCTAACAGCGAGAAAAATGTTTGTTTTTAAATATTTTTATAAGACTGTTGTTTGCAAAATCGGTGAGTTGTGTTAAATATAAACACCGCACAAAATTCGGTATTCGCAAAGCGGAACATACGAGGTCATGCCGCCGCGAAAACGCGATCTTCGCTTGCCGCGTATCAACGCTTTGTGAAAATTTTGTGCGACGCCTCTGCCACGCTCCTTTCGCCGGAGCCTATTTTTTTGCCCGCAGACAAAAATATCTTGTATTTATCAATATGATATGATATAATAAGACTAAGAAGGGAGTGCCCGATATGAAAGAGATCGTTAAACCAAAGACCGATGTGGTATTCAAAATAATGTTTACCCGAAAGGACAACGAAAAACTGCTCAAGCATTTATATCGGACATACTCGATATCGAATACGACAGCATAACCGATATTATTGTGGAAAACACCGAGATAACGCCAGATGAGATAGACGGCAAGTTCACAAGATTTGACTTAAAGCTCACGGTGGATAATAAGCTCATCAACGTGGAAGTGCAGGTCAACAACTACGGAGCGTTCGCCGAGCGCAGCTTGTATTATTGGGCGCAGAGATACGGAACACAGCTCAAGAAAGGGCAGGGCTACGACGGATATGTCCGACGATCTCGATAAACATAGTTGATTTCAAGATGTTTGAGACCGAATCGTTCGCGTCGACCTACACGATGGCGGATCTTGAGCATAACAGGATACTTACGGACACGTGCGCGATACACTTTTTCGAGCTGCCGAAGCTCGACAAGAAAATAGACGCGGGAGACAGGAAAAAGCTGTGGATGCAGCTTATCAATTCTGAAAGCGAGGGTGATCTGAATATGTTAAGACAGAGTAATGTTGAATCGATACGCGAGGCGACCGACGTGATATTCAGGCTGAGCGACGAAAAAGACGTGAAGGACATAGCGGAGAGGCGCGAGGACGCGCTGAGAACGGAAAAGACGGCGCTGAACACCGCCAGAAAAGAAGGCATAGACATAGGCATGAACCTGGGCGTGAACTTAATGATAGAAAATCTGCGCAAGGCGGGCATCAGCGAGGATATCATACAAAACGCCGCCAAACAAAATTAAATCGCGGTCAAACTCGGCGGGGCTTAGGCTCCGCTTTTTAAATTATTTTGTTTTGAGCGGTTTTAATCCGTGAAAAAACATTGACAAAAAAATCACGGTTTGCTATAATTGACATGATATGTTTAAAACTATTTAATATGAAAGAGTGATATTATGGAAATTACGAAGGATATGGTCGCTTACGTGGCGGAGCTGTCGCGGCTCAAGCTGAGCGATGATGAGGCCGAGACCGCCCGCAAGGGTCTGGGCGAGATCATAGGCTACATGGATATTCTCAACAACATCGACACTGAGGGCGTCGAGCCGATGTCCCACGCGTTCGCTGTTAAGAACGTCATGCGCGACGACGTTGTGCGTCCGAGCCACGATCGGGCCGAGCTGCTCAAAAACGCGCCCAAGGCCGACGACGAGGCTATCATAGTGCCCAGAACAGTCGAATAAGCGGAAACCGGAAAGGAAGTATAATATGAACATTTGTGAAATGACCGCCCTGGAACTGGGCGCGAAGATCAAGAGCGGCGAGATAAAAGCGCCCGACGCCGTCCGCGCCGTGCTTGACGAGATAAAAAAGAAGGATCCCTACTACAGCGGCGGCATAAACGCCTACCTGCTGACGATCGAGCGGGAGGCGCTGGAGCGCGCCGAGGACGTCCAGAAAAGGATAGAGGCCGGAGAGTTCGAGGATTCGCCTCTGGCGGGCGTCCCGATAGCTATCAAGGACAACATCTGCACAAAGGGCGTAAAGACCACCTGCGCTTCGAAAATATTGGGCGACTTCAAGCCGCCATATGACGCCACGGTGATCGAAAAGCTGAACGCCGCCGGAGCGGTGATGATCGGCAAGCTCAACATGGACGAGTTCGCCATGGGCAGCACCGGAGAGACCTCGTTCTACGGCGAGACCAAAAATCCGTGGGACCACGGCCGCGTTACCGGAGGCTCGTCCAGCGGAGCGGCGGCGGCGGTGGCGGCCTGCGAGGCGCCCTGCGCGCTGGGCTCCGACACGGGCGGCAGCATAAGGCAGCCCGCCTCGTTCTGCGGAGTCACCGGCATGAAGCCGACCTACGGCGCGGTATCGCGCTACGGCCTCATAGCCTACGCCTCGTCTCTCGACCAGATAGGCCCGGTCGCCAAGGACGCGGCCGATTGCGCGGCTATCTTGGACATAATCTGCGGCAAGGACGAGATGGACGGCACGTCTCTCGACGTTGAGCACAAGAGCTATCTCGACGGGCTGAGCGGCGACGTGTCGGGTCTTAAGATCGGCATACCCAAACAGTGCTTCGGCGACGGCTTAAACGCCGACGTCAGGGCCGCGGTGCTGGGCGTCGCGGAGACGCTCAAGGCCAAGGGCGCCGAGACAGAGGAGTTCGACATGCCCCTTATCGACTACGCCGTTCCCACCTATTATATCATAGCGGCGGCCGAGGCCAGCTCCAACCTCTCAAGGTTCGACGGTGTGAAGTACGGATTCCGCGCCGAGAATTTCGAGGATCTGACCGACCTCTACATGAAGACCCGCAGCGAGGGCTTCGGCGAGGAGGTCAAGCGCAGGATCATGCTGGGAACCTTCGCGCTGTCCACCGGATACTATGACGCCTACTACAAAAAGGCGCTGCAGGTCAAGGCGCTGATTAAAAAAGCCTTCGACGAGGCCTACGAGAAATATGACGTTATCCTGTTCCCCGCGGCTCCGACTACCGCCCCGAAAATGGGCGAGAGCCTTTCCGACCCGCTGAAGATGTACCTGTCCGACATATACACCGTTTCGGTCAATCTGGCGGGACTGCCGGGAATTTCGGTGCCCTGCGGATTCGACAAGGACGGAATGCCGATCGGAGCGCAGCTTGTGGGCGCGCCCCTGGGGGACCATGTGATCCTGAACGCGGCGTACGCGTACCAGCAGCTGACCGATTATCACAAAAAAGCGGCCGAGAAATTCGGAAAGGAGGCGGAGTAATATGGCATGGGAAACAGTAATGGGTCTTGAGGTCCACGTGGAGCTCGCGACCAAATCAAAGATATTCTGCTCGTGCACGACCGAGTTCGGAGGCGAGCCCAACACGCACTGCTGCCCCATCTGCACCGGAATGCCGGGCACTCTGCCCGTCGTCAACCGTCAGGTGGTGAACTTCGCCATGAAGGCGGGTATCGCGCTGAACTGCGATATCACGCGCTACAATAAATTCGACAGAAAGAACTACTTCTATCCCGACCTTCCGAAGGCCTACCAGATCTCGCAGCTCTATCTGCCGATCTGCAGAAACGGCAGAGTGCCGATAGAGACCGAGAGCGGCCTCAAGAAAGACATCAGGATACACGAGATACACATGGAGGAGGACGCCGGAAAGCTTATCCACGACGAGTTCAACGACGAGACCAAGTGCGACTACAACCGCTGCGGCGTGCCCCTTATCGAGATAGTCAGCGAGCCCGACTTCCGCAGCGCGGAGGAGGTCATCGCGTATCTGACAAAGCTCAAATCGACCCTTGAATATCTGGGCGTTTCCGACTGCAAGATGCAGGAGGGCTCCATGCGCGCCGACGTCAATCTGTCGGTGAGACAGGCGGGCTCCGAGGAATTCGGCACCAGAACCGAGATGAAGAATCTGAACTCGTTCAAGGCTATATCAAAGGCGATAAACTATGAGGCAAAGCGCCAGATCGACGTGATCGAGCGCGGCGGCAAGGTAATTCAGGAGACACGCCGTTGGGACGACAACAAGGACAAGAGCTACGCCATGCGCAGCAAGGAGAACGCTCAGGACTACAGATACTTCCCCGAGCCGGATCTGCCGCCCATCGAGATAGACGACGAGTGGTACGATGCCACAAAGGACAGCCTGCCCGAGCTGGCGGACGCCAAAAAACGGCGCTATATGGACGAGTTGGGTCTGCCCGAGTATGACGCCGACATGATAACGGGCCAGAAGGCGCTCGCCGATTTCTTTGAGGAGACGACCGCCCTGTGCGGCAATCCCAAGGAAGTTTCAAACTGGATCATGGGCGAGCTCATGCGCAAGCTGGGCGACGAGGGCATTGAGGCCAAGGACATGAAGCTGACGCCCAAGGCGTTGTCGACCCTGATCGGGCTGGTGGAAAAAAAGACCATCAACCGCAACAAGGCCAAGGAGATATTCGGAATAGCCTTCAAAGAGGATCTGGACGTTGAGAAATACGTCAAGGATAATAATCTGGAGCAGGTGAGCGACGAGGGGCTGGTGCTCGATATCGTAAAAAAGGTTATAGAGAATAATCCCAAAGCCGTCGAGGATTACAACTCGGGCAACAAGAAGGCCAGCGGCTTCCTGATGGGACAGTGCATGAAGGAGCTCAAAGGCAAAGGCAACCCCGGCGTCGTGAACAAGCTTTTAAATCAGGAGCTTAATAAATAGACCAAATAAACCCACCTCCGTCAGGCTACGCCTGACACCTCCTCCCGGGAGGAGGTAAAAATAGGCTCCCCCTCGGGGGAGCTGTCTGCGGCCGGAGCCGCGCAGCGGGTTCGTGGCACTATCGTATTCCGATTGCACACATAAACGAGGCCACAAATCATTAACGTGAGCGAATATGGGGCAAAGCCCGACTGAGGGGGGATACTATTCGCTATTCGCTATTCACTAATCGCTAATCACTACGTTGAAAGGAAAATCAAAATCAAATGCTGAATAAAACGTATGTTGTGTTCGACCTTGAGACGGTCTGCACGGGACCCGACGACAAGGAACTGCTTGAGATCGGCGCGGTAAAGCTGAAAAACGAAAAAATAACCGACAGCTTTGAGCAGCTCATAAACCCCGGATACAGCATACCCCAGATAATACGGGAGCTGACCGGGATAACCGACGAGATGGTCAAGGACATGCCGACATCCCGAACGGTTCTCAAGGATTTCAAAAAGTTCTGCGGAAACGCGGTGCTGGTGGGCCACGACGTGACTTATGATCTGAAGTTTCTCAACACCGTGGCGAAAAAGTACCGCATGAAGTTCGGAAACAAGACCTGTGACACGCTCAAAATGGCGCAGGAGATGTTTCCGAACGAAACCAAGCACAACCTCGGTATCACGTGCGAGCGCCTGGGCGTCTCGAACGACCATCCCCACCGCGCGCTCGACGACGCCAAAGCCACCGCCGAGTGCTTTTTGAAAATGATGAATAAAAACAAAGACAATAATAAAATAACCTACAATTTGCATATTATGTAGAAAATTGAAGATTTTTCGGATTTTTGCGATATTTTTACCGTTATTCTCTTGATATTTCCGCAATATTTTGATATAATGTTTTGCATTGTGTGATAACGCGCAAATAATATTAAAGGGGTTAACGGAGAATCACATATGGTTTTTTCAAGTATTGTCTTTTTATTTTATTTTTTGATACCTGTGCTGATAATATATTATATATTACCGAAGGAAAGCGCGAAAAATGTTTTTCTGTTTGCCGCAAGCCTGATATTCTACGCTTGGGGCGAGCCGAAATACGTGTTTTTGATGCTGTTCTCGGTAGTGTTTAATTATCTGTCCGGGCTGGCGGTGCATAAAAAGCGCAGCAAATTGCTGATGGCTTTGAATGTGATCGTCAATATCGGAATACTCGGCGTGTTTAAATACACGAATTTTATGCTTGATATAGCGTCGTCCGTGTTCGGAGCCGAGATAAGGCATTTTGAAATATTGCTGCCCGTCGGCATTTCATTTTACACGTTCCAGGCGTTGTCGTATGTGATAGACGTGTACCGCGGAGAGGCGGACGTTCAGAGGAACCCCGTATTGTTCGGACTTTATCTTTCGCTGTTTCCGCAGCTTATCGCCGGTCCGATCGTAAAATATAAGGATATAGAAAAACAGCTTGTCGGCAGGACATACTCGTATCAGGGTTTCGTTAACGGATTTCTCCGTTTCTCGGCCGGTCTGTGCAAAAAAGTTCTGATAGCGAACAATGTCGGCGCGCTGTGGGACACTGTCTGCGGCATCCCCTTTTCGGAGCTGCACGCGGCTGACGCGTGGTTGGGTATAATCGCGTTCGCGCTCCAGATTTATTTTGACTTTTCGGGATACTCGGATATGGCGATCGGAATGGGCAAGATGCTTGGCTTTGACTTTTGCGAGAATTTTAACTATCCGTACATATCAAAAAGCGTGACGGAATTCTGGCGCAGGTGGCACATAAGCCTGGGAACATGGTTCCGTGAATATATTTACATACCGCTTGGCGGAAGCCGAAAGGGCAAATTCCGCACATATGTCAACATATTCGCGGTGTGGGCCCTGACCGGCTTGTGGCACGGCGCGGCGATGAATTTTGTGGTCTGGGGGCTGTATTTCGGAGTCGTTCTTGTAATCGAGAAAACGCTGCGCGGTTTCTTGGAGGGCAGAGCCTTTTTCGAGAAGGTCCCCAAATGGCTCGGCGCGCTGTACACGCTGCCGATTGTGCTGATAAGCTGGGTGTTTTTCTCAGCCGATAATTTATCCGCCGCGGTCTCGTATATATCGGTGATGTTCGGCGCCGCGGGCGGCGGCGTTATGTCGCCCGGGTTTTTGTACAGATTGGCATCCTACGCCCCGTTGATCGCGGTGTCCGCGGTTATCGCTACGGGACTGCCGAAGAAGCTTTACGGAAGAATAAGCCGCGGAAAGATCGCCGCGGCGGCTTCGGTCTGCGCCGTTTTGGGGATCGCGGTGTGCTGCGCTTACTTGATCGGAGACTCATACAATCCGTTTTTGTATTTCAGGTTTTAGCGCCGCGGCAAGCGATGCGGAGCGGTAAGGCGTTATTTTATCAGCGTTTACCGCAAAGAGATCATAAGGAAGGCAGGTATCGGCATGAGTAAAAAATATAAGATTATAACCGCGTTTCTCGTCGTTACGATGGTCGGCTTTTTCTTGTTCAACGCGTTTAAGCCGAGGCGCGCCGTGTCGGCAGCCGAAAACAGAGAGCTGGCCGATTTTCCGAAACTGTCGGCCGAGACGCTGGAGGACGGCAGCTTTATGAGCGGCTTTGAGGAATACGCTTCGGATCAATTTATGTTTCGCGATTCGCTGATGGCGGTCAAGGCCAATATCGAGCGCCTTATAGGAAAAAAGGAAAACAACGGCGTGTATTTTGCCGATGACGGATACCTTGTGTCCGCGCCGCGGCCGTACGACGAAAGCGTTGTTGACGCCAACAACGGCGCGCTTAAAAGCCTGAGCGACACGGGAAAGTTCAACGTCACGCTGTCGGTTGTGCCCACCGCTTTCAATACTCTCGGCTTCAGGCTTCCCTCTGGGGTCACGAGCGGGGATTATTGGAACATGCGCGTGAAACTTTGGTCAATGTCCGACAACACCAATGTCAATCTTGCCGATCCGACGGACGAGCTCGCGCGGCACAACAGCGAGGATATATATTACAGAACCGATCATCATCAAACCTCGCTCGGAAGTTATTATCTTTATCGGTGCCTGGCGCCGTTTTTGGGCTACACGCCTTATAATATTGAAGATTTTAACGTTGAGACCGTCACGGAGGATTTTTACGGCACATGCTATTCCAAAGCGCCGGTTATTACCGAGCCCGATAAGATCGAAAAATACACGTTGAAAAATCCGTTTAAATACACCGTTGAGTTCCCCGGCGAGGATTTGGTTTTAGACGGACTGTATAACGAGGAGAAGCTCAAAGAGCGCGACAAATACGCTTATTTTCTTGACGGAAACCATCCGCTGACCGTGATAAAAAGCAGCTGCGGAACAGGAAGGAACCTCGCCGTGATCAAGGACTCGTACGCCCACAGTCTGGCGCCGTTTCTCGCCAATCATTTTGACAATATTTATATGTTTGATTTGCGATATTATAACGACGATATAGTCAAGACTATGCGCGATAATAATATAGATACCGTGCTGGCTCTGTTTAACAGCGATACCTACGTTGAGGACGGCAATTTGAGCAAGCTGTCGTATTACGCTGAGAATTCCGACAGTTTGAAGGCGCCGCCTTTCGGATTGCTGAACGAGACAAAACCGGTCGGAGACGATTATTTCGCTGACGCGTATTTATTCGGCGACTCGCTTATAGACGGCTTGGGCGTCTCGATGAGAGCGCCGTGCAACCTTATAACCAAGACCTCGACAAGCACCTTAAAAGTGAGAACCGATCCCGCGAATAACGGAGAGGGAACACTGTTTGATCAACTGTTGTCGGCGGAAAACGTCGGAAAGGTGTACACCCTTTTGGGCCTGAACGAGATAGGGTTCCACAAGCCCGAGGACTATATAGCGGAATACCGCGGGCTGATACGCGAAATAAAGGCGGCGCATCCTAACGCCGTTGTGTATGTGAACTCGATGCTGCCCGTTGCGCAGTCGGTTGCCGACAGAGAGCAGGTCACTCTTGAGAGAATAAATAACTATAACGGCGCGCTCAGGAAAATGTGCGAGGAAGAGGGCTGCTACTATCTGGATATATACAGCCTGTTCGCTATGGAGAACGGCTTTCTGCCCGAGGACGCCGCCTCGGACGGAGTGCATCTTGACACGGCGCATAACTACGTATGGGAGGATTACCTAAAGTGCCACGCCGTGCAGACGGGACTCGCTCCCGCCGCGCAGACGGCTCCGAGCGTGTTCACTGACAGCGCCAAGGCAGAGGAGCTGGCGGCGAAAATTGTTTCCGGCGCGGCGTTCCCCTCGGAAATGTCGCCCATGAACGGCTCGATGACCGCGAAACTTTACAATATAGCGGCAGGCGAGGCAAAGGGCGGCTCGGCTTACACCGCGGGCGGAGCGGTTGCCGATGAATTGGCGGTGTTTGAGACCGACACGCCCGAGCAGGCAGAGGAGTTGAGAGAAAAGCTGACCGCCCGCGTCGAAAGCAAGAAACGTGATTTTGAAAATTACATACCCGAGGAAATGCCGAAACTCAACGAGCCCGTGATAATTGTAAAAGACAACTTTGCCGCGCTGTGTGTCGGCGGCGCCGATGCGGCGGATATTATCAACGAGGCGTTAAAATAATCAATAATGATACATGAATATAAAAAATAATACTTAAAATCAGGAGGAAAGCTATGTGGTACGAAAAAAGCGTGTTTTATCAGATATATCCGCTCGGATTTTGCGGAGCGCCCGCTTCCAATGACGGGGTTTACCAAAACCGCATCAAAAAGGTGATCGAATGGATCCCCCATATTAAAGAAACAGGCTGCGACGCGGTGTATTTCTCGCCCATATTCGAGTCGGACAATCACGGATACGACACAAGAGACTATAAGAAAATAGACTGCCGTCTGGGCGGCAACGATGATTTCAAAGAGGTTTGCGGGGCCCTGCATGAAAACGGCATAAAGGTCGTGCTGGACGGCGTGTTCAACCATGTGGGCCGCGGATTCTGGGCGTTTAAGGACGTGCAGGAGAAAAAGTGGGATTCGCCCTATAAGGACTGGTTCCACATCAGCTTTGACGGCAACAGCAATTATAACGACGGCTTCTGGTACGAGGGCTGGGAGGGTCACTTCGAGCTGGTAAAGCTCAACCTCAGGAACCCCGCCGTCGTGAACTATCTTTTGGAGTGCGTCGACTTCTGGAAAAACGAGTTCGATATCGACGGCCTGCGCCTCGATGTGGCGTACTGCCTGGATCAGGACTTTATCA
The DNA here is from genome assembly GCA_947585115.1 of uncultured Monoglobus sp. Taxonomy (GTDB): domain Bacteria; phylum Bacillota; class Clostridia; order Monoglobales; family Monoglobaceae; genus Monoglobus. The sequence goes on from CANPWW010000018.1 coordinate 14,086, forward strand.
GGACGCTGCGGCACCACTGCAACTCTCTCAAAGAGGATTTTGTGCTTATAGGCGAGCTGCTCCACGGCGACTACAACCAATTCGTCTCGGATGACAAGCTCCACAGCTGCACAAATTATGAGTGCTACAAGGGCCTTTATTCCAGTATGAACTCGCTCAATATGTTCGAGATCGTGCACTCGCTTCTGCGGCAGTTCGGCCCCGACAACTGGTGCCTGTACCGCGGCAAGCACCTGCTCTGCTTCGTCGACAACCACGACGTGACCCGCGTTGCGGACATACTGACCGACAAGAACCACCTGCCGCTGATCTACGGTGTGCTGTTCGGAATGCCCGGCGTGCCGTGCGTATACTACGGCAGCGAGTGGGGTGCCCTCGGCAAAAAGCAGGACGGCGATCCCGCGCTGAGGCCCTGCTTCGAGAAGCCCGAATTCAGCGATCTGACGGCGTTTATATCAAAGCTCGCCAAGGCCCACAAGGAGTCAAAGGCGCTGTGCTGCGGCGATTTCCGCTCGGTGGTGCTCACCAACAAGCAGGCGATCTTCGAGCGCAAGTGCGACGACGAGCGCGTTATGGTCGCGATCAATATTGAGGGCGCGCCCTACACCGCCCATTTCGACGCGGGCTGCGGCACCGCGGTGGACCTTATCACGGGCGAGACCCACGACTTCGGCGGCGGCAGCGAGCTCCCGCCCTACAGCGTGCAGTATTGGAAAATGGAAAAATAAGTTTATGTATAACACCTCATCAGTCAGCTTCGCAGACCGATGAGGTGTTTTCCTGGTCCCTAGAACCTATTCCCTAGTCCCTACGTTCCCACCTCCGTCTGCGGCAAGCCGCAGCCACCTCCTCCCGGGAGGAGGCAGTTGTTAGGCGCCGGAGCCTGTAGGGGCGGATATTATCCGCCAGCTATTCCCCTATGCCTATGTCGATAACCGTTATCTTGCCGCAATAATCCAGTGCGGAGACATGGGCGCGTTTCAGGTACTGCACGGCTATGGTGTGGTCGGCTTTTACGGCGCCGTCGGCGGGGCTGCCCGAATCGGGCACGCCGCTGGGTATATCCATCGCGAACTTCACCGCGTCGCTGTCGTTTATAATGTCAAACAGCGGCCTCACGCTGTCTCTCAGCTCGCCGTGAAAGCCCGTGCCGTACACGCAGTCAACGATCACGTCGCAGCCGTAGATCACGGCCGCGCTTATCTTCGGGTCAAATTTTATGATCTCGATCCCCATAGCCTTCGCCAGCTCGAAATTCTTTATCGCGTCGGGCGTTTTCGGCTCACCCGACGCCATCATGATTATGGGCGTGCCGCCGAAATCTTTTATGTGCCTGGCCGCCACATAGCCGTCGCCGCCGTTGTTGCCCGTTCCGGCGGCGATGAGGCACAGCTTGGTCTCAAAGTCCCTGGTGTTGTCTTTTATGTATTCCGCGGCGGCTCTGCCCGCGTTTTCCATCATTTCATAATACGACATGCCGCGCTCAAAGGCGGCTCTTTCTATTTCCCTCATCTCGGAGGCTGATACTATGCGCACGGTCAGTCCTCCACATCTATCGCGGCCAGCCGCTGTATGGCTCTCGGCAGCGCGTCCTTTGAGTTTTTCCAGGGCTCGTCCTTAAAGCGGTAGTCGAATTTCTGTATGAACCAGTCCACGTCCTCTTGAAGGGTGTCGAGCTGTTTCATCTCAAGGGGCGCTATGACGCTCAGCAGCTCGGCGTAATCCGCCGCGCTCAGCCGCTTTTTGCCCTCCGCCAGCAGCATGTTGAAGTGCTCCAGACAGAAGCCTTTGGAGTTCTTTATCTTCTCGATGAACTCGGGCTCCTTTTTCCAGAGGTGGAAGAAGGTGCCGATGTAGCTTTTCATGCGGCCCTCCATGCGGTTGCAGGCGTAGCACGAGCCCTCAAGCTCGGTCAGGTACGTGTGGGCCGGCGAATCGCCCTCGTCCGCCTTTTTGAACAGACCCTTTTTCGCGGGCTTTTGAGCCGCCTCCTGATCAAGCAGCTTTTTTAGCTCGCCGCGGATGTGCTTCAGGTGCGTGCTCGCCATCAGCGCCACGCCCAGACGGTTCTGCTCGCCGTACATCTGTTCGTAGTGCTTTTTGCAGAAGCCCAGCTTGTCGGTCTCGCCTCTGATGTCCTCCTCCATGTAAGAGGGGCCTAGGATATAGTTCAGTATATCCGACTCCAGTTTTTTGTTCAGCGTGCAGAACAGACATTCCCCGTCCTGTTCAAGCGCCTCGTTCACAGGTATTGTGTAAAGTTCCTCTTTCATTTTCTCATCTCCCTAAAAATTAATTATGCCAAGTCCTTCAAGCAGGATCTTAAGTCCTATTAAAATAAGTATCACGCCGCCCGCGACCTCGGCTTTGGTCTTGAACCTCATGCCGAAGCGGTTGCCTATCATCACCCCGACGATCGACAGCAGAAAGGTTATAATTCCTATCGCCGAGACCGAGGGGATTATGCTGACCTCCAAGAAAGCGAACGACACGCCGACCGCAAGAGCGTCAATGCTGGTGGCGACCGCCAGCATGGTTATCTCCTTGAAGTCATAGACTATCGCGCTGTCGTCGGCCTCGTTTTCGTGCAGCGCGTCCCACACCATTTTGCCGCCGATAAACGCCAGCAGGATAAAAGCGATCCAGTGGTCGACGCTGTTTATATAACTCTCAAACTGCCGTCCCGCCAGCCAGCCTATCGCGGGCATCATCGCCTGGAAGAATCCGAAAAAGAACGCGATTATCAGCGTGTATTTGAAATCCACTCTGCGCATTTTAAGGCCCTTGCAGACCGACACCGCGAAGGCGTCCATCGCGAGACCCACCGCTATCAGAAACACCTCGTAAAAGCTCATAAAATCTCCCCTGTCAAAAAAACTGCGCTCATTTGTTTAATTATACCACTTGCGCCGAGATAAATCAATATTTTTATTTGGTTGACAAATATTAAATCTAATGTTATAATAGCGTAAATGACCCGAAATATATCAAAATAACAGTATAACAGTGAAAAATAAACGCGAAAAGGAGACATTAAAATGCGAAAAAACAAAATTGCCGCGGCATTTCTGATTATATCGCTGATATGCCTCAGCATGTTTTCGGCGTACGCCACCGCGTTTTACGACGTGGCCGACGATTTTTGGGCGGCGCCCTATATCACCAGCCTCGAGGCGCGCGGAATCGTTTCGGGCTACGGCGACGGATATTTTCTGCCGAACAACAACGTTCAGCGCTGCGAGTACGCCAAAATGCTGGTAAACGCGGCGGGTATTCCCCTGTCGAGCGCCAGGACCAGCCCATACGCCGACCTTGACGTGAACGAGTGGTACCTGCCGTATATCAACGCTATAACCGCGCAGATGCCCGGCTATCAGAGCACCACCGCGGGAGACTCCAGAATATACTTCAAGCCCGAGGACCCGGCCACCAGAGAGGACGTCACCGTGGCGCTGATGCGGGTTCTGAACTATGACCTGTCGTCGTATTATCCGATAAGAGACGATCTGCTGTCCGACGTGTTTTACGACTACGCCTCGATCCCCAAGCAGGACAGGCCGTACATAGCCGAGGCGGTAAAGCGCGGCTACATAACCGGAACGCAGCAGGGCACATTTGAGGGCTCCGACCCTATCATCCGCTGCGAGGTCTGCGCCGTGCTGTGCAGAGCCTTCCCCGAAAGCGACACCGCGTATGTTGACGTGAGCGGTTTCGGCAGCGGAGAGGTGCTGCTGCACGAGAGCGATCAATCTGAAAACCAAATTCAAAAAGGAATGCCGGAAGAGATCGCCTCCGGCATTTCTGATATGAAAGTTTATTTTATAGACGTGGGCCAGGGCGATTCGGAGTTTATCGAGTTCCCCGACGGAAAGACCATGCTGATTGACGCGGGCACCGCGGAGCACGGCGCGGCGGTCTGCTCGTTTATAAAAGGACTGGGGCACTCGCGCATCGACTATGTGCTCACCACCCACCCGCATGCCGACCATATCGGCGGCATGCTCGACGTGCTTGATAATTTCAGCATCGGAGTTTTCTATATGCCCGACGCGTCGGCGACCACGCGGACCTTTGAAAAAATGCTGCAAAAGCTTATAGACAAGCAGATCGTGACCTATCCGGCCTCGGCGGGAATGACGCTTGAGAACGGCTCGTACACGATAGAGTTTTTGGCTCCGATAACGATGTACGAGGACCTCAATAACTGCTCCGTAGTGACGCGGATAGCCTACGGCGGCAGCGTGTTCCTGTTCATGGGCGACGCGGAAAAGGAGGTCGAAAAGCAGCTCTGCGCCTCGGCCTATGACAAGCTCAGGGCGGACGTTTTAAAGGTGGGCCATCACGGCTCCTCGTCATCGAGTACAGCGGAGTTTTTGAGCGCGGTGCGCCCGGCCTACGCCGTGATCTCGGTAGGCGCGGGCAATCAGTACGGCCACCCCACCGAAAAGGCGCTGAGCCGTCTGGCGGCTGCCGAAGCGGCGGTGCTCAGGACCGACACGAACGGCACCGTGGCATTCGGAGCGAGCCAAAGCGGCGTTTACAGACTTGACATTTAATTATATAATATTTATGAACGGAGGCGGTATTTATGCGCGGAATTATTGACAGATTCGAGGGCGGCTTCGCGGTCGTTGAGACCGACGGCGGCTTTGTGAACATCCCGAGGGAAAAGCTGCCCGCGGGAGCGGGAGAGGGCAGCGTGCTCAATATCGGCGCGGACGGTGGCGCAAGCCTTGACGAAAACGCCGCGGCCGACAGGGAGAAAATGATACGCGGAATGATGGATCAATTGTTTGACAGAAGCAAAGACAATGATTAGGAGCTGATAAAATGAGTGATTATATTTTGACCTACAGCGGCGCGAAGGTGACGCCGCTTGAACCGAATCCCGACCAGATAAACATCACCGACATAGCCCACGCGCTGTCGCTGCTGCCGAGAGCTAATGGGCACCTGAAATATTTTTATTCCGTGGCGCAGCACAGCCTGAGCTGCGCGGTCGAGGCCGAGGCGAGAGGGTACTCGAAAAAGGTCTGCCTGGCCTGCCTGATACACGACGCCAGCGAGGCGTACCTCTCGGACATAGTGCGCCCGATAAAAGTCGTCCTCACCAATTATCTCGAGGTTGAAAAGCTGCTCCAGGAGAGCATATACGAAAAATATCTGCCGGAGCCCCTCACGGACGACGAGCGGCAGCAGATAAAATCGGTGGACGACGCGATACTTTACTACGAGTTTTTGAATATCAGCGGCGTCGAGATACAGGAGCTTGTGCCCGAGATATTCGGCGCGCATGATTTCAGCCACGAGCCCACGCGGCTCATTGAGGAAAAGTTCAAGGAGAGGTTCGGCGAGCTCAGCAGGTAAATATGGAACGATACAGAGAAATAGAAAGATCAATAATCAAGACCTACAGAAAGACGATCTGGAAAAGGTTCGTGTCGGGCATCAACGAGTACAAAATGATAAACGAGGGCGACAGGATCGCGGTCTGCGTTTCGGGCGGCAAGGATTCCATGCTGATGGCCAAGTGCGTCCAGGAGATACACCGCCACGGCGTTGTGCCCTTTGAGGCCGAGTACATAGTGATGGACCCGGGCTACAGTCCCGAAAATCTGGAGCTTATAAAAGCCAACGCCGAGCTGCTGAATATCCCCATAAAAATATTTGAGAGCCCGATATTCGATTCGGTCGCAAACGTCGGCGACCACCCGTGCTACCTGTGCGCCCGAATGAGGCGCGGTTATCTCTACGAGGAGGCGAAACGGCTGGGCTGCAACAAGATCGCCCTCGGCCACCATTTTGATGACGTTATCGAGACGATACTCATGGGCATGCTGTACGGCGCCCAGATACAGACCATGATGCCCAAGCTCCACAGCACCAACCACCCGGGCATGGAGCTTATACGCCCGATGTACATGGTGAAGGAGCACGATATAATCAACTGGGCGAACGGAAACGGGCTCAGATTTTTGCAGTGCGCCTGCCGGTTCACCGAGAACACCGAGAGCGGCATAGGCGATTCAAAGCGCCTTGAAATGAAGGCGCTTATCAAACATTTCAGGAAAACAAATCCGTATATAGATACGAATATTTTTAACAGCGTGCGCAATATCAACCTGTCCACCGTGATAGGCTACCACAAAAACGGCGAGCGCCACAGCTTTATGGATGAATACTAACGTAGGGACTAGGGAATAGGTACTAGGAACTAGGCTCGCCCCTTGGGGGAGGGCGCGAAAAATAGGCGCCCCCTCGGGGGAGCTGCCGCCGAATGGCGGCTGAGGGGGGATACTAATCACTACGTTCCCACCTCCGTCTGCGGCAAGCCGCAGCCACCTCCTCCCGGGAGGAGGCAAATATTAAGGGCGGCCGGGGCCGCCCGTTTTTTAATCTCCGAAGCAGATGCCCATCTGGCGGGCGGTCACTACCTCGTTGCAGTCGGGGGTTACGACCTTGAGCTTGCCCGCCACATCCTTGAGGGGTATGGGAACTATCTCGTTTTTCTTGAGCGCTATCATATAGCCGTACTTCTTTTGGGCTATCATCTGCGCCGCGGTGGTTCCGATCCTTGTCGTCAGCACTCTGTCGTAGGGGCAGGGACTGCCGCCGCGCTGGAAGTGCCCGGGAACGCACACCCTGATCTCGTTGGGGTGCTTTTCGCGCAGCTCGTCGGCCACGCGGTAGGCGATCGAGGGCTGTTTCATCTTGGCTCTGTGCTTTTTGAATTCCTTTTTGCTCATGGCGGCCTCCTCTTTGGAGATCGCTCCCTCGGCCACCGCGATTATCGAAAAGCTCTTGCCTATGCTGGCGCGCTTGGCGAGCTCGCGGTTCACGCTGTCGATATCATAGGGTATCTCGGGCAAGAGAATAACGTCCGCGCCGCCCGCGATCCCCGCGTACAGCGTGAGCCAGCCCACCTTGTGGCCCATTATCTCAACGATGAACACGCGGCTGTGGGATGTGGCTGTGGTGTGGATGCGGTCAATAACGTCGGTCGCCACGTTCAGCGCGCTGTAAAAGCCGAAGGTCATGTCGGTGCCCCAGAGGTCGTTGTCGATCGTCTTGGGCAGACCGATAACGTTCATGCCCTCCTCGCTGAGCAGGTTGGCGGTCTTGTGCGTTCCGTTTCCGCCCAGCACCACCAGACAGTCCAGTTTCATCTTTTTATAGTTCTTTTTCATTTTATCGACCTTTGTCAGGCCGTCCTTGTCCTTGTCCAGCATGTACTTAAACGGCTGTCGCGAGGTGCCCAAAATCGTGCCGCCGCGTATCAGCAGGCCCGAAAAATCTATGGGCTCCATCTTGCGGTAAACCCCGTTGATGAGGCCGTAATATCCGTTCTTGATGCCGTAGATCTCAAGGTCCGCGCCGAAGTGCTCATACAGCGCCTTAGCCACGCCTCTGATCGCCGAGTTCAGACCCTGGCAGTCGCCGCCGCTGGTGAGAATACCTATTCTTTTCATGTGAAAACCTCCTGTTTTGTATAATTATTTAAATATTTTCGGATCGTTTATGTCGTAAAATATTTTGGTTCTGTGTATGTTGTAGCCCATAACGCGGACGCCCTCGTTTTCGGTCAGATACTTTATCAGCGCCTCGGCGGCGATCTCGGGTTTTAAGTTTTTCTGCCCGCCCGCCGACAGCGTGAGACAAATCTCGATCCCCTCGTCCGTGATCTTCGGGGCCCCGGCTCCGAGCACAAAGTCCATAAGGTTGACCTCCATCTCGCCTTTCTTTTTGGTGCGCTTGATTATTTTGACCTCGGGCAGCGCGAAAAATTCTTTCACCGCTTTGAGAGCGTTTTCGTCCGCGCCGCCGCACAGCAGCGTCAGACGGTACTCCGCGCCGAAAATATCGTTGGCCGAGATTTTCGGGTCACCGACCGATATTATCCTGATGTCGGGCGGCAGCGCGCCGTTCAGCCGTTTCATGATCCCGCCGTCCGAGACACCGTCCTCAAACTCGATGTCCACGCACTCGCGCGAGCTTGTGACGCCAACCGAAAGCGGCAGCGAGAACGTCATTTTCATGTGCGGGTTAAAGCCTTGGCTGTAGACCGCGGGCAGCTCGGCGCGCATGATAGACCGCGTGAAGCAGCGCAGCAAATCCAGGTGGGATATATACTTCGCCATGCCGGTTTTGGAAAACATGAGCCGTCTCCTACTCAAAGCAGACACCTCCTCCGAACGACGCCGCGCCACAGCCGCCGCATTTTTCGCGGCAGTCGGGAGTGGTCTTTTCCTCGTACGCCCTCTTGTGCTCTTTTATCAGATACGACTTGGGAACCCCGATGTCGGCGTAGTCCCAGGGCAGTATCTCATCGTATGGTATTCTGCGATTCGCGTAAAACGCGGGGTCTATGTTGTTTATCCTGAAAGCCTCCAGCCACTTTTCGTAATCGAAAAAGTCGCTCCAGCCGTCGAACTTGCATCCCAGCCCGTGGGCGGTGATAAGCACCTCCGACAGCCGTCTGTCGCCCTTGGCGAACACCGCCTCAAGCAGGCTGATGTCGCTGTTGTGCCAGTTGTACACGATCTTTTTCGAGCGGATATTCTCCTTCAAAAACCGCGCCTTGTCCTCCATTTCGGAGATAAGGTTCTGCGGCTCCCACTGAAACGGCGTGAACGGCTTGGGCACAAAGAACGAGGTGCTGACGGTTATGCTGACGCTCCTGCCCCTGCGCTCCTCGGGCGGTATCGAGAAAAATCCCTCGTCGATCACCTTTTTGGCAAGATCGGCTATGCCCTTAACGTCGTCGTATGTCTCGGTTGGCAGGCCCAGCATAAAATAGAGCTTTATGCGGTTATACCCGCCGCCGAAGGCGATCTTTGACGTTCTGATAAGGTCGCTCTCTATGACGTTTTTGTTTATAACGTCGCGGAGCCGCTGGGTGCCCGCCTCGGGAGCGAATGTCAGACCGCTCTTTTTCACCTTCTGCACCTTTTCCATAAGCTCCATTGAAAAATTGTCCACCCTCAGCGAGGGCAGCGACAGATTGATGCGCTTATCGACCGTCATGCCGAGCAGCCTGTCGATCAGTTCCTGAAGCTCGCGATAGTCGCTGGTCGAGAGCGACGACAGCGACATCTCCTCATAGCCCGTGTTTCTGATGCAGCCGTCGGCTATGCCGCACAGCCGATCAACCGACCGCTCGCGCACCGGGCGGTAGATATACCCCGCCTGACAGAAACGGCAGCCTCGGATACAGCCGCGGAACAGCTCGAGCATGATGCGGTCGTGGACCGTCTCCATAAACGGAACGATCAGCTTTTCGGGCGCGTAGCACTTGTCAAAATCAAGTATTATCCGCTTTCTGACCTGTTTCGGTACGCCGGTGCGATTGGGTTCAAAGCGCTTTATCGTGTTGTTGTCATTATATTCCACGTCATAGAATTTCGGCACGTATATGCCGCCGAGGGCGACCAGCGACATCAAGAAATCGTCGCGGCTCTTTCCGCTGCCTCGCCACTTTTTGTATTCGTCCATGATTTCGCCGTTGACTTCCTCGCCCTCGCCGAGTATAAAGAAATCAATCAGCTCGGCCAGAGGCTCGGCGTGATAGGCGCAGGGGCCGCCGCAGCAGACAAACGGGTCGCCCTCGCCGCGTTCGCGGGTCCTGAGCGGGATCCCGGCCAGATCGAGCATGTTCACCACGTTCGAGTAGCTCATCTCGTATTGCAGGGTAAAGCCCACAATGTCAAATTCCCTGACGGGCGCGCAGCTTTCCATCGAGAGCAGAGGAATGTTCCGCTCCCGCATCAGCTTTTCCATGTCGTCCCAGGGCGCGAACACGCGCTCGCACACCGTGTCGTCCCTCTCGTTCAGCATGTGGTACAGTATTTTCATGCCCAGGTGCGACATTCCCACCTCGTACACGTCGGGAAAGCAGAAAGCGAACGACATCATATCGTCGGTCTTTTCCTTGTGGACGCTGCCGAACTCATTTCCAATATAGCGCGCGGGTTTCTGCACCCGACGCAGGCAGTCCTCATAATCGGTTCTGTAGTCTCTCATCTGTTACCTCGTAATTTTTTTGATTTATTTAAGCATAGCATAAATTTTTTGTAAAATCAATAATTTAGGCTGATTTTTTGTTGCAAAGGCGAAAAAAGAGTGGTATTATATAATGCGAGGTGAGCGAGCGTGAGCGGAGTGGTCCATCCGATACCGTCGGTATTTGACAAAAACTCAAAAATATTGATACTCGGCAGCTTTCCGTCGGTCAAATCGCGGGAGGCGCGGTTTTTCTACGGCCATCCCCAAAACCGTTTCTGGAAAACCTTATCCGCCGTGCTGGGCGCTGACACGCCCGATACGGTTCCCGAAAAGAAGCGCTTTTTGCTTGAAAATAAGATCGCGCTGTGGGACGTGATACGCTCCTGCGAGATCAGCGGCTCGGCGGACAGCTCGATCAAAAACGCGGAGCCCAATGATTTTTCGGAGATATTCGCGGCCGCCGATATAGGCGCGGTGTTCGCCAACGGCGGAACGGCGTACGGACTGTACCGCAGGTTTTTCCCCGACAAAGAGATAACAAAGCTCCCCTCGACCAGCCCCGCAAATGCCGCGTTTTCCCTTGAGCGGCTTATCGGGGAGTGGAAAATTATTTTGGATTATTTATAAAGGAGACCCCCAATGAAAAAAAGCGCGAGGATCACCGCCGCTCTTCTGGCGGCCTGCATGGCGCTGCTCGGCGCGGCGTTCACGTTTCCCGACGTGCGCCCCGGCGAGTGGTACACCGAAAATATAGAAGCGATGGCGTCAAGCGGCCTGCTCAATGGCTACGAGGACGGAAGTTTCAGACCGGGCGGCACGATAACATACGCCGAGTTTATCAGCGTGGCGGCCAGGTGCGTAGGCGCGGACGCGCCGCAAAGCGGCTCCCACTGGGCGTCGGGCTATATGAAGCGCGCCTATGAGAGCGGCTGGTACGACTACGACGAGATCTACGAGGCGGACTTCGACAAGCCGATAACCCGACAAATGGCAGTCAAGATAGTCGATCTGGCGTTTGATATTCCGCAGAACGAGCAGGCGAACAACGCCTATTACAAATACATGACGTCGATCAAGGATTTTAATGATATACCCGGGCGGTACGGGTACTTGGTTGTGCGCGCATACAACAACGGAATTCTGACCGGAGACGAAAACGGTAATTTCAATCCGCTCTCGAACCTGACCCGGGCCGAGGCCTGCGCGATTATCATGCGCGCGAGAGGAAAGGGCGCGGCGCCCTTTCCGCAGGCGGCGCCGACAAACACGGAGCCGCCGAAGGCCGCGGCGATAAGCGGCGGCGTTTCGCAAAACGGAAAGCTGTCTGTTTCGGGCGTCGATCTCGTCAACCAAAACGGCGAGCCGATAGTGCTCCGCGGCATGAGCAGCCACGGCATACAGTGGTACGGGAACTTCACGTCCTATAACGCGATAAAGAACACCGCGGACTTCGGAGCTAACCTGTTCCGCGTCGCTATGTACACCGGGGAGGGCGGCTATTTAAGCAATCCCGACAGCGTGAAAAGCGCGGCGTACGCGGCGGTCGACAGCGCGGTCTCAAACGATATGTACGTTATACTCGACTGGCATATACTGAGCGACGGCGACCCGATGGCGCACGTGAGCGAGGCGGCGGAGTTTTTCGCCGAGGCGTCAAAAAAATACGCGGGCGTGCCCAACGTGATATTCGAGATATGCAACGAGCCCAACGGAAACATAAGCTGGAGCGGAAACGTCAAGCCCTACGCCGAGACGATAATCCCGATAATCAGGCAAAACAGCGACGCGGTGATACTTGTGGGCTCTCCCACCTGGAGCCAGGACATAGACAAGGTGGCCGACGATCCGCTGAGTTTTTTGAACATAATGTACACCTGCCATTTCTACGCGGGCACCCACGGCGCGTGGCTGCGCGACCGCGTAGACTACGCCCGCTCAAAGGGCGCCCCGATATTTATAAGCGAGTGGGGCACAAGCGCGGCTAACGGCAGCGGCGGCGTGTTCCTCAGCGACGCGGCCGAGTGGCTTGACTTTCTGGCGCAGAGGAACATCAGCTGGGCGAACTGGTCATTGTGCGACAAGGGCGAGACCTCGGCGGCGCTGAATCCCGGAACGAGCCCCGACGGAGCGTGGAGCGACGCGGATCTGAGCGAGTCGGGAAAATTCGTTTTCTCGCGGCTTAGATAATTTCGGCCGCGGCCCGGCTTGACTGCTTAGAAAAAATATACTATAATATATACGCGTTTTGAAAGAGGCATAATAATGAGCGAGACAAAAACAACAGATTTTTTTGAATGTTTGACCGATGACGGCAAAGTATCGTCCGTCGCGCTCCGAGGCTGTATCCAAAGCGCCGTTGAGAACAAAATGTTCGCTTTCGACGGCGTGTGCCCAAAGCTGAGATTCACGGATATGGGCGATTTTGTTATGAAAGACTTTGAGGACAGCTTTTTCGAGGCGCATGATACATACGAGTATATCCTTGAAAACGAGAAACTGTCGCGGAACGGCCAAAGCGTTATACAAAGATCAATGTCGTCTCTCGGCGGCTTCTACCTGAGAGCCAGGAACCTGACCGAGCTTTCGCATACAGCGGGCATTGACAATATGAAGCTTGAACCCATTGATCTCGCCGAATACGCGGCGCAGTTTGTGGAATATCTGCGCTCGCTGTTTCCCGACAAGGCCGGAAAAGCGATAAGGCTTGTCCGCGGGACCAGAAAAAGCCTGATGTGCGCCGCTGAGAGAACGATGCTGACCTTGATACTGGTTAACTTTGTGCATAACGCGCTGAGGCACAGCCGCTCGGAGGACGGCCGCATAGACATAGCGGTCAGCAGGCTCGGCAAATATAACCGCGCCGCGCTGTCGGTGATAGACTACGGCATAGGCGTTGACGTCAAAAAGCTGCGCGGCGTTATGGAGCGCAATATTGTCCGCGCGGAGGGCGGTTTTATAAGGCTCAGAAAGTATCAAGGCTGTGGTCTGATCGCGTGCGGGCGGATGGCGGACGCGCTCGGCGGAAATATTATGGTCGGAAACGTGGCCGGAGGCGGCGCGATCTTCTCGCTTATAATGCCCGATCCGGGCGAGATCAGGGACCGCGTTCCTTTGAGCATGAGCGACGTGCCCGCGGACGCGGGGCCCGATAAGAAACTGATCAAAATAGTGCTGCAAAATTTTGCGGGATATGAGAAATAAATATTAGAACAGGAGTGTTTGATTATGAGAAAAACATTAAGGCTTTTGGCCGCGTCGGCCGCGGCGGTGTCGCTGCTGACTTTGGCGTCGTGCGGCGGAGACAGCGCGCAGAAGGCGCAGGAGGCGCAGCAGGCCTTCGGAACCGTTATGGACGGTTTCAAAAACGGCGACACGGCGGCGATAGAGGAATACGTGGACATGAGCGCCGATCCGGAGCTGAGCGCGGCTCTTGCGGCGTCGCTCGGCAATATTTCGTATGAGGTCAAGTCGGTGACGGCCGACGGGAACAAGGCGACCGTCAACGTGTCCGTAACCTCGCTCGACACGTCGCAGGTGATGCAGAAGTATATCGAGAGCGTGGTGGCGCTGGTGTCAAGCCCCGACTATCAGAGCAGGGTCGACACCATGACCAAAGAGGAATACGACGCGCTGATGAACGATCAGCTTGAAAAGATATTGTCAAGCGGCGAGATAGGCACTGTCACGAGCGACGAAACAATAGAGATGACAAAAGAGGACGGCAAATGGAAGCTCAGCGACAGCGCGCTGCCCGACAAGCTGATAGGCAACACTTTGAGCGCGATAGATCAGATAAAGCAATAAAACCCTTGCAATAATATTCTTATTGAGGTATAATAGAACAGTTAAGCATAGAATAAGATTTGGAGGTTAACTTTAATGGGTATAAAAAAGATGATTGAAAAGGTCATCGGAACATACAGCGACAGGGAGCTTAAAAAGATCTATCCCATCGCCGACAAGGTAATGGCTCTCGAGGGCGATATGGAAAAGCTCAGCGACGCCGAGCTCAAGGCCATGACGCCCAAGTTCAAGGAGAGGCTGAGCGGCGGCGAGACCCTTGACGACATTCTGCCCGAGGCCTTCGCGGTCTGCCGCGAGGCTGCGTGGCGCGTGCTGGGCATGAAGCACTTCCGCGTGCAGGTCATCGGCGGCATAGTTCTTCATCAGGGCAGGATCGCCGAGATGAAGACCGGTGAAGGAAAGACGCTTGTGGCGACGCTCCCGGCCTACTTAAACGGACTTTCGGGAAAGGGCGTCCACATCGTCACGGTCAACGACTATCTGGCAAAGCGCGACAGCGAGTGGATGGGCAAGCTCTATAACTTCTTAGGGCTCAGCGTGGGTCTGGTTATCCACGACAAGAACAACGCCCAGCGTCAGGAGGCCTATAACGCCGACATAACCTACGGCACCAATAACGAGATGGGCTTTGACTACCTGCGCGACAACATGGTTATATATAAAGAAAACAAGGTTCAGCGCGGCCACAACTACGCCATAGTCGACGAGGTGGACAGTATTCTGGTGGACGAGGCGAGAACGCCTCTTATCATTTCGGGCATGGGCGACAAGTCGACCGACCTCTATGAGCAGGCCGACAGATTCGCCAAAACGCTCACGTTCAAAAAGATCGTCGAGACCGACACCAAGGTCGAGATCGAGGACGAGGACGAGCTGAACAAATACGATTATATAGTAGACGAGAAGGCGAAAACCGCCACGCTGACGCCTCAGGGCATCAAAAAGGCGGAGGAGGCTTTCCACCTCGACAACCTGACCGACCCCGCCAACATGACGATATCGCACCACATCAATCAGGCGATAAAGGCGATAGGCGTTATGCGCCGCGACAAGGACTACGTGGTAAAAGACGGCGAGGTAATCATAGTCGACGAGTTCACGGGCCGCATGATGTTCGGCAGAAGATACAACGACGGCCTGCACCAGGCGATAGAGGCCAAAGAGGGCGTCAAGGTCGAGCGCGAGTCAAAGACTCTGGCGACCATCACCTTCCAGAACTACTTCAGGCTTTACGGCAAGCTCTCGGGCATGACGGGCACCGCCCAGACCGAGGAAGAGGAGTTTCAGGAGATATACAGTCTGGACGTTATAGTTATCCCCACCAACAAGCCGCTGGTGCGCGTCGACGAGCCCGACAGCATATACAAAACCGAGGACGCCAAATTCAACGCGGTAATAGACGACGCGGTGAAAGCCCACGAAAAGGGCCAGCCCGTGCTTATCGGCACGGTCTCGATCGAGAAGTCCGAAAAGCTGAGCCGCATGCTGCGCCGCAGAGGAATCAAGCACAACGTCTTAAACGCCAAGTTCCATGACAAAGAGGCCGAGATAGTCGCCCAGGCGGGCAAGAAGGGCGCGGTCACTATCGCCACCAACATGGCCGGCCGCGGAACCGATATTGTGCTGGGCGGAAACGCAGAGTTCATGGCGCGCAGCGAGATGGAAAAGCTGGGCTATTCCGACGAGCTGATAGTCCAGGCGACGGGCTTTGCCGAGACCGACGACGAGGAGATCCTGGCGGCACGCGCCAAGTTCAGAGAGCTGAACGACAAATTCAAGGCCGAGATCGAGCCCGAGCAGAAAGAGGTGCTGGCTGCGGGCGGACTTAACATCTTAGGCACCGAGCGCCACGAGAGCAGACGTATCGACAACCAGCTCCGCGGCCGTTCCGGACGTCAGGGCGACGTGGGCAGATCCAAGTTCTACATCTCGCTGCAGGACGACCTGATGCGCCTGTTCGCTCCCGAGAGGATCGAGCGCGTTATGAACACTCTGGGCATGGACGATAATGAGGCTATCGAGAGCAAGATGCTCAGCGGCACTATCGAGACGGCGCAGGAGCGCGTCGAGGGCAAGAACTTCGACATCAGACGCAACGTGCTCCAGTTCGACGATGTCAACAACCAGCAGAGAGAGATAATATACAAGCAGCGCGATCAGGTGCTGGACGGCGGCGACCTGCGCGACAATATCATGAAGATGATGCGCGACGTTATCTCAAACACCGCGGCGCTGTATATCGGCGACAAGGGCAACGTTCCCGAGGAATGGGACTGGCAGGGAATGCGCGAGCATTTCGAGTCGATTTTCGGAGAGATGCCCGAGAACTTTATGAAGTTCACCGACGTTGAGATAGACAAAATGACGCTCGAGCGTCTGACTGATTATATTTTCGAGGACGCCGAGAAGAAATACAAGCAGAAAGAGGCCGAGTTCGGCGACGCCATGCGCGAGGTGGAGCGCGTCATCATGCTTCGGGTCGTTGACCAGAAGTGGATGGACCACATCGACAACATGGAGCAGCTGCGGCAGGGCATATATCTCAGGGCTTACGCCCAGCACGATCCGGTCGTTGAGTATAAGTTCGAGGCCATGGATATGTTCGAGGAAATGACCGAGTCTATCAAAGAGGACACGGTCAAGCACCTGTTCCACGTGGTGCCCCAGACTAGGATCGAGCGCCAGCAGGTGGCGAAGCCCACCGCCGAGAACGCGGGCGGCGACGGCACCGTCAAGAAAAAGCCGGAGCGCCGCGTGAACAAGATCGGCAGAAACGACCCCTGCCCCTGCGGCTCGGGCAAGAAATACAAAAACTGCTGCCTGGACAAGGACAGAGCGGCGGGACGCGCATAAACACGGACATAATATAAAATCAAGAGGTGATCAAGTGATAGCATTCGATGAATACAAGCTCGGGCTTGAAAACATGCAAAAAGATATTACGGAACTGAGGGATTCACTTTAACCTGGCCGCGCTGAGCGACGAGATAGCAGCCCTTGAGAAAGAGAGCTTCGAGCCCGATTTTTATTCCGACATGGAAAAGGCGGGGCGCACCCTTCAAAAAATAAAGGGCCTTAAAGACAAGGTCGCGGCCTTTGACGACTTGTACTCAAAGTGGGAGGACCTCACCGCCCTTGTGGAGCTGGGCAACGAGGAGGAGGACGAGAGCCTGCTCGACGAGGTAAAGCCCGGATATAAGGAGCTCAGGCAGGCGATCGACGCCATGAAGCTGGACACGCTGCTCTCGGGCAAATACGACAGACTGAACGCCATAGTGACCCTGCACTCGGGCGCGGGCGGCACCGAGGCTCAGGACTGGTGCGAGATGCTTTACCGCATGTACAACATGTGGGCCGACCGCCGCGGCTTTAAAACCGAGGTCATAGACTATCTGGACGGCGAGGAGGCGGGCATCAAGAGCGTCACTTTTTCGGTGAGCGGTCTCAACGCCTACGGATATATGCAGTCCGAAAAGGGCGTCCACCGTCTGGTGCGCATATCCCCGTTCGATTCGGCTGCGAGACGGCACACGTCTTTCGCGTCCTGCGAGGTGGTGCCCGAGCTCGACGAGGAGCTGGACGTTGAGATAAACCCCGACGATCTGAGGATCGACACCTACCGCTCAAGCGGAGCGGGCGGACAGCACATCAACAAGACCGAGTCGGCCATAAGGATAACTCATATTCCCACAGGCATTGTGGTGACCTGCCAGAACGAGCGCAGCCAGCACAAGAACAAGGAGACCGCCATGAAGGTCCTAAAGTCCAAGCTGGTGGAGATAGCCGAGCGCGAACAGAAGGACAAAATCGACGACTTAAAGGGCGTCCAGACCGAGATCGCGTGGGGCAGCCAGATACGCTCCTATGTGTTCCACCCCTACACAATGGTAAAGGACCACAGAACGGGCTACGAGGTCGGCAACGTGAACGCGGTCATGAACGGCGACATCAACGGATTCATCAACGCCTACCTGAAGGCGAAATCCAAAGGCGAGATTTAAAGGAGTTAATATATGTTTGAAAAGCTTTCATTCTTAGAGGAGCAGTTCGAGGAGCTTGCGCGCAAGATCAGCGACCCCGAGGTCATAGCCGATCAGGAGACGTGGCGCAAGCTGTGTAAGGAGCATTCCGACCTGACCCCGATAGTTGAAAAATACAGAGAGTATAAAAAGAACAAAGAGACGATAGACGACGCGGCCGCAATGATGGACGACCCGGAGACCGACAAGGAATTCCGCGAGATGCTCATGGAGGAGACCAAAGAGGCCAAGGCCAATATCGAGAAAATAGAGGAGGAGCTCAAGATCCTGCTGCTGCCCAAGGACCCCAACGACGACAAAAACGTTATGGTCGAGATCCGCGGCGGAGCGGGCGGCGACGAGGCCGCGCTGTTCGCGGGAGACCTCTACAGGATGTATTCCATGTACGCCGACTCAAAGCGGTGGAAAACCGAGGTGCTGAGCCTTAATGAGATCGGCATCGGCGGCATAAAAGAGATAACGTTTATGATAAACGGCGAGGGCGCCTACAGCCGCCTGAAGTTCGAGAGCGGCGTCCACCGCGTTCAGCGTGTGCCCGAAACCGAGTCGAGCGGCAGGATACACACCTCGACCGTGACCGTGGCGGTGCTGCCCGAGGTGGACGACGTGGAGGTCGAGATAAACCCCGACGATCTGGAGATCGACACCTACCGCTCAAGCGGTGCGGGCGGCCAGCATATCAACAAGACCGAGTCGGCCATAAGAATAACCCACAAGCCCACGGGCATCGTGGTGACCTGCCAGGACGAGCGGAGCCAGCACAAGAACCGCGAGGCGGCCATGAAGATGCTGCGCTCAAGACTGTACGACAAGATGGAGCAGGAGCGCAACGCGGCGATCGCGGCCGACAGAAAGAGCCAGGTGGGAACCGGCGACCGCAGCGAGCGCATCAGGACATACAACTACCCCCAGGGCAGAATGACCGACCACAGGATCGGCCTGACGCTGTATAAGCTGGAGCAGATATTAAACGGCGACCTTGACGAGATCATCGACGCCCTTATAACCACCGACCAAAGCGAAAAACTGAAACGCACAGAATAGTGTTGCCTCCTCCCGGGAGGAGGTGTCAGGCGTAAGCCTGACGGAGGTGGGAACATAGCGAATAGGGCGGGCGGATAATATCCGCCCCTACGGGGTTGATGCAATCCGCGGAAATTTCGCCAAACTTGTAGGGGCGGCAATCTGCCGCACGTGCCTCGCCCTCCTTTAGGAGGGAGAGGTGGCGCCGAAGGCGACTGAGAGGGAGGGGAACAACATATCATGAAAACACTTTTACTCACAAACAAAACATCCGATCTGCAAACGGCGGCGGATCTTATTCGGTCGGGACAAACCGTGGTTTTCCCGACCGAAACGGTTTACGGCATCGGCGCCGACGCCAAAGACCCCGCGGCCGTTAAAAAAATATTTGAGGCAAAGGGCCGTCCGTCGGACAACCCTTTGATCGTGCATGTTTTTGACAAATCCCAAATTTCCGACATAGCCGCCGAGGTGCCCGAGGACGCGCAAAAGCTGATCGACGCCTTCATGCCCGGCCCGATAACGGTCATATTAAAAAAACGCTCCGATATCCCGAGCGAGGTGACGGCGGGGCTTGACACAGTGGGCATACGCATGCCGTCAAACAAAACCGCGGCTGAGTTCCTGCGTCTCTGCGGCAGACCTGTCGCGGCGCCCAGCGCCAATATTTCCGGAAAGCCCAGCCCCACGCGGTTCGAGCATTGCGTCGAGGACATGGACGGCAGGACGGCGGCGATAATTGACGGCGGCCCCTGCGATGTGGGCATCGAATCGACCGTTATCGACATGAGCGGCGAGCCGATCATATACCGACCGGGCCGCGTGAGCCGCGGTCAGATCGAACAGACGCTTGGCAAAAAGGTGAGCCTTGCCGCCTCTTTAAAGGACGGCGAAAGGCCCAAGTCTCCGGGGCTCAAATACAAGCACTATTCCCCGAAGGCGAAAGTTGTGATCATAAAAGGCACCCTCGACGAGGCGGCAAACTGCGTCAACTCGCAGACAAAGCCGACGGGCGTCATTTTGTTTGATGAGATATTAAAGGAGATAAAGCCTAAGCTCAAAGAGGGCGTGATCTGCCTGTCTCTGGGCGGCGTAAACAAGCCCGACGAGGCGGCCGCGGCCCTGTTCGCCGCGCTGCGCAGAATGGACGAGTTGGGCGCGGAGATCGTTTTCGCACCCGAGATACCCGACACCGACAGGTGGGCGGGCGTCCGCAACCGCCTCTACCGCGCCGCCGGAAATGAGGTGCGCGAGGCTTCCGAGCTTGCCGAAAGCGAGAGATCGGGCGTTGAAACTCCGATAAAAAATGTTTTGTTTGTTTGTTCGGGCAATACCTGCCGCAGCCCGATGGCCGAGGGGCTGTTCAATTATTACGCGAAAGAGCGCGGCATGAGCGTTTCCGCCAAGTCGGCGGGGCTGTTTGTGTTCCCCGGCTCAAAGGTTTCAGAAAATTCGGTCAAGGCGCTCGCGGAGCTTGATATTGACATAAGCGGCCACGAGCCGACGCAGCTCGATCTTGGCCTGATCGGCGGCGCGGACTTGATACTCGCCATGTCGGGCAGCCACAAGAGCGCGATTTGCGCGGCGGCGCCCGAGGCGAAGAATAAGACCTTCACCCTCAAAGAATACGCGGGCGCAGTCGGAGAAATTTCCGACCCGTTCGGCGGCGGCATTCAGATATATAAAAGCTGCATGCTTGAGATAAAGGACTGCGTCAAAAAAATTATCGCGAGGCTTGACGATCATGAAAATTAAGTTTGAGCTCATGAACGAGAGCCATATCGACGACATGCTCAAGATCGAGAAAAAGTGCTTCCCCGACGAGCCGTGGACGCGAAAAATGTTTGAGAGCGAGCTTGAAAACATGATCTCGGCGTTTTTGGTCGGCGTGGATGAAAGCGGAGCCGCGGTCTGCTTCGGCGGAATGTGGCTGATCGCTGACATTGCTGAGATCACCAACATCGCGGTCGACCCCGATCATCGGCGGCTGGGCCTCGGCCAAAAGACGCTGAGCCTGCTTTGCGGCATCTGCCGCGAGAGAGGCGTGCCGCAGATAAATCTTGAGGTCCGCGACGGCAACGACGCGGCGATAGGGCTTTATGAAAAATTCGGATTTGAGCCCATGGGCAGGCGGAAAAAATATTATGACAATAAATTTGACGCGATACTTATGACAAAAAAATTATAGAGGTGGTATTTTGAAAATTCTTGCGATAGAGAGTTCCTGCGACGAGACCGCGGCGGCGGTGGTGGAGGACGGGACGAATGTTCTCTCAAACGTGATAAATACCCAGATAGAGCTGCATAAGCTCTACGGCGGCGTGGTGCCCGAGATCGCGTCGCGGAAGCATATCGAGAACATAAGCGCGGTGGTCGACAAGGCGCTCGACGACGCGGGCGTTGCGTTAGAAGAGATCGACGCGGTGGCGGTGACATACGCCCCGGGTCTTATCGGGGCGCTGCTTGTGGGAGTGTCGTACGCCAAAGGCCTGAGCTTCGCCGCCGGCAAGCCGCTGATCCCCGTTCACCATATCCGCGGCCACATCTGCGCCAACTACATAGAGACCCCCGACCTTGAGCCGCCCTTTGTTTGCCTCGTGGCGTCGGGCGGCCACAGCAATATCGTGCATGTGAAGTCACGGACGGATTACGAGGTCATAGCCTCGACCAACGACGACGCGGCGGGCGAGGCCTTCGACAAGGTATCGCGAGTGCTGGGTCTCGGCTATCCGGGCGGCCCCGCCATACAGAAGGCGGCGGAGAGCGGAAACAGCGGGGCGGTGCGCTTCCCCATGGTCAACATGGGTGAGGGCGGTCTCGATTTCAGTTTCAGCGGAGTAAAGACCGCGGTGCTGAATTATATACACAATCTTGAGCAGCGCGGCGAGGAGATCAACAAAAACGACATAGCGGCCTCGTTCCAGCAGGCCGTGATCGACGTGCTCTCGGATCATCTCATAACCGCGGCCGAGGAGCGGAGCGTCAAAACTCTCGCGTTGGCAGGAGGCGTGGCGTCAAACCTGCCCCTTCGGGAGCTGATACAAAAAAAGGCGTTATCGCGCGGCTTTGAGCTCTATTATCCGAGACCCCTGCTCTGCACCGACAACGCGGCCATGATCGGCTGCGCCGCATACTATGAGTATCTGGCGGGCAGACGGGCCGATCTGAGCCTCAACGCGTACGCCAATATGGACATCGAGAACCCGATTGCGTGAAATTCGGCATGTAATATTGTGCAAAACACATAAATTAGGTATAAAATTTCAATTTATTATTGACGTTTTCTATAATTTATGTTATTATAATTTTAAATATATTTTTGTGTATTTAAAAATCGGAGGTGTTTTTTATGGCATTTAATATTATAAGCGAGGCGAAGCGCTGCCTGCACTGCAAAAAACCGATGTGCAGAGAGGGCTGCCCCATACATACTAATATTCCCGACATGATCCAGATGTTTTTAAACGGCAAGATGAACGACGCGGGCAAAATGCTTTTTGACAACAATCCGCTGTCGGTTGTCTGCTCGCTCGTGTGCAACCACGAGAACCAGTGCCAGGGCCATTGCGTGCTGGGAATAAAGAGCCATCCGGTGCATATCAGCAGCATAGAGAACTATATCTCGTCGGCGTATCTTGAGCGCCTCGAGTACGAGAAGCCTGAGCCCAACGGCAAAATGGTGGGCATCGTCGGATCGGGCCCGGCCGGAATCACGATCGCGATCGAGCTTGCAAAGCGCGGCTACGCGGTCACAATCTTTGAGGCCAAGGACAAGATCGGCGGCGTGCTGCGCTACGGCATACCCGAGTTCAGGCTGCCGAAAGTCATTCTCGACAAATACAAAAAGCTGCTGCTTGAGCTGGGCATAAAAATCAGACCCAACGCCACGATCGGCGGCGCGGTCAGCATCGAGGATATTTTCAGAGACGGATATGACGCGCTGTTCATCGGCACGGGCGTGTGGAAGCCCAACAGCCTCAAGATCAAGGGCGAGAGCCTTGGCAACGTGCATTACGCCATAGCCTATCTGATAAATCCCGACGAGTACGATCTGGGCAACAGTTTGAATATAATCGGCGCGGGCAATGCGGCCATG
>CANPWW010000019.1 GCA_947585115.1 uncultured Monoglobus sp.
ATGCGAAGCAATTTGTTTTTAACCTTTCTTGAAAATCTACACATAAATTGTACCTCCTGTAATTAGAATTGGAATATGTTTCTAATTACAAGGGCATCTTTCGCTAATCATGATTAGCGAAAGATGCCGCACAACTTTTCTGATTTGTCAAGTGTTTTTTTGAAAAAAGTTTAAAAATATTTCAAAAAAAGAACCAAGTCCTTTTTCTGAACTTGGTCCTTTGCTCTCTTTCTTAACTTAATGACATTGCCAATTATAGGGGCTTTTATAATTCTCTTTTAAATTCGGAAATTCTGTGGCGGAAGTCGGGAATTTCGCCGCGGAGTATGTCTTTGCGGTGGAGCATTTCGTCTATCCTTAAAATATAGTCCTTCGGCTCCTTGACGTTGAATATCCGCTCAATGCGGTCGGTCTCTCTGTCGACCGTTTTGGTAACGCCGCCGCAGCCCATTGAAATGATAGTCTGTATCTCCTCCATGATATAGAGATTATACAGCGACTCGTATCCGGGCAGGGCGTAGCCCACATTTTCAAGGTTGCCCAGCTGATTCTTCTGGCGGTACATATAATACGGGCGCTTGCCTTTTGACGCCAGAAACTCGCGAGCATAATCGACCATTTTGCTGACCGTTCCGCCGTCGGTCAGATCGTAATCGCTCAAATACTCGTTGAGCCTCGACGAGCGCTTTATGCTCATAACATGCACCGTGGTGTCGGTCGGCTTTAGCTTTTCCACTTCCTCCAAGGTGTATTTGAACATATCGAGGCTCTCTCCGGGGAGCCCCGCGATAACGTCCATATTTATGTCGTCAAATCCGCGCTCCCGCGCCAGCGCCATCGCGCCGCGTATATCCCGCGCCGAGTGGGCCCTGCCGATAACACGCAGCGTCTCGTCGTTCATCGACTGGGGATTTATGCTTATGCGGCTGACGCCGTGCCGTTTCATGACGTCCAGCTTTTCGCGGTCGATCGTGTCGGGTCTGCCCGCCTCGACCGTGAATTCCCTGACCCGCGACAAGTCGAACTCGTTTTCAAGGCAGGTCAGCATATCGTCCATAAGCCCGGCCGAAAGCGAGGTAGGCGTTCCGCCTCCTATGTATACGGTCTCGACAATGTTTTTGTTTTCTTTGACTATCTCTGCCGTGTAGGCGATCTCCTTTTTAAGCGCCTCGACATAGTCGGGCTTGAGCTTTGCCGCCTGCTTGGTGCCGTTTGTGACAAAAGAGCAATAAAGGCAGCGGCTGGGGCAGAACGGGATCCCGATATAGAGGCTGACGCCATTTTCATACATTTTTTCACGCACCGGAACAAGCGCCCTCGCACATTCCAGAGCAAGGGCCGCTTTTTGGTATTCGGTTCCGCATTCGGTCACAAAATAGTCTATGACCTGCTCATCGGTCATGCCGCGCGCCAAAAGCTTGGTAGCGATTTTTGCGGGGCGGATCCCTGTGAGCTTTCCCCATGGATTGTTCATAGAACCCCTCTCCGCCCGCAAGCGGGCACCTCTCCCCAAGGGGCGAGGCTTTTATTATCTCAGATAAAAATTATGCTTTCTCTCGTAGCCGACCGTGGTGGCCTCTCCGTGACCGGGATAAAGCGGCGTCTCGTCGCTCAATACCAGCAGTTTTTTCTTTATCGAATTTATCTCGGCCGCCATATCCCCCGTAGGCAGATCGGCTCTGCCGACGCTGCCACAGAACACGGTGTCGCCGCAGAAAACCATGCCGTCAAAGGCAAGGCACATGCTGTCGATCGTGTGTCCCGGAGTGTAGATCGCCTTAAATTTCCGATCCCCGAAGGCTATCTCGTCTCCGTCTCCCACAGTCTCATCCGCCGAAAATGTCTCTATCCTGCCGCAAATATCCTCGCAGCAGTTCTTCCGCGGATCTCCCAACACGTCAACGCCTTTTATGTGGCAGTAAACGGGCGCGCCGGTCATTGATTTAAGACCCTTGAGCCCTCCGATGTGGTCATAGTGGCCGTGGGTCAGGATTATCAATTCTATATCGCAGCCCTCGTCCTCCGCGGTTCTGTGTATGAGCTTCGGCTTGTCGGCGGGATCGATAACCGCCGCCTTTTTGCGTGCGGTGTCGCAGAACACGTAGCAGTTTGTCGCGACCGGGCCGAGTATCAATCTTTTGATTTTAATATTTTCGTTCATGTCCGTTCCCTCCCGTTTAGTGCCTGCGTCTGTTGACCGAAATAATGCCGCTCAAGTTCTTGATACTCTTGATTATCCTGTCAAGCTGGCCGGTATTCGCAAGCTGAGCCGTTACCTCGACGATCGCCAGATCGTTTTTGCCCGTCCTTGCGTTAACATTGGTGACCGGGGCTTTTGTCTCGTTTATTATATTCATAATGTCGACCAAGAGATTTACGCGGTCTGAGGCGGTAATGGTTATGGTGGACTTATACGAAAGCGGAGTTTCGGAATCCTCTATCCAATGCACCGAGATCAATCGTCCGCGCTCAATCTCGTTGTTTTGCGCGTTGATAATGTTGAGACAATCCGCTCTGTGGATCGCCACGCCTCTGCCTCTTGTCACGTAGCCGACGATATCGTCGCCGGGGATCGGGTTGCAGCAATGGGAAAAACGGACCATGCAGTTTTCGATACCCTCGACCGCAACGCCGCCGGTGCTGCTCTTGGGGCCCTGCTTGACTTTGATCGGCACGGCAAGCTCCTCGGGAGTTACCTCGCGCTCAAGCAGCCGCCTGCTCTTTGACTCGGTTATAAAGCGGTTTACAAATCGCGTGCCGTTCACTCCGCCGAAGCCCACCGCGGCGTACAGATCGGTGATTTCCTTAAATCCGTAACGTTTGAGCAGCGGATTGACAAAATCCGCGTCCTCGATATATTTTTGCGGTATGTTGTTTTTGGACATCTCTTTTTCGATGGCCGTTTTGCCCTTTTCGATGTTCTCCTCGCGGTTGACCTTCTTGAACCACTGGTTGATCTTGTTCCGCGCCTCGTTGGTCTTGCATATTTTGAGCCAGTCGATATTGGGGCCGTGGGGCGTGGAGCTGGTGATTATATCCACAAAGTCGCCGTTGCGGAGCTCGTGAGACAGCGGCACGATCTTGCCGTTGACCTTGGCGCCTATCATTTTGTTTCCGACCGCGCTGTGTATCTTGTACGCAAAGTCTATCGGCGTGGAGCCCACCGGCAGCGCCTTGACGTCGCCCTTCGGAGTGAACACGAAAACCTCGTCGCTGAACATGTCGATCTTGAGGGTCTCCATGAACTCATCCGGATTGGTGGTCTCCTTCTGAAGCTCAAGCAAGTTCTTTATCCATGCCAGCTTCTCGTCCATATCGTCGGTGCCGCTTTTGCCCTCTTTGTACTTCCAGTGGGCCGCGATTCCGTTCTCGGCGATCTGGTGCATCTCCCATGTTCTGATCTGTATCTCAAACGGGGTGCCTCCGGGACCGATAAGCGTCGAGTGCAGCGACTGGTACATATTGGGCTTTGGCATCGCGATATAATCCTTGAACCTGCCCGGCATCGGGGTGTAGAGCTCATGCACCATACCCAGCACCGCGTAGCAGTCGGCCACTGTGTCGACTATAACGCGCACCGCGAACAGGTCATACAGCTCGTCGATCGTCTTGTTTTGCATAAACATTTTTCTGTATATGCTGTAGAAATGCTTGGCTCTGCCGTAGGCCGTCGCCTTAATATTCATTTCGTCCAGTTTCTTTTTGATTATGTCTATGATCTCGCTGATATACTGCTCGCGCTCCTCGCGCTTCTGAGCGATATTGTCCACGATCTCATAGTAGCCTATCGGGTCGATATAACGCAGAGCCAGATCCTCAAGCTCCATTTTGATCTTCGCCATACCTAGGCGATGAGCCAGAGGCGAGTATACCTCCAGTGTCTCGCGGGAGATCGCGCGCTGGCGGTCCTCCTTCATGAAGCGCAGGGTGCGCATGTTGTGGAGCCTGTCGGCAAGCTTGATTATAATGACGCGCACATCCTTCGCCATAGCGAAAAACATCTTGCGCAGCGTCTCGACCTGCTGCTCTTCCTTAGATGAATAGGGAATTTTGGCAAGCTTGGTAACGCCGTCGACCAGCATGGCGACGGTCTCTCCGAACTCGCGGACAAGATCCTCGCGGGTGGCCTCGGTGTCCTCCACAACGTCATGGAGCAGAGCGGCGCAGATCGACTCGGTGTCAAACTCCATCTCGGCGATGATCGACGCCACCTGAATGGGGTGGTTGACAAAGGGCTCGCCCGATTTGCGCTTTTGACCCTCATGATGCTCAACGGCATAGTGATAAGCCTTCTCCACCTGGGACAGGTCGCCGTTTTTATTATATTTTCTGATCAGTTCAATTAAAGTTGAAAGCTCGTTGCCCTTCATCGTCGCGTCTCCCTTCGCTTATCGCAAAACCCGCGAGCGGCTTTTGCTCACCGCTGCGGGGCCGCTCCTCTTTCCCAAAAACGCAAGCGTTTTTGGGAGCCCTGTCTGTCTCGCCTCTTGGCTCGTTCCGACGCAAGCGTCGGAAGCTTCGCCCTTGCCGGCAGCCGCTCCTCTTCCCACAAAACGCACTCCGTTGGCGTTTTGCGGGAGCCCTGCCTGTTTTCTCCCTTCGCTAATCCCTAAAACTACGTTGGCGCAAGGGCTCTTGTCCCCTGCGCCCTTTTTTATCTTGATTCCGTGGGTCTCATGTCTTTGAGTATCAGCTGCACATTCTGGAATCCCTT
Source organism: uncultured Monoglobus sp. (assembly GCA_947585115.1). Classification (GTDB taxonomy): domain Bacteria; phylum Bacillota; class Clostridia; order Monoglobales; family Monoglobaceae; genus Monoglobus. The sequence continues at coordinate 4,715 of CANPWW010000019.1, forward strand.
GTAGTCGTTTATATCAAGCGCAAACGCCACGTCCACAAAGTCGCCTTCCTCAAAGCTGTTATAGTACTCGCCCATGCCAAAGCCCACAGCGTCGAGGTATTTGCCGTCTTTGTAAAGCGTCATCCTCAGATGCTTGCCCTCGCTCATCACGCTTATCCTGTGTATTTTTATGTTGCGTACTGAGAACGCGGGCGTGGGATTGTTGACGCCGAACGGCTGCAGCTTGTTGATGTCGTGAACGGTGTCGAGGGTGATATATGTCACCTTTATCTGCGCGTCCAGCGAGATCTCGGGTATGCGGTTAACGTTGGCGGTATTGCCCTTGGCGTACTCGTTGATCTTTTTTCTGAACGCCTCGATGTTGTCAGACTTTATCGTCAGTCCCGCCGCCAGCTCGTGGCCGCCGAATTTTTCAAGCAGATCCGCGGAATTCTCCAGCGCGCCGAACAGATTAAAGCCGGTAACGCTTCTTCCGCTGCCCTTTGCCGATTCGCCGTCAACCGCGAACAGGATCGAGGGCTTATAATACTTCTCTGTTATTTTTGACGAAACTATGCCGACTATACCGTGGTGCCAATTTTCGTGGGGAATAACCAGAATATCGTCGTCCTTGATCTCGGGGTGCTGCTTGATATACTCAAGAGCCTCCTTGAACATCTTCTGCTCGGTCTGCTGGCGCAGGGTGTTCTCGTGGCACAGCGACTCGGCGAGCTCAGCCGCCTTTTCCTTGTCGTCGGTCAGAAACAGCTCGACGCTGGTAGACGCGCAGCCCAATCTGCCGCTGGCGTTGATCCTGGGCGCTATGGTGTAGCCTATGGTCGACGTGGTTATTGCCTTGCCGTTGGTCGAAACGTCAATAAGCGCCTTGAGACCGATATTCTTTGTGGTCTTGAATTTTTTAAGACCCTCGGTTACAATGACGCGGTTCTCGTCGATCAGCGGTGAGATGTCCGCCACGGTGCCGAGGCACATCAGATCGGCGTACTCATCCATTATATTTTTAAGAGGCTCGCTCTTGTTGAGCGCCTGTATAAGCTTGAACACGACTCCCACGCCCGCGAGACTTTTGAACGGGTAGGGGCAGTCCTTGCGCTTGGGGTCGATCGCGGCGTACACATCGGGTATCATCTCTTTGCACTCGTGGTGGTCGGTTATGATAAAGTCAAGCCCGATAGACTTGGCGTACTCCGCTTCCTCCACCGCGGTGATTCCCGTGTCGACCGTAATAATGAGCTTGGTGCCGTCGGCTTTGATCTTATCCAGCGCCTCGCGGTTGACGCCGTAGCCCTCGACCATGCGGTCGGGAACATAAAATCCGACTTCTATGCCCATTTTTTCGAGCTGCTTATAGAGGATCGCGATCGAGGTGATGCCGTCCACGTCATAGTCGCCGTAGATCGTGATCTTCTCCTTCTTCTCGCCCGCGGCGAGGATCCTCTCGACCGCCTTGTCCATATCCTTCATCAAGAACGGGTCATGGAGCTCGCTCAGGTCCCTTGACAGGAACTTGCGTATATCCTCATCCTCCCTGATGCCGCGATTATACAGAATAATAGCCGTGAGCGGCGAAACCTTGAAGGTCCTGGAAATCTCGAGCACCCTGTTTTTGTCAAACTGTTTAAGAATCCATGTCTTTTTTAGCATACCTAATATATCTCCCCAAATCAATTAATTTACATAAGAAACAACTATCTAGTAATTTTAACATTAGTTCCGCAAAAAATCAACATATTTTTAAAAAAAATATTAATTTTTTTACTTCACCTCGACCACCGTCACGCCCAGGTCGCCCTCTCCGAAGCGGCCAGGTCTGAACCTGCGCGCGTGCGGATGGTGCCTTAGATAATCCTGGATCCCCGCGCGAAGCGCTCCGGTGCCCTTTCCGTGGATAATGCTGACCTCGCTCAGACCGCTGAGCGCCGCCTCGTCTAAGAATTTGTCGACCTCAAGCTCCGCCTCGCCTATAGTCATGCCGCGGAGATCAACCTCGGTCCTGCCGCTGCGCTCGGCCTTGACAGTCTGCGCCCGCGGCGGCGTGTAGCTCTTGGGCTTTTCGCCCTGCTCGTCCTCAAGCACGATCAAGTTTGACAGATCGGCGGTTATTTTCATGATCCCCACTTGGATCACCGCGGTCTTGTTATCCTTGTTTATGGACAGCACAGAGCCCTTGTCATTGAGATCCATTATCAGCACGTTGGCGCCCGGCTTTAAGGTGTTAAGGTTCACGTTGCTCTTTCTGCCGTCGTTTCTGCGGCTCTTGGGGCGCACGTTTTTCTTTTCTTTAAGCTTGAGTTCCTTGCGCACCTCCTCGATAGCGCGGGCGGTCTCCTTCTCGCGGTTCTCGCGGCGGAGCCTGTTGATCTCATCTAACATGCGCTCGGTGTCCTCCTGCGCCTGTCTGATGATCTTGTCCGCCTTTTCGCGGGCCGAATCGTATATCTTGTCTTTCTTTTTGGTGATCTTTTCGCGTTCGCGGGCCAGCTCGTTTCTGAGCCGCTGCGCCTCCTGCCTGAGCTTTTCCTGCTCGGCGCGCGCCCTCTCGGCCGACAGACGGTTCTCCTCTATCGAGCCCAGCACATCCTCAAACTTGAGGCTGCCGCGCGACAGCTTATCCTTTGAGCTTTCGATAATATCGGTCGGGAGCCCCAGCTTTTTCGAGATCGCGAAAGCGTTGCTCTTTCCGGGAACGCCAATAAGCAGCTTGTACGTGGGGCTCAGCGTCTTTACGTCAAACTCGCAGGACGCGTTCATCACGCCGTCGGTCTCAAGGGCGTACAGCTTCAGCTCGCTGTAGTGGGTGGTGACCGCGATCTTCGCTCCCGCCCGCCGCACGCGCTCTATTATCGAGGCCGCCAGCGCCGCTCCCTCCACGGGGTCGGTGCCCGCGCACAACTCGTCGAACAGCACCAGAGACTTCGCGTTCATATTCTTTACTATATGCACTATGTTCTTCATGTGTGACGAGAAAGTGGACAGGCTCTGCTCGATGCTCTGCTCGTCGCCTATGTCGGCGAACACGTCCTCAAACACCGCCGTTTCGCTCTCCTCGGCGGCCGGGATATGCAGACCGGCCATCGCCATAAGGCAAAACAGACCTATAGTCTTGAGCACGACCGTCTTGCCTCCCGTGTTGGGACCGGTTATTATTAGCGCGTCAAAATCGCCGCCGAGGCGCACGTCCACCGGAACAATTTTGCTCCTGTCAATAAGCGGGTGCCTGCCGCGTATTATATTTATTCTGCCGTCCGAATTAAGCTTCGGGCAGACCGCCTTCATTTCAAGGGCCAGCCGCGCCTTGGCGAACACAAAATCAAGGTACATGATCGTGTCGTAGTTATACTTTAGCTCATCCGAAATCTCCGCCGCCTCGGCCGACAGCTCGTAAAATATCCGTTCTATCTCGGTCCGTTCTTTAAGCTCCAGCTCGTGAAGGTCGTTATTTAAGCTGACCACGCTCTGGGGCTCGATAAACACGGTGCTGCCGCTTGAGGACATGTCGTGCACTATGCCGGGGACCTCGCTCCTGTGCTCCGCCTTGACCGGAACCACATAGCGATTGTTGCGCATGGTGACGATAGCGTCCATCAGATATTTTTTGTAATGCTGAGAGCGCACCATTCCGTCAAGGCTGCTCTTTATCTTCGCCGCGGCGTTTTTCATCTTCCGCCTGATGTTAGCCAAAGCGGGACTGGCCGTGTCGGCCACCTCGTCCTCGGAAATTATCGAGAGCGTGATCTCGTCCTCGAGGGACTTAAAGCTTGTCAGCTCCGAAAAGTAGCCCGAAAGTATTCCCGTCTGCTCCTCGGTACAGCGGCTGAGCGTTCTGGCGCACCTTAAAATCTTCGCGATATTCAAAAGCTCGGGCGCGCTGAGACTGCCGCCCACCGCCAGGCGCTTGAGCGAGCCTTCCACGGGCTCCAGCCTCAATATTTCGGGAAACCCGAATTTTTGCGACATGGTGACGGCGGCGTCGGTCTCAAGCAGAGCCTGCTCCGCCTCCCGAAGGCTCGGCGACGGCTTTAATCCCTCGGCGATATCCGCCGCGCCGTGATTTTTGCAAAGCGCCGACAGCGATTTGATTATTTTATTAAATTCAAGTATAGATAAGGTTTTTTCATTCATAAATAATTCTCCCAACGTAGAGATTAGTGATTAGCGAATAGCGATTAGTAAACAAAACGCGGCGGATACTGCCGCTGTTATCTTATATTATTATACTAAACGGAGGCTCCTTAGTCAATAACAATTTATCACGCGTTCGCCCGTCTCGTATATAATATATCAAGGAGTTGAGTTTATGATCAATCAAATTCTAATGGTATTTATGGGGGTTTTCGCGGTCATAGGGATCATGACGGCGCTGTACGCGGCGACCGAGTCGATAGGACGAACGCGGCGCAAGCACACGGTTACGGCCGAGGTGGTGCTGTTTGTCAGTGCGGCGGACAAAGAAAGCATAGAGGCGGCGGTCCGCGAATACGCGTCGCGTCTGTGCTCGGGAATGTGCGGCATCAGGGCGCGCGCCCTTTCGGTCGTTATTTCTGACAATGACGAAACGCGAGAATATTTTGAAACAAGAGAAATTCTCTCAAAACTTGAGCAGGACATAAGCATAATAAAGGTTTACACCGAGAGCGATTACATCAAACACATCAAAAGCGGCGCGTAGGAGAGCGGCCCTGTTTCGGGGCGCTTGACATAAGACTGGAATCGGTGTAAAATAAAAAGGACGGCGAACAGCGCCGTTAATCCGATTTACGGGAGACAAAAGCATGAAGCCTGTTATTATATTTATGAACGTCGACGAAGGCAAGATAAGCAAGCTGCGCCCGATCCTGAACCTTATGGGGATCGGGATAAAAATAATCGACCAAAGCCGCATGGGCGACTCGGTCGGATATATCGCGTTCCCCGATGAATTCGAAAACAAGCCCGGGCCGAGCGGCGGCAAAGATTTCGGCGAGGAATTTATGCTGCTCTGCGGCATGGATCCAAAAAATCTTGACGCGGTCCTGAACTTTATGCGCAAGGGAAAAATGAGCATAGGTCTCAAAGCGATGTTGACCGAGACCAACTCAAGCTGGACCCTCGGCCGTCTGATCTCCGAAATATCCGCCGAGCGGAAAATGATCGCCGCAGGCCTTAAAAACAAACGAAACAAATAGCTTAATCGGCGTCCTCGTCGAGAGCCTCGATCAGAAAGCTGACCGGGCGGAATCCGTCATTGCACGATATCATGGCGGATTTTTTGTTTTTCATCCAGCCGCCGAAAAAATCACCTCCGCCGCAGGCCAGAGTCAGCACAAAGGGCGACATGCTCTCCCACGCGCTCTCGCAAAGCCCCTCCGGCCTCTTGTGCCCGTTCGCGACAAAAACCATTCCCTCGCTTATATCGCAGGGATGCTCGATCGGGTTCTCGTATTTTTCTATCAGGTCGTCGTATCTCGCCTGCCTTATTGCCGTTATTCTGCATTTTTTCATGATCTCGCACCTCGTTTCATATGTCGGACAAAAATATTTTTCTTCGGTTTTTAATTATAACACAGGTTTTGTCTCGATACAATACACAAACTTACCGCGTTTGCAAAAACTTTGAAAATTCATTCCAAAAATGTGAAAAATATTCAAATTAATGCTTGCTTATTGTAAAAACTTGATGTATAATATACATGAAAAATAAAAAATACGCAAAAGAATTATTTTTAATATTTAATTAGGAGGAGTAAAAATGGATAAACAACAGGTTTTAACAAAAATGACAGACGCGGGTCTGGTTGCGGTTGTTCGCGCGAGCAGCGCTGAGGACGCTATCAGAATTTCCGACGCATGCCTGGAGGGCGGCTGCCCCTCTATCGAGCTGACATTCACGGTTCCGGGCGCGCACAAGGTTATCGAGGCTCTTGCCGCTAAGTACCCCAACGGCGAGATGCTGCTGGGAGCTGGCACGGTTCTGGATTCCGAGACAGCGAGACAGGCTATTCTGTCAGGCGCAAACTTTATCGTAAGCCCCGGCTTCAACGCCGAGGCGGCCAAACTCTGTAACCGCTACGCGGTGCCCTATATGCCCGGCACAATGACCTTCACGGAGATCCTCACCGCTATGGAAGCTGGCGTTGATATCTGCAAGGTATTCCCCGGCGACATCGTGGGCCCCAACTTCATCAAGGACGTTAGAGGTCCTCTGCCCCAGGCCAAGCTGATGCCCACAGGCGGAGTTGACGTGAACAACGTTGACCAGTGGATCAAGGCCGGCGCCGTTGCCGTAGGCGCGGGCTCGGCTCTCACAAAGGGCGCAAAGACAGGCGATTATGCCGACATCACAAAGACAGCCAAAGAGTTCATCAAGAACATCAAGGCGGCGCGCGCGGCTCTGTAAGCATTGACGCGGATACTTAAATTTTAAAAAAGGAGAATTTTTTACAATGGCAAAAATTGTTACTATGGGCGAGATCATGCTCAGATTATCAACACCTAACAACGAGAAATTTATCCAGGCCGACGAGTTTGACGTAAACTACGGCGGCGGCGAGGCTAACGTTGCGGTATCGCTGGCTAACTACGGCCACGACGCCGAGTTCGTTACGGCTGTTCCCGACAATCCGATCGGAGAGTGCGCCGTTGCGGCTCTGCGCAAGATGAACGTTAAGACCGACAACATAGCGAGATGCGGCGAGAGACTGGGCATCTACTACCTCGAGACAGGCGCTTCGATGAGAGCGTCGAACGTTGTTTACGACAGAGCTCATTCCTCGATCTCGACAGCCACTGAGGCTGACTTCGACTTCGACAAGATCTTTGAAGGCGCCGACTGGTTCCACTTCACGGGAATCACACCCGCCGTTTCCGACGCGGCAGCCGAGCTGACCGAGGCCGCTCTGAAGGCCGCTAAGGCTAAGGGCGTTAAGGTTTCGGTTGACCTCAACTTCCGCAAAAAGCTGTGGTCGAGCGAGAAGGCTCAGAAGATCATGACGAACCTGATGCAGTATGTTGACGTTTGCATAGGCAACGAGGAAGACGCCGAGAAGGTTCTCGGATTCAAGCCCGGCAACACAGACGTTACAAGCGGCGATCTGGAGCTCGCGGGCTATGAGGATATCTTCAAGCAGATGGTTGACAAGTTCAACTTTGAGTATGTTATAAGCTCGCTGCGCGTAAGCCACTCGGCTTCCGACAACGGCTGGTCGGCCTGCATCTATTCAAGAGACACCAAGGAATTCTATCACTCCAGAGAGTACAGAATTTCTCCCATCGTTGACCGCGTAGGCGGCGGCGACTCGTTCGCGGGCGGCACGATCTGCGGCTTCGTTGACGGTAAGAACTTTAAGGACGCTCTCGAGTTCGGCGTTGCGGCTTCGGCTCTCAAGCACACTATCCCCGGCGACTTCAATCTGGTTACCCGCGCGGATGTTGAGAACCTGGCAGGCGGCGACGGCAGCGGCCGTGTTCAGAGATAATTTTATCGCAAACTTAAAAGCGGCGCAAATCGCGCCGCTTTTTTATGCGTCCCATTGGTGTTTTTTCATATCGACGCGGCCGCTCGGGGTGAAGCAGACGCCCTCGTCAAGTAGCCGCTGTCTCTGCTCCGAAAATCCCGGGGCGAGCCGTCCGGCGCTGTTTACCACCCGGTGGCAGGGATAGTCGCCGTAATGCTCCGACATGCTTAAAATCTTGCCCACGAGCCGCGCGTTTTTCTCTCTGCCGATCAGACGCGCGATCTGCCCGTAGGACGCGACTTTTCCCTCCGGAATTTCCTCCACGGCCGAAAGCACCTCGTATATCAGCTCATCCGAGATAACAGCGGACATTTTTCTCACTCCTTGTTGATCCTGTTCAGTATACCGTCCTCGTCTATTCCCGGGTGGGTCGCGATCATGCGGATCACCTGCTCGGTGAAGTCGGGGTCAAGGCCCAGCTTTTTCGCGATTTTATATGAGCTCTCGCCTTTGCCCAGACGCTTTATTATCCCGCAAATCGCCGCAGTCGGATCCTTGGGCATTTTGAGGATTCGGGCTGTTTCGGAAATGTCGATAGGCCTCACGGAATATTCGCCGTTTTCTATAGTAAGCTCCGCCCAAGTGACCGGAAGATTAAACCTGCGCCTGCCGCAGCTGCCGGGATTCAGCCAAAGCCTGCCGCCGCGGGTCTCGCAAAAATATTTGTGGGTGTGCCCGAATATGACAATATCGGTGTCAATTTTATCGGGCATATCTTTTTTGTTGTGTATCAGGAAAAATTTTAAGCCGCCTAAGTTAAACTCAAGGGTTTCGTGAAGTTCGTCCGACCAACGGTCATTGTTGCCGCGGACGGCAAAGAAAGGCGCGCCCGGTTTGAGAGCCGCCTTGATATCGTTATAGTTTTTTCTCGCGGCGAAGTCTCCGCCGTGGATAACCGCGTCCGCGCAGTTTATCGCGGACTCGGCCTCAGGCCGAAGTGCGCCGTGAGTGTCGGATATTACAATAATTTTCATGGTGTTAAGAAATTCCACCTCCGTCTTTTCGCCTTTGGCGAAAATCCACCTCCTCCCGGGAGGAGGCAGACGATCAGCAGCAGTCGCAGTCGTGGTGATGGTGATGATGCTCGTGCTCATGATCATGATCGGACAGGATCACGCTGTCGATTTTGATCTCGTTGTATTCTTTGCCGGTCTCAAGGCACTTGCCGCAGTTGTCGCACAGCTTGAGCGGATTTAAGTCGCAGTAGTCGCACTCGCCGCAGCCCGTGCACAGTCTGTCATATAAAACGCATTGCTTTGCCATGTTCGGACCTCCTAAAACTCCGAGGCGGCGCGCAGTATGGCGATCTTGGCGCTGTCGTATATAACTCCGCCCTGCATATAGGCCGTATACGGCTCGCAGATCGGGGCGTCGGCCGAGAGCTCGATCGAGGCTCCCTGCACAAAGGCGCCGGCCGCCATTATGACAGGATCGTCATAGCCGGGCATATCCCAAGGCTCTGGCGTCACATAGCTGTCTATCGGAGAGCCCTTTTGTATCGCTTGGCAGAATTTTATCACGTTTTCGGCGCTGCCGAATTTTATCGCCTGTATTATATCGCTGCGCTCGGCCGTGCTCGACGGGCAGACCTCAAAGCCCAGCTCCTCGAACATCGCGGCGCACAGCGCGGCCGTCTTTATGCTCTCGGCCACGATATGCGGCGCCTGAAAAAGACCCTGGTACATATTGCGGTTCATGCCGAGGCTGGCGCCCACGTGCTTGCCGAGGCCGGGCGCGGTCAGCCGAAATCCGACCCTGCGCACGCACTCTTTTGTTCCGGCGATATAGCCGCCGCTCAGCGCCAGACTGCCGCCCGCGTTCTTTATCAGCGAACCCACAATCAAATCGGCTCCAAGCTCTGTAGGCTCCTTTGTCTCGACGAATATTCCGTAGCAGTTGTCCACCACGCAGAGCGTTTCGGGGCTGATTGTTTTTACCAGCTTTATGATTTTTCCTATCTCGGCCACCGAGAGCGAGTCGCGCCAGTCGTAGCCCCTTGAGCGCTGGATAAGCACGGCTTTTATTTTCTCGGTTTTGAGCAGGTTTTCAATGCCCGAATAGTCCGGCCTGCCGTCCTTTAGATCGACTTGGCGGTACCCGACTCCGAAATCCTTGAGCGAGCCGGGATCGGGGTGATCGCCCTCGCGTATCCCGATAACTTCTTCCATCGTGTCGTAGGGAGCGCCCGCCACCGACGCCATAACGTCGCCCGGGCGCAGCACCGCGAACAGGCAGGCCGAGATCGCCTGGGTTCCCGACACGATATTGTGCCGAACCATAGCGTCCTCGGCGCCGCAAATCTCGGCGTAGACCTTATCGAGGGCGTCTCTGCCCAGATCGTCATAGCCGTAGCCCGTGGTCTCGCCGAAGTGGGCGTATGAAACGCGGTTGTTTTGAAAAGCTTTGAGCACCTTTGCCTGATTTATCTCGGCGGTTCGCTCGATTTTTTCAAACACGCTTTTCAGCCGCTCCGACGCGGCCGCGTAGATACTCAGGGCCTTGTCGCTTATCCCGAAATTATCTTTAAGATAGCGCGCGTATTCCTCGTTGTTATTCAGCATAATTAAGCTCGTTCACATCCTTGGCCGACAGAACCTTCACGCCGCCCTCTTTGAGCGCGTCGAGCGAGCTCTCAAGGTCGTTTGTCTTGATTATTATAACCGCCTTGCTCGACTTCTCACCTATGAACGAGTAGATATAGTCGATGCTGATATCCTTGTCTTTAAGGAGCGTGATAACGTCGCTGAAAGCGCCGATGTTGTCGTCGATCGAGATGGCGATAACGTCCGCGGCGTTTGCGGTCATATCGTTAGCGCGGAGCACCTGCTCGGCCTTCACCGGATCATTGACGATCATTCTCAGTATGCCGAAATCGGTCGTGTCGGCGATGTTGATCGCGCGGATGTCAATATTGTTGTCCTTTAATACTTTGGTTATCGCGGCAAGTCTGCCGGGTCTGTTTTCCATAAACACGGAAATTTGTTTTACATACATAATATTTTACCTCCTAACGTAGTGATTAGCGATTAGTGAATAGCGAATAGGAAACCCCTCTCAGTCAGCTTCGCTGACAGCTCTCCCCAAGGGGCGAGCCTATTTATTGCCTCCTCCCGGGAGGAGGTGGCAGGCGAAGCCTGACGGAGGTGGGAACATAGAGACTAGAAAATAGGATCTAGGAACTAGGCCTCCCCCCCTCAGTCGGGCCTTGCCCGACAGCTCCCCCAAGGGGCGCCTATAATTTGCATCCTCCCCCAAGGGGCGAGCCTATCTTATGCCTCGCGGCCTAGGGTGAAGGCTTTTAAGTTCACGTCGACCGCCTTTTGGGGAACGGTGGATTTTATCGTGTCTATCCACGCCTGCTCGGGGATCTCCATACGCTTTGACAGCACTCCGATGAGCGCCACATTGGCGCATCTGATATTGCCCGCCGTCATCGCCAGCTCCGACGCGTCCGCAGGAACTATGCTGACATTCTTCGCCTTTATCTTTTCGATTATGTTCTCGGGATATTTCTTCGCGCCGATTATTACCGGCATCGGGTCGATGTTCTGGGTGTTGCAGATAATGGTTCCGCCCTTTTTGAGATACGGCAAATACCTGTAGGCCTCAAGCTCCTCAAAAGCCAGTATCAGATCCGCCTCGCCCTTGTCGATGATCGGCGACGCCACGCGCTTGCCGTATTTCACGTAGGTCACAACGCTGCCGCCTCTCTGGGACATGCCGTGCACCTCGGAGACTTTGACGTCAAAGCCCTCGCCCAGAAGCAGATTTCCCAATATGCGGCTGGCGAGCAGAGTGCCCTGTCCGCCGACTCCAACGATCATAATTGATTTGCAATTCGTGTTGTTCATGATCCGCCTCCTAATCTATCGCGCCGAAAGCGCACACGCCGCGGCACAGGCCGCAGCCCACGCACTGGGTCTTGTCTATCTCTATCCTGCCGCCCTTGTCCACGATGGCGGGGCAGCCCAGCTTCATGCACATTCTGCATTTTTTGCACTTGTCCTGATCTATTGCTATGGGGCCCGGGAACTTCACCGATTTAAGCAGCGCGCACGGCCTTTGAACTATTATCAGCGATGGCTCCTCGGCCGCCAGTTCCTCTTTTATGACCTTCTCGGTGCCCTTTAGGTCGAACGGATCCACTATCGCGATCCTGTCGATGCCGACCGCTCTGCCCAAAAGCTCAAGGTCGACCTGCTTGGTCATCTCGCCCTTCAGGGTCTTGCCGGTCGTGGGATTGTCCTGATGTCCCGTCATTCCGGTGATCGAGTTGTCAAGTATCATAACGGTGTTTATGCCCTTGTTGTAAACTATGTCGATAAGGCCCGTTATTCCGCTGTGGATAAATGTGGAATCGCCTAGGACGGCCACCGTCTTTTTGGCGTAGTCCCTGCCTCTCGCCAGCGACATGCCGAATGCCATGCCGATCGACGCGCCCATGCAGACAACCGAGTGTATCGACTGCAGCGGCGCTGCAGCGCCCAAGGTGTAGCAGCCTATATCTCCGCAAACATTGACGCCCAGCTTCTTTAATATGTAGAACGTGCCTCTGTGCGGGCAGCCGGCGCACAGCACGGGCGGGCGGACGGGGATCTCCTCGTCGGACTCGTCAAACGCGGCGCCCTTTGTTCCGCTGATAAGCTCCTTTATCTGCCTTGTTGAGAACTCGTAGCACATAGGGAACAGTTCTTTGCCTATCGGCTCTAGACCGATGTTGCGGCAATGCTCCTCTATGAACGGGTCAAGCTCCTCAACCACGTACAGCTTATCCACCCTGGCGGCGAACTCTTTTATAAGCTTTGTCGGCATGGGATAGGCCATACCCAGTTTCAGCACCGAAACATCGTTTCCGAACGCCTCGCGCACATAGTTATAGCACATGCCGCTTGTGATTATTCCGATTTTTGTGTCGCCGTATTCCGCGCGGTTGAGCGGTGATGTTTCGGCGTACTCCGCGAGCTTCTTTGTCCGCTCCTCCACTACCGGGTGGCGGCGGATCGCGCTGGAGGGCATCATAACATATTTTGAAATATCGGTTTCGTAATCCCTGAGTTCGGGCACCTCTCTATCCTCAAGGGGCGTCACGCTCTGGGAGTGCGCCACTCTGGTGGACAGTCTGAACAGCACCGGGGTGTCGTATTTCTCGCTGATCTCATAGGCGAGCTTGACGAATTCCTTGCACTCCCTGCTGTCCGACGGCTCGAGCATGGGGATCTTCGCTGCCTTGGCGTAGTTGCGGCTGTCCTGCTCGTTCTGAGACGAGTGCATGCTCGGGTCGTCCGCGACGGCGATAACCATGCCGCCGTTGACTCCGGTGTACGACGCGGTAAAAAGCGGGTCGGCGGCCACATTGAGGCCGACGTGCTTCATCGCACAGAATGATCTTGCACCGCCGACCGCCGCGCCCAGCGCCACCTCCGTGGCGACTTTCTCATTCGGCGCCCACTCGGCGTATATCTCATCGTATTTTGCGGCGAACTCCGATATCTCGGTGCTCGGCGTGCCCGGATAAGCCGAGGCCACAGTCACTCCGCACTCCCAAAGTCCGCGGGCAACAGCCTCGTTTCCGAGCATAAGCTTTTTTTGCATATTTTAATTCTCCCCTCTCAAGTCAACTATTCTCTTGGCTTTGCCTGTGGTGCGCTCGATCGACTTGGGCTCGGCCAGTCTCAGCTTGGCGCGGAGGCCCAGCACGCTGTTAAGGCGCTCCGACATCTCGCGGGTCAGCTTTTCGATCTCTGAATATTTCTCAAGCAGCGAGCCGTCGATCAGCTCGACCACGATCTCCAGATTATCCAGCATATTTTCGCGGCGGAGAATAAGCTGATAGTTGGGGCTGACCTGCGGGAACTCGAGCACAACGCTCTCGATCTCCGACGGGAACAAATTTACGCCTTTTATCTTTATCATGTCGTCGGTCCTGCCCTGTATCGGAGCCAGACGATACGACGTTCTGCCGCATTTGCAGGGCTCCTCGATCAGGTATGAGATGTCACGGGTCCTGTAGCGGACGACGGGCATAGCCTCTTTGGCAAGGGTCGTTATAACGACCTCGCCCGCCTCTCCGGCCGGCAGCACCTCGCCCGTTTTGGGGTCGATGATCTCAACTATGAACATATCCTCGTTGATGTGCTCGCCGCACTTGTAGATACACTCGCCCGAAACGCCGGGGCCCATGACCTCGGTCAGGCCGTAGTTGGATGTAACCAGCATGTTGAGCGAATGTTCAAGATTGGCGCGCATGTTCTCGCTCATCGCCTCGGAGCCGAACAGACCGTACTTGAGCTTCATTTTTTTGAGCAGGTCTTTTTCTTTTATTATCTCGGCCAGATATGTAGCGTATGACGGGGTGGCGACCAGTCCGGTGGCGCCGAAGTCCTCCATCAGCATCAACTGGCGCTGTGTGTTGCCGCTGGATATCGGCACGATCGTGGCGCCGACTTTTTCTATTCCGTAGTGGAGGCCGAAGCCGCCCGTGAACAGGCCGTAGCCGAACGAGATCTGCACCACGTCGGTCTCGTCGATTCCCGCGCCCATAACGATTCTGGCGATCGCCTCGGACCATGTGTCAAGATCCTTTTGGGTATAGCCGGCGACAACCGGCTTTCCGGTCGTGCCCGATGAGGCGTGTATGCGGACAACCTTGTTCATGGGCTCGGCGAACAGGCCGAAGGGGTAATTGTCGCGCAAATCGTCCTTTGTGGTAAACGGCAGGTTTTTGAGATCGTCAAGGGATTTCACCATGTCGGGCTTAATACCCAGACTGTCGAAACGGTCACGGTAGAACTTGACGTTGCGATACGCCTTGTCGAGCATGTAGCGCAGCCGCTCCAGCTGGATCTCCTCAATTTTCGAATGATCCTTTTCACATTCAATGTCTTTGTTCCAGATTTTTACTTGTTCTTGCATGTTTATCTCCTTTTTTCGGGCGGCACAGCCGTCCTTTTGCTTATTTATTTACATTAAGAATATTATATCATTATGCGACACATATTGCAAGCACTATTTTATGAAATAACCCGCCATATCGGCGGGCAATATATTCAAGATAATACGCAGCGTTTTTCTAAGACGTTCTTCCTTTTTTTGAGGCTTTTTTGTTTTGGTACATCACGGCGTCGGCTCTGTGGATAACCGCGGCAATATCGGCGCCCGAGCCCTCGGCCATGCCGACCGACGCGGAAACAGGAAAATTCGAGCCGTCGTTTCGGGCGGCGATCATTTTTTTGCAGAGGCGGACGTTCTCCTCCGCCTCGCCTGTTTTCGGGTTTTCGAGGATCATAACAAACTCGTCGCCGCCGACGCGGTACGCCTTATGCGTCTCGTCCGCATTGGCGCGTATGATATCGGCGACGCTTGATATCAAAAAGTCGCCGTATAGGTGCCCGTATGTGTCGTTTATGTATTTCAAATTGTCAATATCCCAGAAAATCACCGCCACGGACTCGACCTCGGGATAGTAGCCCTCAACCATCTGCTTATACTTTCCGTTGTTATAAAACTGCGTCATCTTGTCGATCTCGCTCTCCTCTTTTAAATGAGCGGCGCGAACGGCGGTGTTGGCAATGTTTTGGGATATGTTTATGATAACCGGTATGAAAACAAGCAGGATAATACAGCGAGGCATAATAAAATACCTCGGCAAAGTCGACCACGGGCTCATGTTTATGTGCATATCCTTTAAAATTCCGTTTTGCAGATCGACATAATAATCTGTCGTGTTGTTTGTCAAAAGCAGCATGTTCGCGTCGGTGATGCCGAAATAATAACTGCTCATAACGCCGACAGAAATTCCGACCGCCGTCAGCGCGTAGGCGTAGAAAATCATTCTGCGCTTGCTGTACTGCGCGGCGTATATCAGCGGCAGCGCGTACAAAAGCACACTGTGGAACGACAACGCGCAGCCGATAATCGTGATCGCGAGCACGCTTAAAAACAATATCATATATTTTACCCACGGTTTATTTGTGCCGACGCATCTGCAGATCAGCGTGGGCGCCAGCATAACGGCCGAAGAGATCAAAAACACGATCGTCATCAGCTTTCTGTCAACGATAAACACGCCGACCATGTTCAGCAGCCACACAAGCGCGAAAGCCATCGTGGTGAAACGCAGGCATTTTAACGAGAACTCGTTGGCGGTCGCGTCGAGCTCCCGCAGATCATCATTATAACCCGACATTACAAGTCAAGCCCTCTTTCTATAAATTTATATAATATATAATGATCAAATACTATTTTAATACAAAAAAACGAGTAAGTCAAGCTCGGATAAACCCTTTTTTGGTAAAATAAAAGACCCGCGCCGCGGGCCTTTGGTTTACGCGAATTTTTCGATTATCGCCTTGACTATGCGCTCGGAGGCGTGGCCGTCGCCGTACGGGTTGACGGCTCTCGCCATCTTGGCGTACTCTCCGCTGTCGGTCAGCAGCTCCTTTGTCATGGCGTAGATATTGTCCTCGTTGACTCCGGCGATCTTGACCGTTCCGGCCTCAACCGCCTCGGGGCGCTCAGTCTCGTTGCGCAGGACCAGCACGGGCTTGCCGAGAGACGGCGCCTCCTCCTGAAGGCCGCCCGAGTCTGTCAGCACAAGATAGCCGCGCCTTATGGAGTTGTGCAGCTCGTCGGCGCTCACCGGGTCTATGAGGCTTATCCTGTCGTGGCCGCCCAGAATTTCAAACACCGTCTCGCGGACGGCGGGGTTAAGGTGCACCGGATATACAACCTGCACATCCTCAAACTCGTTGACTATCCTGAGCACCGCGCGGCAAATGTTTCTGAGCGGCTCGCCCAGATTCTCGCGTCTGTGGGCGGTCATAACGATCACGCGGCTGCCGTCCCAGTCAACAGACTTTAATCCCTCGTCCGAGAAAACATAATCGTCTCTGACCGTGGTTTTGAGCGCGTCGATAACCGTGTTGCCGGTGATGTAAATATTATCGGGGTTCGTATTCTCGCTCAGCAGATTGCGGCGGTTGCGCTCGGTGGGCGCGAAGTGCATATCCGCGATAACGCCCGTTATCCTGCGGTTTATTTCCTCCGGGAACGGGAAGTATTTGTCGTAGGTCCTGAGCCCCGCCTCAACATGGCCTACCGCTATCTGATTGTAGTACGCGGCCAGACTTCCGGCGAAGGTCGTCGAGGTGTCGCCGTGGACAAGCACGATGTCGGGCTTTACCTCTTTCATTACCTCGTCGAGCCCCTCGAGGGCGCGGGTCGCTATCCCCACAAGGGTCTGGCGGTCGTGCATTATGTTTAAGTCATAGTCGGGCTTTATTTTGAAAATGTCAAGCACCTGATCCAGCATCTCGCGGTGCTGGGCGGTGACGCAGACTATCGACTCTATTTTATCATCGTTTTTTTCAAGCTCCTTGACAAGCGGGGCCATTTTTATCGCCTCGGGTCTTGTGCCGAAAATTGTCATAACTTTAATTCTTTTGCTCATGATCATCCTCCGTAAGCTGTTCGTCAGCGTTATAGTTCACATATTCGCCCGGGTCGCGAAGCTCGCCCATGACCTTTATCGAAACCAGGATTATAAGCAGAACCGAACATATCAGTATAAGTCCTCTGGTGTAGCCCTTGATCGAGATAACAACGGCCGTCATGCACAGCACCGCTGTCAGCGTGTACAGAATCGCAACGACGCGCCTCTGGGAAAAGCCCATGTCCAGCAGACGGTGATGCAGGTGGCCGCGGTCGGGCTGCATCGGCGATTTGCCTGTAAGCAGGCGGCGCAGTATGGCGAACACCGTGTCGAAAATCGGCAGACCCAATATCAATATGGGCGCCGCGAACGTGATGACCGCGGACATCTTGAGCATGCCCTGGACCGAGATACACGCCAGTATGAAGCCCAGGAACAGCGCTCCGGTGTCGCCCATGAATATCTTTGCCGGGTTGAAGTTATAGGGCAGGAAACCGAATCCGGCTCCCGCCACCGCGGCGGTGATGATCGCGACGTTCAGGTTCTCGCTGATAAGCGTCAGCGTCAGCAGCGCGATCGACGCGATAGACGAGACTCCAACCGCGAGACCGTCCAGACCGTCGATAAGATTGACCGCGTTGCATATGCCCACGATCCAGAATATGGTGACGGCGCATGAGACCCAGTAGTCCATTACTATATAGGGCGCGCCGAACCATTGAGTGAACGGATTGGCGAAATGCTCGATCCGCACGCCGCTGTACACCACAACGGCCGCCGCCAGTATCTGGCACAGCAGCTTGACGATCGCCTTCATATCGGTTATGTCGTCAATGATTCCCGTGGTGACGACGATAACGCAGCCGACTAAAATTCCCATGACCTCTTTGTCGATCGTGGCGAAACAGATAACGCTGACGACAAAGCCGTAGAATATGGCAAGCCCGCCCATCAGCGGAGTGGGCTTTTTATGTACGCGCCTCTTGTCCTTGGGCACGTCTATCGCGCCCACCTTGTGCGCCAGCGATATGACCATCGGCGTCGCCGAAAACGAGATCAGAAACGCCACGGCAAGCGCCAGCAGCACAAAAATATCATTACTGAAAATCATTGACTTTGCTCCTAACGTAGTGATTAGTGATTAGTCCCCCCCAGCGGGCGGCAGATTGCCGCCCCTACAACCGCAATACGTACGAATTGCATCAAATCCGTAGGGGCGGATATTATCCGCCCGCTTTGCCTCCCAATAAAGGAGGAAGCGCCTAACAGGCGTTTTACGGCTCGATAAAGCCTACTTTGCGGTAGACTTTGGCGAGGGTTTTGTTCGCCACGCGCGACGCGCGCTCCGCGCCGCTCTTATATACCTGCTTTAAATAATCCTTGTTTTTCATCAGATCGGCGTATTTTTCCTGTATCGGGCGCAGCGTCTCAACGACCGCCTCGGCCACCGACTTCTTGAAGTCGCCGTAGCCTCTGCCATCAAACTCCGCCTCGATCTCGTCAAAGGATTTTCCGGTGCACGCACCGTAGATAGACATAAGGTTCACGATACCCTCTTTGCCCTCGCCGCGTTTTACCTCGCTGCCCGAATCGGTGACGGCGCGCTTTATCTTGTTGGCCGCGCGGTCAAGCGGATCAAGCAGCAGGATATATCCGTTCTCGTTGGTGTCGGATTTGGACATCTTCTGGGCCGGATCCTGAAGGCTCATGATCCTGGCACCCACCTTGGGGTTATACGCC
Source organism: uncultured Monoglobus sp. (assembly GCA_947585115.1). Taxonomy (GTDB): domain Bacteria; phylum Bacillota; class Clostridia; order Monoglobales; family Monoglobaceae; genus Monoglobus. Next base: position 23,378 of record CANPWW010000019.1, read on the forward strand.
GCGGGTATCTTGAAGGTCTCGCTGTAGGCGTTGTTAAAGCGGTTCGCCAGGTCGCGCGTCAGCTCAAGGTGCTGGTTCTGGTCGTTGCCGACCGGCACCAGATCGGCTTGATACAGCAGGATATCCGCCGCCATCAGCGACGGGTACGTGAACAGGCCCGCGTTGAGGTTCGAGGCGTGCTTTTTCGCCTTGTCCTTGTACTGGGTCATACGCGACAGCTCGCCCATGTAGGTGTTGCAGATCAGCACCCACGCCAGCATCGAGTGGGCCGGCACGTGGGACTGGAAGAATATCGGGCTCCTCTCGGGATCGAGACCGCAGGCCATAAACAGCGCCAGTAGGTCCATGGCGTTCTTGCGGAAGTCCTTGGGGGTCTGGCGCACGGTGATGGTGTGCATGTCGGCCAGCATGAAAAACGCCTCGTACTCGTCGCCGCGTGACAGCTCCACCCAGTTGCGCAGCGCGCCCAGATAGTTGCCCAGAGTCAGCGCGCCCGAGGGCTGTATGCCGCTCAGTATACGCTTTTTGGTGTCGCTCATCACTCGCCTACCTCCTCTTTCAGCAGGTCGCCCAAAATCTTTATTCCCTTTTCTATCTGCTCAAACGACGCGGTGGAGTAGTTCATTCTGAACGTGCTGTACTTTGCCGTGTCGTCTATCATCGTTGTGGAGCCGGGCACGAACGCCACGCCGCGCTCGACCGCCTTCGCCATTATCTCTTTTGTGTCGTAGCCCTCGGGCATCTCGCAGAACAGGAAAATTCCGCCCTGGGGCGTGGTGTGCGTCACCGAGGCCGGGAAGTATTTGTCCATGCACTCGCACATGAAGCGGCACTTCTCGCCGTATACCATGCGCAGACGGGCGATATGCTCGTCGATAGAGTTGTTCTTTATGTACTCATAGGCCGTCATCTGCGAGAACACATTGGTGTGCACGTCCTGCACCTGCTTGCAGATTATCATGCGCTCCATCAGGTCCTTGTGGCAGGAAACGAATCCCAGTCTGAGACCGGGAGAAAGTATCTTCGAAAACGAGCCCAGATACACAACTCTGCCGTTTGTGTCCATCGACTTCATTGTTCTGACGTCCTCGCCGTCGAATCTCAGCTCGCCGTAGGGGTTGTCCTCAAATATGATAAAGTCATATTTATTCGCAAGCTCCAAAAGCTTTTTGCGGTTCTCGAGCGACATCGTGATGCCCGACGGGTTCTGGAACGTGGCGATCGTGTATATCACTTTGATATTCGGGTGCGCCTTGCACAGCTCCTCCAGCTCCTCCATGTCGATGCCGTCGCTCTTGACGGTCACGCCGTACAGCTCCGCGTTATACGAGCGGAAGCTGTTGAGGCCGCCGATAAAGCTCGGCAGCTCGCACACAACGCCGTCTCCGGGGTTTAAAAGCGACTTTGCCGCAAGGTCAATTCCCTGCTGACCGCCGCTGACGATTATCGTCTCGTTAAAATCGTCCTCTTTGATTATGCCCTGAGACGCGAGGCGGTTCTTTACCCAGTCACGGAGAGGCGTGTAGCCCTCGGTGACGCCGTACTGAAGAGCCACCTTGCCTTGGTTTATAAGCACGTCGCTCGCCGCCTTCGCCAGCTGCTCGCAGGGGAACAGCTCGGGGTCGGGCGCGCCTCCCGCAAACGAGATTATGCCGGGCTTGTCGAGAAGCTTGAATATTTCACGGATGGCCGAAGCCTCCAGATGTTTAACTTTATCGGAAAATTTTGTTTGAATGTCCATTTATTTACCTCGCAATACTATAATACTATATATCCTTTTTCTTTTTTGATCTCGTCCGAGGGCTCCTCGGCCGCTTCCTCATCCTCGGCCTCCGGTTCCTCGCTGTCCGGCGCGAAGTCCTCCGCCTCGGCGTCCTCGGGTTCTTCCTCTTTCGCCTGCTCCTCGGCGGCCGAGCCGTCGTAGGAAACGATCTTGTGGTTTGAGCAGTACAGCTTTTTGATTATCATTCTGGCCGCCACAATGCCGCCCGCGATCGCGCCTATAATACCCGCTATTATCATAATGAGCTTTATGCTGCCGCCGACTGCCGCGCACAGCCTATCCCAAAGCGACGGGTTCCTGCGGCGCATGTATTCTTTCTTCTTGGCGCCGTACCAGTCTTTTACGCTGTCTCCGGCATCCGAGAAAAACTCGCCCGTTTTCTTGATATACGGCGAGGCGAACCTTGCCGCGTCATCGGCGTATTCTCTGAAACATCTCATATCAATTCCTCCGTTTATATAAAAATTAAATTATTTATCTGTTTCAATCGTCGTCGCCCGGCTCGATCACCGCCACATACGGCAGGTGGCGGAATTTTTCCGCGTAGTCCAGACCGTAGCCCACAATGAACTCGTCGGGTATTTTGACGCCTATGTAATCCGCCTCAAAATCGGCCGCGCGCCTGTCGGGCTTGTCGAACAGTCCGCAGAACCTTAGGCTTTTCGGGTTTTTCCCTTTTAGATATTCCCGCATCTTAAAAAGCGTCCTGCCCGTGTCGATTATGTCCTCCACCACCAGCACGTCGCTGTTCTCAATCTCCGAGGTGAGGCCGCTTATATCCACATTGCCGCGGCTCACGCCGCCCATACCGTAGCTTGAGGCGCGTATGTACTCGAGCCGAAGATCGGGAACATCAAGCTTTCGCGCCAAATCCGAAGTGAAAACCGCGGCGCCCTTTAGCACGCACAGCAGCGTCAGTCTGTCGATCCCATCGCGTTTTATGTCACTGTTTATTTTGTCCGCCACGTCCGAAACTATCCGTTTGAGCTCGTCCTCGCCGAACATAATTTTTTTGATCCTGCACATATTTATTCCTCATAGTGTACAACAAGATAATTTTTTGTGTGCTTGTCGGGTTTGTATATCTCGCTGACGCGGACGCCCAAAACGGCGATGATCTCGTCGCCGAAGCACAGCACCGGGACCGCCGCTCTGTTCTCGCGGCGTATTTTGCGGTCGATAAACAGGCTTTTGAGCTTTTTGGTCTTTCCGTTTTTGTAGACCGCGATCCTGTCGCCGGCTATCCTGCTGCGCAGCTTGAAACGGGCGGTCTTTATGCTCTCGTCGTCAAGGCCCAGCTTGTCGGCGTCAAGCAGTATATCGCCGCTCATTCCGCCGAGCGCGTCTTTGCCTATCAGCGTTATCGAGATCTCGGCGCCTGTTTTTTCTATATTATACAGCTTATCGGCTCCGACTTCAACACAAAATTCAATATTGTTACAAGAATTTAATGATTTCGCATTGTTTTTGTCGTTGTCCGCCGCCCAGAACTCCAGCCAGCCGTATCTCTCGCTGACCCGAAGCCCGCCGGGCAGCTCGGCCCCGGAGCTTTCGCCGTCTATTATCTTATGCACGGCCTCGATATGCTTTCGCTCGGGCTTGTAATCCTCGCCCATGGCGTCCTTGGCGCACAGCATGATGAGCCGCGAGACTATGCTCTTTTGCGCCACGGTCCTGAGGCTCTCGATATGCAGCGCCTTTATTCCGCTGTTTTTGAGCGGCGGTCTCAGACGGGCGTAAAGCCTCTCGGCATAGCCCTCCATGAAATCCGCGTCCTCGGCGGCCGAGTCGGCCAGATTGCACAGGGCGCTTACAACGCTCGGATTGAACTCCTTTTCGATAATTGGAATCAGGTTCAGTCTGATGTTGTTTCTGGTGTAGCGCGCGTCCGAATTTGTGCTGTCGGTTATAAACTCAAGCCCCGCCGCCCCGCAGTATTCCTCGATCTCGGCTCGGGTCACGTCGAGCAGCGGCCGTATCACGCCGTCGTCACGCTTGTATCTTATGCCGCGGAGACCCGAGAGGCCCGTGCCGCGGATAATCCTCATCAGCACCGTCTCAGCGCGGTCGTTTTTGTTGTGGGCGGTGGCAACAGCCTTTATGTCGCGCTCGCTCATCAGGCGGGCAAAAAAGTCATATCTGGCAAGCCTGCCCGCCTCCTCCTCCGTGAGGCCGTCTTTTTCCGCAAGTTTCGGAACGTCGCGTTTCTCGGTGTACAAAGCGACGCCCAGGCTTTCGCACAGCTGCTCGCAGAATTTCATATCGCGCTCCGCCTCTTCGCCCCTTATCATGTGGTTCAGATGCGCGGCGCAGACCGTGAACTTTTTTGTCTTTGAGAGCCTGAGCAAAGCGTCCAGCAGACACACCGAATCAGCGCCCCCCGAGAGGGCGACTGCGACCTCGGCGCCGCTTGGGAGCATGGGATACTCGTCCATAGCCGACGACACCTTGCCGAGCACGGTATTTATAATATCGGTGTTTTTTTCATCAATCACGCCTACCGCTCCAGTTCGTAAATTTCACGTATTCTCCCAGCCAGGCCAGATACTCGTAACCCACCTCGCCGTTTCTGTGTTTCTCGAATTTTATCTTGGTCTTGTTCGGCTCCTCGCAGTCCTCTTTGTAGTATCCCTCTCTGTAGAGGAAAACAACGATGTCGGCGTCCTGCTCTATCGAGCCCGACTCGCGGAGGTCGCTCAAAACAGGCTCCTTGCTATCTCTTTTCTCAACCGCGCGGTTGAGCTGAGACAGGGCGATAACGGGTATTTCAAGGTCGTTCGCCATGACCTTGAGCATTCTCGAGATGTCCGAGACCTCCTGCTGACGGCTGGCGTTTCTGAGGCCCGATGTCATCAGCTGCAAATAGTCGATAACCACCAGATCAAGACCCTTTTCCATTTTCAGCTTGCGGCACTTTGCCGCGATCTCGGCCGCTGTTATGGCCGAGTTGTCATCTATATAAATTTTCGTGCCGGCCAGCGCCGAAAGCGCCTCGCCCAGCCTCGGCCAGTCGTCGTCTTTTATGTCGCCGCGCTTGATTCGCTCGGAACTGACTTTCGCCTCGCCTGCAAGCATACGGTTCGCTATCTGTATGCCGGGCATCTCGAGGCTGAATATAGCCACGGTGGCGCCCGATTTTATGGCGGCATTCTGGGCTATATTGAGACCGAGAGCCGATTTGCCCATTCCGGGGCGGCCCGCGATCAGGATAAGCTCGGCGGGATGCAGGCCCGCTGTTCTGCGGTCGAGATCGGCGAAACCTGTCGTGAGGCCGGTGATCTCTTCGTTCGCGTCAGCCAGCTGCTCTATCTTGTCTATACTGTCGTTTAGATAAGTGGAAATATGCGAAAGGCCGCTGTTATTCTTGTCATGGGTGATGTCGATTATCCCCTGCTCGGCCACCGCCAGCATATCTTTAAATTCTCCCTCGCCCGAATAGCACCTCGAGGCGGTTTTCTCGCACAGGTCGATCAGTCTGCGGATGCTCGCCTTCTCGCTGACGATCCCGGCGTAGTGCCGCACGCTTGAGGGGTCGGTAGAGGGCACCAGATCAAGGAGGTGCACGATAAACTGCATTCCTCCAATCTGGTCAAGTATTCCCTTTTTGCCCAGCTCATCCTTTATTGTGACAAAGTCGATCCCCTTGCCCAGGTTGAACATCTCAAGCAGCGCGTCGTAAAGACGGCGATGGCGGTCGATATAAAAATCATTGGCCGAGACGATCCCCATGACCTCGGGGATCAGATCGCGGCTGCACATCATCGCGCCCAGAACGGCCTGCTCGGCCTCGTCGCTGAACGGCATGACCCTGAGATTGATCTCGTCGGTGAGTTCGGGCTCAAGATTCTCGTTTTCGTATTCCATACTGAATTCCACTCCGATAAATTTTTTCACGCGCAGTAACTACTGCGGCGTTACCTCAACTTTAAAAGTGCCCGAAATTCCCGTGTAAAGCGAGACCTTCACATCGGTCACGCCGCAGGTCTTTATTCCGTCGGGCAGGTTTATCTTTCTTTTGTCGACCGTTATGTTGTACTGCTCCTTGAGAGCCTCGGCCACATCCTTTGAGGTGATCGAGCCGAACAGCTTGCCGTTCGCGCCCGCCTTAGCCGTGAGCTTAACGGTCATGTCCTTCATGCGCTCCGCTATGTTGTTGGCTTTGACCTCCTCCTGGTTGCGGCGGTACTCCTCGGCACCACGCTTGCCCTCAAGCTCGTTCAGCGCCTGCTTGGTCGCGACCTTGGCAAGGCCGCGCTTTAACAGATAGTTGTTGGCGTATCCGTCGCTGACCTTTATAAGGTCGCCCTTCTTTCCCTGTGACTTAACATCCTGTGTCAAAATTACTTTCATGATCATATACTCCTTTTGAATTTTATTATATCATAATTATATCACAAATCCGAGCGCGGATCTGTGCCGTATTTATTCGTCCATGACCTCGTCTATGGCGGCTTTGAGCATTTCCTCCGCGCGCTCGATGTCGGTGGTGGGGAGCTGCGCCCCGGCGATCGTTATATGTCCGCCGCCGCCCAGCCGCTCCATAACGAGCTGCACGTTTATCGTCTCGGTCGATCGGGCGCTTATCGAAATTTTGTGCCCGATCCGCGCCAGCACGAACGACGCCTCGATACCCGCTATGTTGAGCAGCTCGTCCGCCGCCTTTGCCGCGATGACCTGCTGCTCCTTGCCGTTTACGCCGCTTGAGGCGATCGCTATGCCCTCGCGGTAGACCCTGACGCTGCCGATAATTTTCGACAGCATGACCGACTCGTTTATGTCGCTCTTAAACAGCCTCTGCACGCTGACCGGATTGACGCCCAGCCGCCTGAGATACGCCGCCGCCTCAAAGGTGCGCACACCCGTCTTAAACGTGAAACCCTTGGTGTCGAGGAATATGCCCGCGTACAGGGCCTCCGCCTCGCTGACGTCGATTTTCGGATTGTCCTGTATATACTGCAGTATCTCGGTCACCATCTCGCAGGCCGACGATGCGTAGGGCTCGTGGTATGTGAGAACGGCTTTGTCGATAAAGTCCTCCGAGCGCCTGTGATGATCTATCAGCACCACCGACTTGGCCGCGTCCAGCAGGTCGACAAACTCCACCATGCTGTGCCTGTGGGTGTCGACGACGATCAAAAGCGTGTTTTTGTCCAGAATATTCAGCGCCTTCTCTCCGCCGATTATGCGCCCGTCGTATTCGGGATTATCCTCGAATCCGTCAAGCAGCGCCGCGGCGTTGGTGGAATTCCTCCTTACCGCGATATACGCGTCTCCTCCGCGGGTGCGGATAGCGCGGCACAAGCCTATCGCCGCCCCCATCGAGTCCATATCGCTGTTTTTGTGGCCCATGATTATAACCTTTGAGGAATCGTCAATCAGCTTGCGCATCGCGTGCGCCACGACCCTTGCCTTGACCTTAGTGCTTTTCTCCACCTCGCGGCTCTTGGCGCCGTAAAATTTGTAGGCGGACGGCGACTTGACGACCACCTGGTCGCCGCCGCGACCCAGCGCCATATCAAGCGCCAGAACCGACATATTGTTGTTTTCCTCGAAGGTTTCGCCGTCTATGCCGGTGCCTATGCTGAGCGTCACCGGTATCTTATTTTCAAGGTTAATGCTCCTGATATCCGCAAGAATACTGTATTTTCCCTTTTCGATTATCTCGGTGTATTCGCGGCTCCTGAAAAATATAATGAATCTTTCGCGCTCAAACCTGCGCACAACGCCGTTTCCCGACGCTACCCACGCGTTTATCCTGCGCTCGATCTCGCCCATCAGCGCGCCGTGGTTGGAGTTGGGCGTCTCTTTTATGACCTCGTCGTAGTTGTCAATAACGGCCAGGCATTGAATTGCGCGGTTGTCCTCCGCCAGCTGCCTCAGCTCGTTTATCTCGGTGACGTCCACAAAATACAGACCCGCGAGGCTTATGCCCTCGTCGGCGCTCTCTATCGAGCGCCCGTGGATAACGTAGCTTCGGCCTCCGAACTCGAAATCGTCGACCGCCTCGGCGTCGCTCTCGATATATTTGTCGACCGCAAGACCGGTGAACACGTCCTGGATATACTCGCCGTAGTGCGAGTCCCGGTCTATCATTCTTAAAAACCTGTCGTTGCTCCAGATTATCTCGCCCTCGTCGTTTATCACGGCCACCGGGTGAACAAAATTCTCGATCGCGGTTCGGGTCACCGCGTCAACGCAGAACGAATACTCGTGCATATACTTGTAGACCCGCTTTTTTCTGATGTGCATGGTAAAGATCGAGTAAAGCAGCACGGCGGCGCCCAAAGCAACCCCAAAAAAGCCCGGGAGCTGCATGCCGAACGCTCCGCCGCGGATTATCAGCGCCGCGCCGAAAAGCATGACTGTTATGCCGCACACCGAACTGCAAATAAACCCCGTCCGCACATCGGACAGAGTGAATTTTTTGACGCGGTTATTTTTCACCGTCATCACCGGCTCTCCTTGAAGCGCGCAGATTCAGGTTGGAATCAAGCATGCCGACCAGCATCAGCGCGTAGAATATAAGCGATATAAATATGTATCCCAAAACGAACACAAGCAGATATATCAAAAACCTCTTGTATCCGGAACTTATCTTTTTGCTCAGTTTATAGTCAACCACCGACAGTCCGCCGACCGCCAGCACGAACGAGATCACCGCGACTATGTTTTTAAGCGCCAGAGTGTAAACGCTGGTGTCGGTCGTGAAAAACGACAGCAGCATCAAAACGATAGCGATGATAAGCATGCTCTTGGGCAGGCGTATCGCGCTGAAGGGAAGATAGGCGTATCCCGAGACCCGGAGCCTCTTGGCGAAGAATATTCCCAGAGACAGAATAATATATCCCGAGATCAGGGCCGCGATTATAAGTATCGACGGGAAATAACTCAGCACGGCCGTTTTCGCCGCGTCCAGAGACGCGGTCAGCGTCTCGCCCATCGCTCCCGCTCCGGCACCGCTCAGGTATGTTCCCATCATGTCTTTCACGGCGCCGAAATATCCGTCTATCAGTTCGGTCACATAGTTGTTTCCGCTCACCGCGTTTAAGATCATTATCATTATCAGGTATCCGAACAGGTTGGCGATCGTCACTGCTGCCAGCGTCGAAAAATACCTATAGCGCTTTCTGATGCAGAAACCGGCGGTCATATACGGCAGCAACGACAAAGCGCTGCCGACGGGGCCCGAGATCAGGTCCCCGGTCAAAGCGAATATAAGCGCCAGCGCGGCAATGAGCGCGGTGGCTGAAACATACACGCCCCTGCGTATGATAAGCCACATGAGCGGGATTCCCGAAAGCAGCATGGCGAATATTCCGAGCGCGGGCACATACATGCCCGCGAGCGTCAGGATAACCGTAAGCGCCGCCGCGAGCGCGCCCTCGCAGATCGGCGCGGCGGAAAATTTCTTCATAATATATAACCTTCTTTTCGTATCAAGAGCCGAAAGAGCCGAGAAACCCGAGCAGCGCCGAGAGATCGCCGTAGCGCCGCTCGATAAAGTGGCCCCTGTCGATCTCCTGTTTCAGCTTCATACCCATGGCGCCGCCTATGCTCTCATAATCGATCCCGAGCCGGGCCGCCAGCACAAAAGCGATATTTATAAGAGCCGCAGCGTCGTCCGTGAGCCTCGAGACGGTCTCGCTGTCGGTCTCCGCGCTGATATCTCCGAACAGGTCGGTGACCTTTTGCAAAAGCTCCACCTTGAGCAGCTCCACGGTCTTGATGTTGTTAGCGATATTTATCTCCAAATTGATCACCCTCATCCGGAGCATGTCCGGGCACACTCCGCAATGATAATATTTTACCAAACTTTTGAAATGATTTCAAGCCCTTTTATAAATAATTATGTGACAAATTGATTTAAGGCGGCATAGTATGGTTATAGAAACGAGGGATTTTATGTTTTTAAGGGAAGAAAACGGCGTTTTTCCGCTGGATAAGCTGAACCGCGGAGATGCCGCGGTGATCGCCGAAATTAAAGCCGCGCCGGGAAACGGGCGTCTCGCGGAAATGGGATTTATGCCGGGCGAGAGCATCCAAAACGGCTTCACCTCGCCCGCGGGCGACCCGACGGCCTATCTTTTGGGCGGCTGCTCCCTGGTCGCGCTGAGAAACAGCGAGGCGAAAAATATATTGGTGAGGATAACCGCCGAGCAAAAGGAGCGCTGTAATATATGAAACTCGCATTATTCAAACAAAAACGCGCGGCCGAGCCGCGCCGGCTGTATCTTTTAGGCAATCCCAACGTGGGAAAAAGCACCGTGTTCAACGCGATGACAGGGCTCAGGCAGCACACCGGCAACTGGTCGGGCAAGACCGTCGACGCCGCATGCGGAAAATATACATATAACAACCGGGAATACGAGCTGACCGACCTGCCGGGAACGCACTCGGTAAACAGCGGTTTTTCCGAGGAAAGCGTGGCGGCTCGGTCGACCGCCCTCGGCGGCGGCGCGGTGACGCTGATACTGGCTGACGCATCGGCCTTAAAGCGCGGCGTGGCTCTGGCGCTTGAATTTTTGGAAAACCGAGACGGCGGCGCGGTGCTCTGCGTGAATTTCTGCGACATCGCCGAAAGGCGCGGAATAAAAATCAATTTTGATAAGCTGTCAAATACTCTCGGCATACCCGCGGTTGGAATCACCGCCAAAAAGCGAGGGGACATAAACCGCCTCAAAGAGCTGACGGACAAAAATTATGACGCGCTCTCAAAGAGAGCGGCGGAGCGCAAATCACGCTCGGCCCCGGAGGAGCTTTTGAAAAGAGCCGCCGAGATCTCGGATGAGTGCACCGTGGCGCCGAGGGCGAAAAACTCCGCCTGCTGCGCCGCCGACCGCGTGCTGACCTCGCGGGCCTTCGGCATCCCGATCATGCTGCTGTTTTTCGCGGGTATACTATGGCTGACGATTGAAGGCGCCAACTATCCGTCCGAGCTGCTGTCAAGGCTTTTCGCGCATATAAAGCCGTATATAGCCGCCTGTGTCCCAAGCCCGCTCAAGGGCATACTGGTCGACGGGATATACGGCACAGTCACATGGATAGTGGCGGTCATGCTGCCGCCAATGGCGATATTTTTCCCACTGTTCACGCTTTTGGAGGACGCGGGGTTCCTGCCGAGGATCGCCTTTAATCTGGACAGGTGCTACGCCCGCTGCGGCATGAGCGGAAAGCAATGCCTGACACAGTGCATGGGGCTGGGATGCAACGCGGTCGGCGTCTGCGGCTGCCGCATTATGCCCGACGAAAAACAGAAGACGATAGCCGTCATAACCAACAGCCTGATACCCTGCAACGGCAGATTCGCAATACTTATCTCTCTGTCCGCGATTTTTATCGGCGGCATGGTTCCCGACCGTCTCGCGGGGCTTATGCCAATGCTGTGCGTACTGGCTCTGATCTGCCTCGCTTTCGCGGTGAGCTGGGGCGCGTCTCTGTTTTTTTCAAAAACTCTGTTCCGCGGGGGCGAGGCCGCCTTTGCCATGGAGCTGCCCGAGTACCGCCGTCCCGAAATACTCAAAACGCTTGCGGTTTCGCTCGTCACAAGAACGATAAAGATCGTGGGCCGCGCAATACTGGTCTCGGCTCCCACCGGCGCGGTGATCTGGCTCCTCGCGAACACGGACGCGGGCGGCGCGCCGATGCTGACGCGGCTGTCGCTGCTGCTCGACCCCGCCGGACAGCTCATAGGAGTTGACGGGTTCATACTGCTGGCGTTTATCCTGTCGCTGCCCGCCAACGAGATAACAATGCCTATCCTTATCATGGGCTACACCGCCGCGGGCGCCATGACCGACGCGGACAGTCTTTCAAATCTGTCGGCGCTCCTTTCGCAAAACGGCTGGACGCTGCTCACCGCGGTCAACATGATGATCCTGACGCTGTTCCACTGGCCCTGCGCCACGACCCTAATCACGATCTATAAAGAGACAAAAAGCCTGAAAACGCTGGCTCTTTCGTTTTTAACACCATGCGTGATCGGCGTCGCGCTCTGCCTGATTACAAAATTATTGGCAAATGCGGTGTTGCTGATAGTGTAAATTGGGCACAAATTTTAAAAAAACGCTAATAAATTAGTACAAGTTGCAAAAAAATTAGTAAAAAATATTGACATACATCTTTCGTTAGGTTATAATTTATTTAAAAATTAAACAAATCTTGTAAAAAGAAAGGTGATTTTAAATGACTTTCGAACAGGCAGTCGGCAGAGTTCAGGCGATAATGGAGAATGCCAGCGCGGAGAAGATCGGAAATGTCGCGGTGCAGATCCAGTTCACCAACAGCGACTGCAAAGGTATTATGTACATCTCGACCAAAACCGGCGAGCTCGACGTTCAGGGCTATGATTATTACGACTGTGACGCGGCTGTTGAGCTGGTTTACGGCGATCTGAGCAAGGTTCTTACCGGAAAGCTCAGCGCGGCAAACGCGATAGCGAGAGGCGACATCGTTGTTTCGGGCAATCCCGACGCGTTCCTGGCGCTCGCGGGCTGTGCGAAAAAAGCTCCCGCCAAGAAGCCCGCGGCAAAGAAAGCTCCCGCAAAAAAGGCACCCGTAAAGAAGGCCGAGCCTAAGAAAGCGGAGACTAAAAAGGCCGAGCCCAAGAAGGCCGAGCCCGCTCCCAAAAAGAGCGCTGAGAAAAAGCCCGCCGCAAAAAAGACGGCAGCCAAAACCGCAGCAACAAAAAAGACAGTAAAATAGTTTAATTCAATAAAGCCCGCGGATAAAACCGCGGGTTTTTTGCGTATTTAAAACGCCCCGCAAAACAGGGCGTTTTTGGCATATCGGGTTTTGTGTCAGCTGTTCTTCAGCTTAATAATCCGCACACTGTTGCACAGGGGCTCAAACTCTTCCCCCGTCACCTTCGCCTCGTTCGGGCGGACAACCGTCTCTTGCTCTTCCTCCGCTCTCTCGTCATACTCGCTGATGAGCAGAGAGATCTCGCGCTTCATCTCCGCGATACGGCTAAGCGTGCCGGTCCTCATCGCGTCCGACTCTCGGCGAATATCCTCGGCGGCGTTTCCGTCAAACCCGCGCCTGCGGAATAAATCCGAAACAGCAGCTCTCATTCTAACACTCCTAACTTGCCTGAAAATACCTGAAACCTTAAAATATTAAATCTTCTGTTATGTTGCAGCAATGTTTCCGAAACACTTCTGTAACAATTTTGTAACATTATAACACGGAAAACAATATTTGTCAATATTTTTTTTGAAAAAACTTTCGACAAATCGCCGTATTTTCGGCGTTTTTTAAAGATTATGAGAATATTATACCCGAAATCAACGGCAAAAAATTGCACACGCGCCGGCAGACGGCGCAAAAAATTGCACACCGCCACGCGCACCGCACAAAAAATTTTAGAAAAAATCAGAAAAAACTCTTGACAACGCGGGATAATTGTTGTAGAATAATAAAGTCGTTTTGAGAAAGACGAGCGGATATGGCGGAATTGGCAGACGCGCATGGTTCAGGTCCATGTGAGAGCAATCTCATGGAGGTTCAAGTCCTCTT
>CANPWW010000020.1 GCA_947585115.1 uncultured Monoglobus sp.
TGAATCAAAGATCAAATTGATTTTTTATCATCTGCGCAACAACATCAGGCGCAAGGTTTGTGTTGTCGATCTTCATGTAATTTTCAAACGGAATTTCCCCGTCCATACTCTCAAGGCGATATTTTTTATCATCATCTATCAGTCTTTGGTTGGACACCGGAACATTTCTTTTTGAGGCTTTATTTAGAAGGCGATTATCCGTTGCGTTTCTCTTTAAGCGAACTTCACGGGAGGCAACAAGCTCTACATAGTAGAATTCCGTATCGTATGGCATAAAAATATTCTTTACATACTCCACATAATCCCAGTCAGACTGCTGGTCAAAAGCCCACATATAGGTGAAAATCATCCCATAATTATCCGTCTTGGCAAACTCCTCAAACACAACCTGACGAAGCCTACTTATTACTGCGCCGTTATACTGTCCAAAAATTTTAATGACCGGTTCAATGGTCATATGATTGTGAAACAATCTCAGTCCGGTTATTTTCGCCAACTCTTGGCCGACAGTCATTTTGCCCACAGCGGCATTTCCAATCATAAATAATAATTTCATTTTCTTTTCTGCCCTTTCTGCAATTTTCCCTTGTATTTGACGAATTCAAATTCCGATTTATCGTTAGTTTGGTTATAAAATAATCTCTAACGCCGCCCGCGCGGGGCTTAAATTTAAAGAAAAACGACAATGTTAACAATTTGTTCAACACTTTTTCACATTTTCTTAACCCATTTTCGAAAAAAGGGGGTATAATAGTTATCGTAGCAAGTCATTGTTACAGAGTTAAAACATAACTCCCTCCCTTTTAATTTTTTGGACCGCTTTCCCCAAAGCGGTCATTTTTTTGCTATAAATTCAGCTCGTACAGGCAAAACTCGGGTATCTCGGGGATGCCTCGCTTTAAGTCCTTGGTGCCGGCGTATTTAAAGCCCATTGATTCATAAAGTCTCATCGCCGGCGTGTTTGTGGGCACCACATCGAGGCGCAGCGCCTTTTTGCCGCTCTCTCTCGCAATCTTCACGCATTCCTCTACCATGGCCCTGCCGATGCCTTTGCGGTAGAGCCGCGGATCGGAGGCGAGGGCGTGCACGGTCAGAACCTGATCGGGCCTGAGGTCCGCGCTCCATTCGCCGACCGAGTAGTCGCCCTGAGGATCCTCGCAAATCACGAACAGGCCGAGGATATTTCCGTCCTCGACGCAGGCGTGCAGGCTGCCCTCGGCTATTGCCGCCTCCGCGCTGGCGCGGCCCGGATAATCGCCGGGCGTCCACTTGGGATAGTTTATATGCCCGGCGAGATACGCGGTCACCATGTCATAAAATTCCGCCGCCGCGTCGAGGTGCTTTGGTTCGCATTTAATTATTTTCATATGTATCTCCGATCCTGTTTTAAACTTCGACCTCTCCGGCGAGGACTTTTTTGTAGTCCTCGTAGTTTTTCTTAAGAAGCTCGGGCGTGTTGAGCTCATACGGGCATTTTGATTTGCATTGTCCGCAGTTTAAGCAGTTCTCGATCTTTTTCATCTCGGCCTGCATCGCCTCGGTCAGCCACGCCTTGGAGGGCGCGCGCCGCAGCATCAGCGACATTCTGGCGCAGTTGTTTATCAAGATGCCTGCGGGGCAGGGCATGCAGTAGCCGCAGCCGCGGCAAAACTCGCCGCTGAGCTCCTCTTTTTCGCTCTCAATATATTTTCTTATCTCGTCGGTCATTTTTGGCGTGTTTTCAAAATAGGCGAGCCACTCGTCGAGCTCGCTCTCGCGCTGGATGCCCCAGATGGGGAGCACATTGTCAAACTGCGAGATAAACGCCATCGCCGCCTCGGAGCGCGTTATCAGTCCGCCCGAAAGCCCCTTCATGGCGATAAATCCCACGCCGTTTTTCTCGCAAAGCTTCACCAGCTCGATCTCGCGCTCGGAAGAAAGGTAGCTGAACGGGTACTGGAGTGTCTCGTATAGCCCCGACTCGGCTATGTCAAAGGCCACCCGGATCTTGTGCGCCGTTATTCCGATATGCCTGATCTTTCCCTGCTCCTTTGCTTTGAGCAGACACTCATACATGCCCGTGCCGTCTCCCGGCGCGTAGCATCTGTCGGCGCAGTGCAGCTGGTATATGTCGATATAGTCGGTCTTGAGCAGTTTAAGCGAGGTGTCGAGCTGCTCCCAAAACTCCTCGGGCGTGTGAGCCATGGTTTTGGTGGCAATATACATCTTGTCGCGCACGCCCATGCCGCCGAAAGCCATGCCCAGCTTTTCCTCGCTGTCGCTGTAGGCTCGGGCGGTGTCGAAAAAGTTCATGCCGCCTTCGTATGCCCTGCGCAGGATCTTTACCGCCGTCTCCTTGTCGGCCCTCTGTATCGGCAGCGCGCCGAACGCGTTTTGAGAAACGGTTATGCCCGTTTTTCCCAATGTCACATTTTTCATTTTATCATCTCCAATTTTTATTAAACCAAATAATAAACGTTTTCAAATCCCATTTCCTTGGCGCGCAGCACCGCCTCGGCGGACCAGATTCCCCTGCTGCAGCAGAACACGATCTTGGTCTCGCGGCCGTAGGTCGATATCTTTTGGAGCTCATTAAGCGGCACATTGACCGCGCCCTCTAATCTCGTCGGCTCGGCTTTGAACACCTCGCGCTCGCGCACGTCTATCGCGGCAGCGCCGCCCGCGATCAGAGCCATCGCCTCGTCTATGCTTATCTGATCGGCGCCCATGGCGGTCATCGAGATCTCTTTTCTCTCGTCCGCGCCGTCTCCGCGCAAGATCATAACGCCGTCTGAAATATCTATGCTCTTTATGTCAAAATCGCAGACCTTTTTGCGCGTTCGGCATTTGGGACAGTCGGTTATGACTATAACCTCTCCGCCGCCGCAGCCCGCGTACAGCCTGTCTTTGTATGCCGCTATGCCGCAGATCTTCGGCGGCTTGTCAAAGCCGATGACGCTCAGATCGACCTCGCTCCACTGTCTGCCCGTGTCGCTGAGATATATCTTCTCCTCGCCGTTTATGTTTCTGTCAAGCCTCGCGAATCCTATATCCGCACTGAGACTTTGTACAGTCTTTTGATTCGGCTCCGCTCCGCCGCGGTAGTCCACGA
Organism: uncultured Monoglobus sp.; assembly: GCA_947585115.1. Classification (GTDB taxonomy): domain Bacteria; phylum Bacillota; class Clostridia; order Monoglobales; family Monoglobaceae; genus Monoglobus. The sequence goes on from CANPWW010000020.1 coordinate 3,092, forward strand.
TCACGGCGTACAGGCTCTTGTTCGCGCCTCCGCCGTAGGTGTAAATCGGAGCCGATGTGTCGGCAGTCTCGGCCGATACGACCGTTTTATGCCCGGGATGCGAGAGCCCCGACGCCAGACGCACGCCGTTTTGGACTATGTACTGCTCTCTGTCCTCGCCGCCGTCGAATATGACCGTCACGCGGCAGGGCGCCTCGGTAGTGAAGAACAGACACGCTCTGTCCTCGCCGCCTTCTCCGCCCTGCCAGTCGCGGGTAAACTTCAGCTTTTCTCCGCCGGTATCAAAATCATACTCGGTGCAGGTGTGGTATTTCAGCGGCCCGTAGCCCGTGAGGCCGTTGATCTCGGGCAGCTTGACCGCGCCGCTTTTGTCGAACAGCGCCGCGTAGGCCGGGTCGCTCGCGGAATATATCACGCGGCGCGGAGCTTTAGGCGCGGAATACTTGAGCTTTGTCTCGGCTCCGCAAATATTGAGGGTTATCTCCTCCCCCTCTTTCGCGCCGGTTTCGATCTCGTATACACCGCCGCCACAAACCGCCGCGGTCTTGCCGCCGCAGCGCAGCGTGTCGGACTTCGGCTCACCGACGCCGACATAATTCACATAAGCGGCAGCTTTGCCGCCGGTGCCGCACTCGACCGCGGCGATCTTATAAGGAGCATCGGCATCCGTCTCTTCGTATATCATTTTAAACTTGTCAATATCGGCGCCGCCCGCCGCGAGCCCGATATCCGCAAGGCCGTTAAAATCGGCTCCGCATTTGCGTATCGCCGCGGGGTCCGCTTTGAGCGTGATCTCGCTCCAGTCATCGGTCGGCTCCGCTATGCCCTCGGCGATCACCGAGCCGCCCGACATAAGCCGAACCGCGGCCGCAGGGCCGCCGAAACGGTACCTCAGACAAACCTCTTTCAAGTTCTCGATATTCAGGCCGCAGTATTTCAAAACGCGCGCTCCGGTACTCGCGGCATATCCTCCGCTTTCCGTTCCGCCGTCCTTCGCGGTCAGGTCGGCGCCGCCGCCGTTATCGGCAGTCTCGGCCTCGATCGGCAGATTTATGTATATAAGGCTTTCACCGCGGCGCAGGTTTTCAATATCGACTGCGCGGACCCTCACAAGGCCGCTGCCCGACGCGATCAGCTTTTTATCTTTAAGCTCGGCGGTTTTCCGTTTTGAGCCGCTAAGATCCTCCGCGCTCCACGCGGCGCCGATCTCGGCTCCCGTTCCGTCTTTGGCGATAAGCGCGTATTCTCCGCGCTTTCCGATAACGCCGTTTTCGGCGCCGACCGCCTCGACCGCGAGGCTCATTTCAAGTTTGTCGGGCTCAACGTTTTCAAGATCGCGCAGCGTTTCATCAAGAGCTGTTTTCAACTCGTCAAGCTTGACCGCTCGACCTATCCTGCCGATCCCGTCCGAAAAAATTTTGTCAAGCAGCCTTAGATTGTTTTCCGAATACGCCTCGGGGCGCAGTCCGCTCCGAGCGGCTTTCAGCTTTGCCTCGGCATCGGCTTTGCTTTTTTCGTCCGCCTTGAGCTCGGGGATATTCACGATCGGGAACTGCGCGCTCTTTGTCTCGCCGCCGAATGTGACAGCCGCGGTGATCATCGTGACGCCGCCGCAGGGTCCGGGCAGGACTGTTCCGTCCGCCTCCGCTCGGGCGATCTCCTCGTTATCGCTTTTGTATTTTGTATTGGTTTCGTTTAGTTTGAGAAAGCTCTCGTCGGTCAGCGCCGCGGAAAGCTCCGCGCGAACGCTTGTGACCGTCTCGACCATATCTCCGCTCACCAGTCCGCGGACTATCACGCCGCTCGGCAGCGCCGCCACGGTTTTGAGCGTCGGCGTTATGCCGCTCGTGATCTCAAATTCCGCCGAAAGGCCTAAATCGGCCGAGTTTTTCGCCGCGTATATTTTGTATTTTCCGGGATGGACCGCGGTCTTTTGCACCGCCTCGTCAAAAAATCTCAAATCGCGCATGCTTATCTTCGCCGCGGCGGTCTTGGTCTCCTCGGGACCGAGCGCAAGCTTCTCAAAGCCCACAAGGCATATCTTCGGCAGCCCCTTGATATTCGGGAATCCCGCATAGAACTGCACGGTCTCCATGCCGAAAACGCCGCCTGTGTTTGTGACGTCGACAAGTGCCTCGATCTCGCCGTCGGCCCCCGCCGCGGCGCTTGAAAGCCTCAGGTTTTTATATTCAAATTCCGAATAGCTCAGTCCGAATCCGAACGGGTAGACCGGTGTATTTTTATAATATCTGTACGTCCTGCCGGGGAAGTCTTTTTTATCGTCCGACTTTATTTCGTAATTGTTATAGTATCTTGTAATGCCGTCGTCGCCCACGGTTCCCTTTACGCCCACGGGCATTTTTTCAAGGTCTGAGTTTTTGTACCATGTGGTCGTCAGTTTGCCCGAGGGATTTACCGCGCCGCACAGCACTCGACCTATAGCCGAGCCCTGGGTCTGGCCGTTATACGACGTCCAGAGTATCGCCCTCGCGCCTTTTTCGAAGGGCTCGACGTCTATCTGTCCAACCGTCTGCAGCGCGACAACCGTCTTTTCGGGGTACGTTTCCGTGAGCGCGCGGACGTGGGCCTGGCTCTCGGGCAGCGCGATACTGCCTCGGTCGTTGAACTCCGCCGAATCGGAGAGCGTCGTGCCCGCGTAGGCGATTATGACGTCCGCCTCGTCGAGCTCTTTTCTGTATTTGTCAACCGAGAACATACCCGCCTCGGCCTCAAACTCGATATAAAGGTCGGCGGTCTCGCAGTAGCCGCCCGCCTCTCCGGTATAGCCGCCCTTTGGGTCGGAGGCTTTGAGCTCCGCCACCTGAGGGCCGCCGAAGCCGTAGTACAGCTTGATTTTGCCTCCGGCCAGCGGCTCGATATCGGCCTCGACCGAAACGACGTCTCTGAAATCAACGCTCGGGATCAGCGCCGCGCCCTTTCGGGTCACTCCGAAAAATCCAAACTCCACGCTCTCCATGCCCTCGGCTTTCGCCGAGCCGAGATCAACTTCTCTGGTTCCGCCGTTTTTCAGCAAAAGCCTCATGCCCCGTATGTTCATCAGCGGCGTGTCGTCGGTGGCGCCGCCCAAATATTTGAGCTCGGCGCCCGGGCAGGCTTTTTTAAGCTCCGCCGATATCCCCTCAAGGGGCGTGACGGTGCGCTCGGGTGAGCCCGAGTAGTCGCCCAGCACGATCTCGTCCGCCAAAGCGCCGACCAGCGCCGCGCTCTTTATGCTTTTGTCAAGCGGCAGTATGCCGTCGTTTTTCAGCAGCACCCACGACTGCTCGGCGGCCTCCTCGGCGACCGCAATATGCTCAGGCGTCTCCAATACGTCCGCGGTTATTTCTCTGTAGGGCGGATTTTTATCAAACTCGCCTGTGCGCATCCTTTGAAGGAACAAATTGTATATGTTTATATTCAGCTCGTCCTCGGTTATGCTGCCGTTTTTCACCGCCTCGAGCACGCTGCCCGCCGAGGCCGAATATCCGCAGTCGGTGTCGGCTCCATTCAGAAAGCCTTTCACCGTCGCCGCCGACTGGGGCACGGCGTTTATATCCTCACCCGGAAACAGCACGGTTTTGTATGCCGCGGTGTTGTTAAGGTCGCCGAACGCGCCGCAGTCGCCCGTGACATAGCCTTTAAAGCCCCAGGTGCGGCGCAGCAGGTCTTTTAAAATATACGGATTCGCCGTGGCGGGAACGTAGTCATAGAGCAGCTTTCCGCCGCGGTATATCGTGGTCGCGTTGTACGAGCTCATGGCCGATGCCGGAGCCGCGCTTTCAACTATGTTCTGGAACACGCGGGCGTAGTAGTCGCGCAGGGTCCGCTCGCTCATGACCGAGGCGCCCACGCGGCGCTCCTTTTCCACGTTGTTGGCGACAAAATGCTTGACCGTCGCGATGGTCTTTATATACTTTTTGTCGCCGCCCTGCATTCCCTTGACAAACTCGCTCCCCAGCCTGCCGCTGAGAAACGGGTCCTCGCCGTAGGTCTCCTCGTTTCTGCCCCAGCGCGGATCGCGCGCCATGTTGACGGTCGGGCTCCAGTATGAAAGATCGGTGCGCGGATTTTTTCCGTGCGCCTCGGTCGAGGTTATCTCGGCCGCACGGCGCACCAGATCGAGGTTCCATGTGTTTGACATGGAGAGGCTTGTGGGAAAGCTGGTCGCCTTGCCCTGCCGCGCCACGCCGTGCAGCGCCTCGCGCCAGTAGTTATAGGCCGAGACCCCCAGGCGCGGGATCGCCGCCGCCTCGTTTTTGAGCTGCGACGCCTTTTCCTCAAGGGTCATGCGCGAGACCAAGTCAGCCGCGCGCTCCTCGAACGATAAGCTCTCGTCAAGATACGCGGGTATTTTTTTGCTTTTTGCCATATTCTTTCCGCCTTTCGATATTGTAACGGTTATTGCTCAAATTAATAATTGTTAAAATTTTTATTCTTGTATTTTAAACTATAATGCGCTATAATAATAGTCGGTAAAATCAAAATACAAGCCAAAATTTGCTGTTTTCGGGAGGTAATTTTTATGGTGCCCTTTTATGAAATCCAGCCGTCGGACCTTAACGTGATACACAACTACCGCGAGATCAGGTTCCACGCCCATCTGCACAAGCACATCGAGATCGTGTATGTTTTCGAGGGCGGCCAGCACGTGAATATCGACGGCCAAAAATACGAGGTCAAAGCCGGACAGGCCGCGATAATCTTTCCCGACATCGTGCACCACTACTACCGCGATAATGTGCGCCCCGCGGACGGAGTGCTGGTGATCTGCCACCCGAGGATATTCGGAAACATTTTTCCCGATATTTCCAACTCGCGGCCCGAGTCTCCGCTTATTACGGAGGTGGACAAGGAAACGGCCTGCGCCTTCACGGGGATCGCCGACTGCACCTCGTTTTCCGAAAAACTCGGTTGGTCTTTGGTAATTATATCAAAGCTTCTGAAAAAAATCAAGATAAATAAAGATAAACATATCCCCGTTGAGAGCCTCGCGGAAAAAATGATAGAATACATATCGCTTAACTTCAAGCAGGACATTTCTCTCGATACTCTGGCCGAGGAATTCAGCGTCAGCAAATATTATATTTCGCATATATTTTCAAACAGGATACGTATCAATTTCCGCAGCTATCTTGCTCTGCTCCGCACCGAGTACGCCGCGGGGCTGATACGATCCACAAACGACAGCATAACAAATATCTGCCTGAACGCGGGATTTTCCAGCCAGAGGACATTCAACCGCGCGTTCAAGCAGATATACGGCGTGACGCCGAGAGAGTATAAAAACAATATCAGCGAATTTTATAAAAATTAAACGATCATCGTGTTGGGCATCACTGGGTTTATCTCCTTTTCGTTTGGGAGCTTCAGATCTCCCATCAAGCCCGCGTACGATACGGCGTATTTGCCGTACATTCCGCGGATATTCTCCATCGCAAGCTCTATGCGGTCGCGCTTGAGCTCGCGGTTTATATTGTCGAACATGCCCACCTGGGCGGGCTCGTTCTCATCCGTCAGATATATGGCGCGGACGGAGACCGCCCGAACCTGGAGCTTTCGATCATAATTTTCACAAAACAGCTCAAAGCCCCTCTCGGTAAGCTCCCGCGAGCCGCGAACGGACTTTTTGAATATACGCTGGTACTCGCGGCTCTTGAGCTCGGTGTCCTTTATCGAGACCGACACGCCCCGCGCCATGAACCCGTGCTTGCGCAGCCTGTGCGAAATATCGCGGCACAGGGCAAACATGACCTTGCGCACCTCCGCGTCGGTGCCAAGGTCGGCGGTGCAGGTTATTCCGTGTCCTATCGACTTTATCGGCGGAGCGTAACCGCTCGGCGCCACGCTCACGCCGCCTTGGCCGCGGGCGAAGGCATTCAGCCTGACCCCGTTCACGCCCAGCCAGCCGCGCAGATGCTCCGGGTCGGCCCCGGCCAGCTGTCCGATGGTGTATATGCCGTGCCGCGCCAGCTTTTTCGCGGTGGCGCGCCCCACGCCCAGCAGCTCGGACGCCGGAAGCCCCCATATCTTCTCGCGGAAATTTTCGCGGTCTATGCAGGTCACCGCGTCGGGCTTTTTCATATCGGATCCCAGCTTGGCGAAAATTTTGTTGAACGACACGCCCACCGAGACCGTAAGACCCAGCTCGCGCTTTATGTCGCGTCTGATACTGTCGGCGATCTCGCGGCCCGAGCCGAACAGCAGCGTGCTGCCGCTGACGTCCAGCCAGCACTCGTCGAGGCCGAATGGCTCTATAAGATCGGTGTATCTGTAATAGATCTTTTGCGCCAGCTTTGAATATTTCATATAAATATCAAAATGCGGGTCGACCGTGACCAGCATCGGGCACTTGCGCAAAGCCTGCCACACGGGCTCGCCTGTCGCGACGCCCAGCGCCTTCGCTTTCTCGTTTTTCGCCAGCACGATGCCGTGGCGGTCCTTCTGCCTGCCGCAGACCGCCACATACTTATCCCGAAGCTCGGGGTTCAACATGCACTCCACCGAGGCGTAAAAGTTATTCATATCGCTGTGAAGTATTATTTTTTCTTTGCTTTTCATAATATCGGCTCCACTATAGTTATCAGATAAAAGTTTGATATGAAAATGATTTTCGTATCACGTTTTTATTATACGAAATTATTTTGCGTTTGTCAAGGTATATGCGCAGATAACTTTCGTAAAATTTTTCCTGTAAATCGGGAACAAAACAGCTGTTGAAATCGTCTAAATAATATGGTATAATATTCTCAGTTCATATATTTAGGAGAGTGTGGATTATGAAACTTAAAAAAGCGATAAGAAATATATTGTGCTCAGCGGGGCTCTGCGCCGTCATTTCGGTATGCCCCGCTCACGCGGCGGTGGGCGACATCGTTGACACGATATACACCACCGATATACTGACCCGCGTCAACGGCGCCGACATAGCCTCATTCAGCATTGAGGGCAGGACGCTGATCGCGATGGAGGATCTTAAAGACTACGGCTTTACCGTGGCTTATGACGACAGCATACGCACCCTGTTTGTGAACCAAACCGGAGAAACGCCCAAGGACATGCCCTCGATAATCCGCGGCACCGTCGGAGGCACCGCCGGATACACATACGAGACCGACATAAAGGTTATCTTCAACGGCAAACCGGTCAACGCCTACGCCATAGACGGCAAAATGGCGGTCATAGTCGAAGAATTGGGCGTGCCCGAAAAATACGGAATGATATGCAGCTACGATGACGGCAAGCGCCTTTTGACGCTTGACAGCGCGGCGCCCGCGGCCACGCCGACGCCTGTGCCCACCGCGGCGCCCACGGCATCCGCGGTTCCATCAACCTCGCCCTCGCCTTCTCCCGCGGCGACAGCCAAGACATCGGGCGGATCCGCCGCCGGCGGATTCAGCACAAGCGGAGGCGGATTCGGCGGAGGCGGAGGCTTCCACTCTGGCGGCTCGAGCGGAATGCCCGCGCCCGGCGCGGCGCCCGACTCGACTGCCGACAGCGCGCTTAACGTTATTGTTGACGGGACCGAAGTCGGCGCCTACATATCGGACGAGAAAGTATATCTCGGCATCGACGCGCTGAAAGCATTCGGCTTTGACGAGACCTATCGGGACGATAATATAATAATGCTCGTCAAAAAGCGTGGCGGAGACAGAAAGCCTCCGGCCGCGGACCAATCGCTCGAGCCCGCATACAAAAGCGGAGAACCGAAAGTCTACGTAAACGGCGTGCCCTGCGACACGATGTACGCGGGAGATATTCCCGCGATACGCGTCGATGATCTGAAAACCCTGCCGTTTGACGAAAACGTGCCCTGCTGCGGAATATCGGCGGAAAAGACGGCGGAAGGCTCGCTGATCATAGACACGACGGGCAGCGGCTACCCGACGTTTGACGAGCAGTCGTCGGCCGTGCTCAGCAGCGGAGACATGATAATAGACATGGACCGGGATTTTTGGCTGGCGCAGCGCAAAGGAAAGCTTTACAAGATACTGCGGAACGGACACGTGATCCCGATCACCGACCTTCTTGTTGACTACGGCATAGACATGTCGGCCGCCACGGATTTCTCCGTGAGCGCCGACGGCCACTCCCTCACTTGGATAAACCACAACGACAACAAATACTATCAGTTCGATCTGACCGACCTGATCCCCGTGCCGGTGCTGAGCTCGAGCGTGCGCGTGCGCGTTAACGGAGCCGAGATAAGCGCGGCGACCTTGGGCTGCGAGACATTTATCGCCCTTGAGGATCTGAGCGCCTGCGGTTTTTCGACAGCGTACGACGGCAGCATAAACACCATGTTTGTGAACCGGATCGAAAGCGCTCCCCAAAGCCCGACTGTATCGGCGGCGTCATACGGCGACGCGGAATACGGCGGCGAGTCGGATATCACGGTGGTGTTTAACGGCGTTTATATCAAGGCCTACAACATCGGCGGAAAAACTGCCGTCAAGGCTGATATTCTGGGCGGCGCAAACCAAAACGGAGAATATGACTACGGCCTTAGATACGACCGCGCCGACGGGATCATTGATATAAATCCTCTGCCGTCCGAGCCAAAGGAAAAGCAGATCGAAAAGTTTATAGACCCCGAAAACAAATTTAACTGGAACTACGAAAACACTTACTCGGGCACCGATTTTGATCTTGTCATATGCTCCCAAAGCGGCACGCCCCACGGAACGTTTACTACCTTCAGGCAGTTCATGGACATGGGCCGCTCCAACAATATAAACAACGTGTTTTATTATTACGGCTTTAACAATACATGGGGCAAAACCCTTATAGAAATAACCGGCATGAGCGGCGACAAGCTGTATTTCACGGGAGAGCGCGGCGGCGGACGCAGCGGAGACTACGTTATGGACCTGCACAGCTATATCATAACTCCGCTCAGCGAGAACGAGCCCGACCCCGACGCCGATTTTATGCAGCGGTTCCCGGCGCCCGAAAGCCCGATCGGCAAGACGGCGGTCACTCCCGAATATCCCGTGGAGATCGACGGCGTGCCCGTCCGCGCCTGCGAGGCAGACGGCCGGGTGTACATCAGCCCCTATACCCTCACGGATTTCGGCTTTGACGTGACTTACACAAGCGACGATATGATAATTCTCTTAAAAAGAGGCGAGGGCGGCAAGGCTCCCGCTGAGCCCGCGGCGCCGGGCTCGGAAGCGGGAACAATGACCGCTTGGGGCGAGCCCGAAATATTCGTGAACGGTGTGGCGGTAAGCTCGGTAAAAATCGACGGCGAGCCGATGATGAGGATCGACGATCTTAGCGTTGAGCCCTTTGACTTTGACGGCCGCGTAATATCCGCCGGGATCGACGCCCGAATGAGCGACGGAAGCTTGATAATAGACACGACGATGAGCGGTTTTCCGAGCTTTGAATCACAGCTTGAAAAGGTCTGCTCGATATACGACGAGACCGATTTCTCGGGCAAGATAAAGAAAAATTATCTCTATCAAAGCGATGAGTATTCGGTCATCGATTATTCAAATCAATTCGGGAACCATGATATTTACAAGGTCTGCTCAAACGGCCTTGTTATGCCTCTGTCATTCATTATAGAGGCATACGGCGTGAGCGCCGCCGCGGAACCCGAGGTCAGCGGAGACGGCCTCACAATGACGCTGACCGACAGCGAGACGGGAACAGCGCACACATTGGATTTGATAAACCTGACGCTTGACAACGCATAATTTATAAAATTTGGCGCAAACTGTATATATCAATATACAAAGGAGTGTCAAATATGTTCAAACACGAAAAACAGCTTTTTCAGCCGGTGAGCGTTGAAAAGCCAAACCCGCAGTACGCGGCGCTGATGCAGGAGCAGCTGGGCGGAGCCAACGGCGAGCTCAAAGCGGCAATGCAGTATATGTCGCAAAGCTTCAGGATCAAGAATCAGGAGATCAAGGATCTGTTCCTCGACATCGCGGCCGAGGAGCTGGGCCACATGGAGATGGTGGCGCAGACGATTAACCTTTTAAACGGCCACGATGTTGACTATGACCAAACGGGCGTCGGCGAGATCGAGACGCACGTGCTGCTGGGGCTCAATCCGGGACTTATAAACGCGTCGGGCTATTCATGGACAGGCGACTATGTGAGCGTGACCGGGGACCTGTGCGCCGACCTTTTGTCAAACATCGCGTCGGAGCAGCGCGCCAAGGTGGTATACGAGTACCTCTACCGCCAGATCGACGACAAAAAGGTGAAAGAGACCATCGACTTTCTTTTAAACCGCGAGGAGGCGCACAACGCCATGTTCCGCGAGGCGTTCAACAAGGTGCAGCACAGCGGCTCGAACCGAGACTTCGGCACCACCGAGGCTGCGAGAATGTATTTCAGCCTCTCCGAGCCCTCCCCCGAGGATAATCCTTTCAAAGATTCCAACTTCAAACAACCCGCGTTTCAATAACGACGTTTCGGCCCGTCTCGTTTCCGTAGACGGGCTTTTCAAATATGCACAAAAATTCATTGACATAAATTCTTTTATTTGGTATAATTTAATCAGCCGAAAAAATTTTGAAACGGAGGAGTATATCATGAACGAATTAATGGTTAACGGTCACAGCGCGCTCGAGTACGCCGAGATGGCGTGCGACGCGCTTATGCACAAGTTCGCGGCGGAGGACCTGCCCCCAAAGGGCCGCTTCCACTATCATCAGGGCGTGTTCCTTTCGGGAGTTCAGCATACATACCTGCTTGACAAGGACGAAAAATATTACGAATACAGCAAGGCGTGGGTTGACTCGATAATCGACAAGGACGGAAACATTACCAAGTTTGACACCACCCAGCTTGACGACATGCAGCCCGGAGTGCTTCTGTATCTGCTCTACAAAAAAACGCAGGATCCCAGATACAAGAAGGCTCTCGACACGCTTATCCCGCTTATCAAGGACTTCCCCAAGAATCCCGAGGGCGGATTCTGGCACAAGGGCAGATACCCCGAGCAGATGTGGCTCGACGGCCTTTATATGGCGGGCCCCATTTGCGCCGAGTACGCCAAGACCTTTGACGCGCCCGAACTGTTCGACCTCTGCGCGTTCCAGGCTTTGATGATGCAGGAAAAGACCAGAGACGAAAAGACGGGTCTTTGGTACCACGCGTGGGATTACGCCAAGGTTCAGCCCTGGGCCGACCCCGAGACGGGCAGATCTCCGGAGTTCTGGGGACGCTCGGTAGGCTGGGTTCCGGTCGCGATTCTGGAGGAGCTGGACAGCTTCCCCGAGGATCACAAGGACAGAGACGCGATGATCAAAGCGGCCTGCGACCTGCTCAAAGCCGTGGTTAAATATCAGGATCCCGAAACGGGTCTTTGGTACCAGGTCCTCGACAAGGGCGACGACCCGAACAACTGGCTTGAGTCGTCCTGCACCTGCCTGTTTGTGGGCTCGATCTGCAAGGCGGTCAAGAACGGATTTTTGGATGAGTCTTATCTCGAGTACGCCAAGAAGGGCTACACCGGCATAATCAACCGTCTGCGCTATGACGACAAGGGCGACATCATTATTGACAACATCTGCGTCGGCACCGGCGTCGGCGACTACGCTCACTACTGCGCCAGAGGCACAGGCGAGAACGACCTGCACGGAGCGGGCGCGTTCCTGATCATGTGCACCGAGGCGGCGGGCGTTCTGTAAATCAAGCCGAATAACGCGAAAGGCGGCCTTTAATCGGCCGCCTTTTTGAATATCGCGTTTTCGGGAACGATCACCGCGGGTATCTTCATTCCCCTGAGCTGCATCGAATGCAGCTTTATCATAACAAGATTCGGCGAAAACCCCAGTCTCGCCGCGGTCTGCTCGGCGCTGTAGCCGTAGCCGCGCATCAGCTCGAAAACAACATCGTCCCCGATCAAAAGCTCGGCGGCGAACATGTTCGCCTCGTACTCGGGGCGCGCCGTCATGTCATACAGCGCGGTATCGAGCACGGCGCGGTTTTCAGCCAGCTCTCTGTGCAGACGGTCGTGGCCCAGTTCGTGAGCCAGAACGACGCGCTCGGCCGAGGGCTCCAGATTTCCGTTTATTATTATAACGCGCCTGCGCTTTATCACCGTGTACAGTCCGTACAGTTTTTTGAACTCGTAATTCTTGATTATTTTTATTCCCAGATCCTCGGCGATCTCGGCGGGATCATCTCCGTGCGCCTTTTTGAGTTCCTCCGCCATGCCGTGAATATCGTCCGCCGACATTTTGTCATCCGCCCCTTCCGAATATATTGCCGAAAACTAACTCAAAAATCAGCTTATGTACTTTTTGGGCGTGTATTTTTTGTTCTCCTCTTTGACCGCGAAGTATGCGTCGGATATGGCTTTCATCGCCGCGTCCATGTCCTCCTCGGGCAGCTCGCCTCCGGCGAACAGGCCGCAGATGCCTTCGATCAGCTCCTCCACGTCGGCCGCCGATTTCCTGCCGCCTCTTTCATATGCGGCTCTGATAAGCTCCTCGTCCTCGGTCATGAAATAATTTTTGTCGACCCCGAACATCTCGGCCAGACGATAGTATATATCGCGGCTCTTTGGATGAACGGAGCCCGCCTCGTAGTTCTGCACGGTACGCAGAGTTATGCCGAGGCTGTCCGCCAGCTCGGTCTGCGTCATACCCTTTTCTTTTCTGAGCTTCCTGACCTTTTCTCCGAATTTCATACGCTCCGTCCTTTCCGAAATAATTATATTATAATAATACTATTTCTCGGCTCCGCTGTCAAGCGCAGACTCCGAGGCACGATTCGGTTTTACATAAAATTAACACATACGCGGTTGTTGATTTTACATTGCCGCGCTATTATAGAGCCGAAATCAAAAAAGATAAGGAGAGAAAAACCATGAACATTTTTAAAAACCATCCGAAACTCGCGGACGGGATCGCGGCCGCGTGCGCGCTGCTGGCGATCGGCTCGTCACTGACGGGCTGCGGAAACGGCGCGGAGCAGGCAAAAGAAATAACCGTCATATCCCGCGAGGACGGCTCGGGAACCAGAGGAGCCTTCACCGAGCTGTTCGGCATTGAGGAAGAGCAAAACGGTGAAAAGGTCGATATGACGACCGACGCGTCAAGCGTGACAAACAGCACCTCAGTCATGATGACGAGCGTGGCGGGCAACGAGAACGCCATAGGCTACATATCAATGGGCTCGCTGAACTCAAGCGTTAAAGCGCTGCGGGTCGACGGAGCCGAAGCGAGCGCCGACGGCGTGAAGGACGGCAGCTACAAGGTGTCGAGGCCCTTTAACATCGTTACAAAAGACAGCATATCCGAAACGGCGCGGGATTTTATTGATTTCATAATGAGCGCCGAGGGGCAGGCGGTCGCGGAGGAAAACGGCTATATTTCCGAGGGAAATTTCGGAGCTTATGCCGGAGCAAAGCCCGCGGGCAGGATAGTGGTCTCGGGCTCATCGTCTGTAACGCCGGTCATGGAAAAGCTCAAAGAGGCGTATCTTGAGGTTAACCCGTCCGCCGAGATCGAGGTGCAGCAGAGCGACTCGACGACGGGCATAAATAACGCGATCGACGGCGTTTGCGACATAGGCATGGCAAGCCGCGAACTTAAAGACAGTGAAACGCAAAAGGGCGTAAAAGCCGCGGTCATAGCCCTTGACGGGATCGCGGTCATTGTCAACAATTCAAACCCGATAAACGAGATCACCTCCGAGCAGGTGAGAAAAATATACACGGGTGAGCTCACCGACTGGAGCGAGATCGGGGAACAGTTATGAAAAACAAGCTTAAAGAAAACATAATGAGCGGCGTGTTCCTGTTCTGCGCCTGCGTGTCGATACTGGCGGTGGCGCTGATATGCGTGTTTCTGTTCGCGAACGGAATCCCGGCCATGAAAAAAATAGGACTGCTTAACTTCCTGCTCGGCAAGAAGTGGAAGCCCGGCAACGATATCTACGGAATTCTGCCGATGATATTGGGCAGCGTTTACGTCACGGCGGGAGCGATCGTGATAGGCGTGCCGATCGGCATTTTGGCGGCGGTGTTTATGACACGTTTCTGCCCCGACAGGCTCCGCAAATTTCTGAAACCGGCGGTCGACCTGCTGGCTGGCATACCCTCGGTCGTGTACGGCTTTTTCGGGCTTATGGTGATCGTGCCCGCCGTGAGGCAGATATTCGGCGGCAGCGGCACGAGCATGCTGGCCGCGTCGATAGTGCTGGGCATTATGATACTTCCGACGATAATATCTGTCAGCGAATCGTCGCTCAGAGCCGTACCCGAAAGCTATTATGAGGGCGCCCGCGCGCTGGGCGCGACGCACGAGCGGTCGGTGTTTATGACGGTGCTGCCCGCGGCGAAGTCGGGAGTTACGGCGGGCGTTATACTGGGAATAGGCCGCGCGATAGGCGAGACCATGGCGGTCATTATGGTGGCGGGAAACCAAGCCGCCATGCCCGGCGGACTGACGCGCGGCGTCAGGACCATGACTGCCAACATAGTTCTGGAAATGGGCTACGCCGCCGACCTGCACCGCGAGGCTCTGATCGCCACGGCGGTCGTGCTGTTCGTTTTCATTCTGATAATCAATCTCAGCTTTTCGCTGCTGAAAAGGAGGTCCGAGAGCAAATGACCAAAACAACCGCTATAGCAAAAACGGCTGCCGCTCCTCAAAAAAGCGGCGGCGTTTCGGGAGCGAAAGCGCAGGCGGCTGTGCTTCGGACGCTTGTGTATGCCGCGGCATGCCTCACGTTCGGCGCGCTTCTGTGCCTGATAATTTATATATTCTTAAAGGGCATCCCGAATCTTTCGCTCGACCTGTTCAGCCCCACATACAACTCCGAAAACGTGTCGCTGTTCCCGGCGCTCATAAACACCGTGATTATGACGCTGCTGTCGCTGCTTATCGCGGTGCCGCTGGGTGTGTTCTCCGCGATCTATCTTGTGGAATACGCGAAGCGCGGCAACAAGCTCGTCGGCCTTGTCAGGATAACGACCGAGACACTTCAGGGCATACCGTCGATCGTGTACGGCCTGTTCGGGTTCCTGCTGTTTGTCACAACGTTTTCGTGGGGTTACTCGCTGCTCGCGGGCGCGCTGACGCTGGTTATAATGATACTTCCGGTGATCATGCGCACCACCGAGGAAGCGCTGAAGTCGGTGCCCGACTCGTACCGCGAGGGCAGCTTCGGGCTGGGCGCGGGACGGCTGCGCACCGTGTTTAAGATAGTGCTGCCCTCGGCGGTGCCGGGGATCCTGTCAGGCGTTGTGCTGTCAACGGGCAGGATCGTTGGCGAGACCGCGGCGCTGATATACACCGCCGGAACGGTGGCGCAGGTGCCGCCTGATCTTTTGGGCTCGGGCCGTACGATGGCGGTCCATCTGTACGCGCTGTGGAGCGAGGGCCTGAACACCGAACAGTCATACGCCACGGCGGTCGTGCTGCTGCTTATTGTGGTGCTGCTCAACGCGGCGTCCGGAGCGCTTGCGAAAAAAATCACACTGAAATAATTTAAGAGGATAAAAACATGGAAAATATTATAAGCATAAAAAACTTAAATCTGCACTACGGTGATTTCCACGCTCTGAAAAGCGTGAGCATGGATATACCGAAAAATCAAATCACCGCGTTTATAGGCCCCTCGGGCTGCGGAAAGTCGACCCTGCTCAAAACGCTCAACCGCATGAACGATCTTGTGGAGGGGTGCCGCATTGACGGTGATGTAAGACTTTGCGGCGCGAATATTTACAAGGAGCTCGACCCCAACGACCTGCGCAAACGGGTGGGCATGGTGTTTCAAAAGCCCAATCTGTTCCCGATGAGCATATACGACAACATCGCCTACGGTCCAAGGACCCACGGCATTCGCTCAAAGTCAAAGCTTGACGAGATCGTTGAAAAATCGCTGCGGGACGCGGCGATCTGGGACGAGGTGAAAGACAGACTGAAAAAAAGCGCCCTCGGAATGTCGGGCGGACAGCAGCAAAGGCTGTGCATAGCCCGCGCTCTGGCGGTCAGGCCCGAGGTGCTGCTGATGGATGAGCCGACCTCGGCTCTCGACCCGATCTCAACTTCCAAGATAGAGGACCTTGCGCTTGAGCTGAAAAAGAGTTATACTATAGTTATAGTCACTCACAGCATGCAGCAGGCCGTCCGCATCTCGGACAAGACCGCGTTCTTCCTTTTGGGAGAGGTCGTGGAGCAGGGCGGCACCGAGCAAATATTCTCGATGCCCAAGGACAAAAGGACCGAAGATTATATTACGGGAAGGTTTGGATAATGCTATGAGAGATAATTTTAACAGACAGCTCAACGAGCTGAACATAGAAATGACCGACATGGGCGCTCTTTGCGAGAGCGCCATTGAGAGCGCGGTAAAGGCGCTGCTCCTCCGCGACGAAAACGCGGCGAAAAGCGTTGCCGCGATCGAGGAAGAGATAAACCGAGCCGAGCGCGATATTGAAAGCCTTTGCCTCAAGCTGCTGCTCAGGCAGCAGCCGGTGGCTGCGGACCTGCGCGCGGTGTCCTCGGCGCTTAAAATGATAACCGACATGGAGAGGATCGGCGACCAGGCGGCGGACATCGCCGAAATAGTGCGCCACGCGGATCTTGACGACAGCTTTGACAATGAACACATCAAAAAAATGGCGGACGGAGTTTCGAAAATGGTGACCGAAAGCGTGGACGCGTTCGTTGAGAGGGACCTCAACGCGGCAAAGGACGTCATGAGGCGCGACGACGAGATCGACCATTGGTTCAAGGAATCCTGCGCCGAGCTGGCGGAATATATAGGCGCGAACCCGAAAAAGGCCGCCTCGGCTCTCGACTTGATGATGACCGCGAAATATCTTGAGCGCATAGGCGACCACGCGGTGAACATCGCCGAATGGGTAGAATTTTCCGTGACCGGCGAGCACCGATGATAAATCCCGCAAAGATTAAAAAGACAGGAGAAAAAGTATTATGATTTATTGCGTTGAAGACGACGGAGGCATCCGCGAGCTTGTTGTGTACAGCCTCAGAAACACGGGCTTTGAGGCAAAAGGCTTTGAGAGCGGCGAACCGCTGTTTGAAGCTCTCAAAAACGGCGGCAGGCCCGAGCTTATACTGCTTGACATAATGCTGCCCGGCGAGGACGGACTGAGCATTTTAAAAAAGCTGCGCTCCGCTCCCGACACCCGCGATATTCCGGTGATACTTCTCACAGCCAAAAACGCCGAGTTCGACAAGGTGAGCGGCCTTGACGGCGGCGCGGACGACTATGTGACAAAGCCGTTCGGGATCATGGAGCTTATATCGAGGATCAAGGCGGTGCTGCGGCGCAGCGGAGGCGCGGCGGAAAGCAAAGCCGACGAGGAATATTCCGCCTTCGGCGTGCATCTCAACGCGAAAAAGCATATCGTAACGTCGGGCGGCAATGAGGTCGAGCTGACCTTAAAAGAATTTGAAGTCCTGCGTCTGCTGCTCAAGAACCGCGGCTCGGTCATGACCCGAGACACGCTGCTCGACCGCGTGTGGGGCTATGACTTTGACGGCGAAACCCGAACGGTCGACGTTCACATCAGGACCCTTCGCCGCAAGCTGGGCGAGCGAGGAAGCATAATCAAAACGGTACGTGGCGTGGGCTACAGAATCGAGGATTGACGGCAAGTGGCAAAAAACATTTTCAAAAACGGCTCGGCAAAGCTGAGCTCAAAAATATTCCGCGGTATCACGGCCGTTGTGATAGCGAGCGTTGTGATAACCGCGATCATTTCATCGGCTCTGTTTTACGCCGAATTTTCCCGCGAGATCAAATCCGAGATCAAAACCGAAACGCGATATCTGGCCGAGCTCGCCGATACCGTCGGGGTCTCGGAATTAAAATCGGCTGTTCCCGACGGGCGCGTGACGATGATCGCCGCCGACGGCTCGGTGATTTTTGACAGCCGCGCGGACGGTGAGGCGGCGGAAAATCACTCAAGCCGCCCCGAGATCAAACAGGCGCTCGAAAGCGGCGAGGGCGAGAGCACGCGCGTGTCAAAAACATTCGGCAAGAAAAATTATTACTACGCGCTGCGCCTGAGTGACGGCGGAGTTATCCGCGTCTCCCGCGAGACCTCAAGCATGTTCGGCGCGGTGTTCGGCGCGGCGCCCGGAATACTGCTGGCGGTGCTGCTGCTTATCGGGCTGGCGCTGGCTGCGGCGGGCGCGCTGACCCACTCGATAACAAGACCGATAAACGACCTCGATCTTGACGCTCCCCTCGAATACGAGGCATACGAGGAGCTGGAACCGCTGCTTGAGCGCGTCGATGAGCAGAACAAAAAGATGCTTTCTCAAATCAACGAGGCGCGGGAAGCCGAAAAGATGCGCCGCGAATTTTCGGCCAACGTTTCCCACGAGCTCAAAACGCCGCTGACTACCATTATGGGATGCAGCGAAATTTTAAAAGAGGGCATAGTTGACCCGAAAGACGTGAACGGATTTCTGGAGCGCATTAATTCCGAGTCAAAACGCCTGCTGGCGCTGATAGATGACATAATCAGCCTGTCGGGGCTTGACGAGGGCGGCGGAAACATAGAGATGACCGACGCGGACCTTTTGGAGATCGCGCGCGAGGCCGCCGAAAGCCTTGGGTTTAAAGCGGAAAAGCGCGGCATAAGCATATCCGTGTCGGGAAATGAACAAACCGTTTGCGGCAGCCGCGGACTGCTGCACGAGATGATATACAATCTCTGCGACAACGCCGTGAGATACAACCGCGACGGCGGATACGTCAATATCACGGTCGGCGGCGAGGGCGGCAGGCCGTTTGTGTCGGTCAAGGACAACGGGATAGGCATTCCCAAGGCCGACCGCGAGCGCGTGTTCGAGCGGTTCTACCGGGTGGACAAAAGCCACTCAAAAGAGACCGGCGGCACAGGCCTCGGGCTCTCAATAGTAAAGCATGCGGCTCAAATATACGGCGCCGAGATAAGCTTAAAAAGCGAGCCCGACAAGGGCACAGAGATAAAAATTATATTTCCGAAATCTAAGTTCCAAGCGTAAGATCACCGCCGAGGCTGCTCTCCGGCGGTGATCGTTTTTTTAGTTTTCTGCTTACGCCAGCGCGGCGGTCACTTTTTCAAGCTCGTCTCTGATCTTGATGTGCTGCGGACAGGCTTCCTCGCACTTTCCGCATTTTACGCACTCCTCCGCTCCGGCCGAGCCGTGGCCGTTAACCAGCCATCCCAGCTGGTGCCGGGCGGCGGCCTTGTCGCCGTAGAGCGTCATAATATTCATCGCGGTAAAGGTGCCTGATATGCCGATGTTTTTGGGGCAGACCTTGGCGCAGTAGTTGCAGACCGTGCAGGGAATGATCGGAATTTTCGCCATTTCTCCGCGCGCCTTGTCGAGTGTTTCGCGCTGCGCGTCGGTCAGTCCCGTAAATTCCTTCATGTACGACAGATTGTCCTCGGTCTGCTCAATGCTGCTCATGCCCGACAGAACGGTTATAACGCCGTCAAGGTCAGCCGCGAAGCGTATCGCCCACGACGCGCACGACATATCGGGTTCCGCCTCTTTCAGGATATTTTTCACGGACTCGGGCGGATTCGCGAGCATGCCGCCCTTGACCGGCTCCATGATTATGATCGGAATGTTGTGTTTCCTCGCGACCTCATAGCAGCCGCGTGACTGTATCGCGTAGTTGTCCCAGTCGGCATAGTTGATCTGGAGCTGCACAAATTCCATCTCGGGGTGCTTGTTCAAAATATCCTCAAGCTCCCGCGGGGTCGAGTGGAACGAGAAGCCGATATGCTTTATCAGACCCTCGGCCTTCTTTTGCATAACAAAGTCCCACATGTTAAAATCGTCAAAGAATTTTGTGCGCCCCTCACCCAGGTTATGGAGCAGATAAAAATCAAAATATCCCGCGCCCGTCACATTCAGAGAGTTCTCAAACTGCGCGATCGCGTCCTCGCGCGTCTTGCAGTTTATCCACGCGGCCATCTTGGTCGCAAGCTTGTAGCTCTCTCTGGGATAGCGGTCGACCAGCGCCTTTCGTATCGCGCTCTCGCTTTCGCCGTATGCCCAGGCGGTATCGAAATAATTGAATCCCGCTTCCATGAACTTGTCGACCATCACTTTGGTCTGCTCGACGTCGATCTTTTTATCGGTCATCGGCAGTCTCATAAGGCCGAAGCCCAGCTTGCCGATACCTTCATATAAATCCGACATATGTATTCCCCTTTCTCTGTAAATTAAACCGAATATTTATGTTTATATTATAATATACACAGGCGTTAAAGTCAAATTAAAAAAACTGATAACAGCCCATTTACCCACCTCCGTCTGCGGCCAGCCGCCTTGCCTCCTCCCGGGAGGAGGCAAGGCGGGCGGATAATATCCGCCCCTACGGGTGTCGGTGACAAATCAAATTGCTGAAAAGGCGCGAATTCCGCCAAATCCTGTAGGGGCGGCAATCTGCCGCCCGCTCTATTCGCTAATCGCTAATCACTACGTTGACTAATGGGGAAGCATAAAAAAAGCGCCTCCCAAATTGGGAGGCGCTGGAATTTTAGGATTAAATCCTGCTCATAACCGCGGCGAATTCGGCTCTGGTTATGGGCGACTGCGGTTCAAACGCGCCCGCGTCGTTTCCGGTCATAACCTGCTTCATTGTGCAGAACATTACGCCTTCGACTGCCCAGTCGGAAATTTGACCGAGGTCGGTGTACTCAAGCTGTATAGCCCATGCGCCTGTGGGGCCTTGGCCCTTGCAAGTGTAGTAGCCGGTGATGATCTTCGCAGCCTGCTCACGCGTTACGGGGTCATTGGGAGCAAACATATTGCCTCCAACGCCGTCTACTATTCCGCTTTCGGCAGCCCACGCGATGTAAGGCGCGTAGTATTCATTCGGGTCAACGTCCGCAAACGGTGATACCGCCGATGTGTCGGCCTTGTCGAATCTGCCGAGTATCGTAACCAGCATACCGCGTGTCAGAGTGTCGTTGGGTCCGAACAGGGTTTCGCTCTCGCCGTTCATAATGCCCATTGAGTAAACATTCTGAACGTAGGGATAATACCAATCGGTAGCCGCCACGTCGGTGAAGGGCATCTGTACCTCGCCTGTCGCGGGTCCGGGTCCGGTGATAGTGGTGTCGGGCGCCGTTGTTGCCGCGGGTTCTCCCGAAGCCTCGGGTGCCGCCGCGGCGGTTGCCTGAGGCGCTGCCGTGGCTGTCGTTCCGCCTGTTGAGAAGTTTGAGTTTGTGCCCGTGCCGCCCGTGCCGTACGAGGGTTTGCGCGTAGGCATGGGAGCCGATGTAGGCTCGCCCGAAGGTTCGGGCGTATTCTCGGTCGGAGGCTCCGCTGTCGGTCCGCTCGACGGCTCGGGAGCCGGCGTGGCCTCAAATGTGTTTGAAACCTCTATATCCACTGAATAGGCGTTGCCCTGAGCGTCGTCAATAACAAGTGTGTTTACGCCGTTTGGCAAAGTGTTCAGGAATTCGGGCTTAAATGTGATAACGCCGTTTTCGACCGTGTAGCTTTCAGCGGGAACCGAAACTCCGTTAATCGTTACCCGTGTAACGCTCACCGACGGATCGGGAAGTGCGACAACGACATTCTCCGGAGACTCTCCGTCAAACACTTGGCTTTCAAGAGGCTCGGGAGTCACTGTAGGTTCGGGTGTTGTTTCCGCTCCCGGTGTAGGCGTTGCCTCAATTCCCGGTGTGGGCGTTACTTCGGTTCCGGGTGTAGATGTTGCTTCCGTTCCCGGTGTTGGTGTTGTTTCCGCTCCCGGTGTAGGCGTCGCCTCCGTTCCCGGTGTGGGTGTTACGTCGGTTCCCGGTGTGGGTGTTACGGCGGTTCCCGGTGTGGACGTTGCCTCGGTTCCCGGTGTGGGTGTTACGTCGGTTCCCGGTGTGGACGTTGCCTCGGTTCCCGGTGTGGGTGTTGTTTCCGTTCCCGGTGTAGACGTTGCCTCGGTTCCGGGTGTGGGTTCGGGAACCTCGGTTTCCTCCGGAGCGGGGGTCTCGTCCGGTTTCGGCGTGGGAGCGTTCGGGTCGGCAAGCAGTTTTAAATACTTAAAGTTGCCAACATATTTGCCCGCTCCTGCGCCTGTGATCTCAATAGTTACCTGTCCTTTTGCCGTTTTATTTGAAAGATCGACTGTAAAGTCTTGATAATCATTCCAGCCCGATGTTCCCAAATCTTTAAATTCGGCGACAACGGTTTCGCCCACTTTGACGGTCACGTTTACCTTATTGGGATTGTTGTTTGTGCCCGTCTCTTTAGACATATTTATAACTGCCTTTGCGTATTTTCCGGCAAGGTCAATTTCCGGAAGCGTGAATACGGCTATGTCGTCCGATGTCGCCTTAACGCTGTCCGGACGGATAATATCACCGTCGGTCATCATTTTTCCGCCGTTTGACGTTGTGACCGAATTTTCTCCGAAATTCAGCGTCGCGGAACCGTCGGCATTTTCCGTGACCGTGCCGTATTGCGTCGCCGCATCCGGCGTCGGCGCCGGTTCGGGAGTTGTGGCTGTCGGCGGGTCTTTGACCGTCTCGCCGTCGGCCAGTACTCTCTTGTATGTAACCCAGACGTCGCGCATATTAAACACTTCCGGACCGGGCGTTATAACCATCATGAGCTTGCCTTTTTCATATTTTGCCGGGAATTCGGCAAATTTGTATGATTCGGTTTTATTGTTTGAGCCCGTGCCCTCCAAGGTTATTGTTTGGTCCTTATAGTTAATATAAGCCGTGACCTTTGAGGGAACCCCCTTTGCAAACTTTCCGCAGGCGTTGAGCCATTGATTCGGAGTGTTGCTTGAGCCGCTGAAACCGCTTGTTCCCGAGTCGATCGTGTCAAGCTGGTTCCAATGTCCAAGCTTTGAATATAGGAATCTTGACGTGATGTCGGTTCCTTCGCCTCTGAGCTCGATAAAGCCGTTTCCTGTCGTTTCGGGCGTGACATCGAGCGTGTATGTGACGGCGATCACATCACTTTTCAGAATATCCTCATCGGCGCCGCTGTCAATCGCCAATTGGATCAAATCATAGGTCTTGTTTCCGTCTGTGTTGGCATAGGAAATTTTTGTGCTTATCGTCTCGTCGACCTGTTTTTCGGCTTTAACATTAAGTTCGAAAGGCTGTCCGATTATGCCCTTAACGGTCATTTTGCCGTCCGCGGGCTCTGTTATAGTCATATCAATGCTTGACGAGACAACCGTTAGATCATAATCAATACCGCCCGCGCTCGCTGGAATTTTCTCGAGCGTGGCCTCGGCAGTCTTCTCTCCCGCCGTCATAACAATTTCCTGCGACTTGATCAAAGCGTCGTTTTTTGTGACCGTTACGGTATAAGTGCAGTCCTCGTCAAGCGCCGCGCTCGCGCTGACGGTGACGGGAATATCAAACACATCTGTCGTGTTTGATGTGGGATTTATCGTGACCGGCACCGATTTCTTATCGCCTATTGTGGTGTCGGTTTTTCTCGCGTACAACGTGACCTCGCTTGTTATCGCGGGCATACCCGCGGCGGGACGAATGACTGTAAGCTTGGTTCCGTCTTCCGATACAACGGCGTTGGGTGAGGCCGATTCCCACTTAAACTCAACTCCCGCGGGAGGCGTCGGAAGAGTTATTTCCGTCTCTTCGCCTTCGGGAATGGTGACGGACGCGCCCTCGATTGCCGCGTCGATTTCCTGAAGCTGCTCACTGAAATTCATGGGGTCCCAATCGTCGGTCCAGCCGCCTCTATTATCTTCCGCCCAACTTCCGTTCTCGGCCGAGAAATAATTTCTGGGATTAAACTCAAGTATCTGCCAGTCATCGAGAACTGTTCCCATGCCTTGGCCGCCTTCCTCGACAGCCGCGTTCTTTACGCGTCCGCTGAGGTCGATCGCCTCGCCGCTCGCGTTATACGTGCCGTTTTCAAAGAATCTTGCCAGTTCTTTCTTGCCGCCGCTCATGTCTCTCCAACCCGCGGCGCCGATACCGGCGGCGCTGAGGCCGGTCGATTTATTGTTGTCGATTTTGGTGTTTCGGAAGGTTATCTGGGCTCCCTGACCCCAAGGTCTGCCATAGAGAGAGTCGGTTATATTGTCGCGCACATTGTAGAACTCACAGTTGTAGAACAAGTAGCCGTACTTCTTGTTCATATCATGATTAGCCGCCGTGATCGTCGCGCCGTAATCCTTGTCGGACATACCCTCGGCGCCCAGCTTGCAGCCGTCGAAAACAGCCGTCGCGCCCGCGTAGATATAATCGGTTCCGCCGATCAAGTCGCAATTCTTAAAGTAAATTCTTTCCTCTCCTACATAGACCGAGTCCTGATTGCCTCTCGCGCGGACGTTTTCGAATATTATCTTGTCGCCCTTATAAACGGAAATGGCATGGCCCCTCTCGTTAAAGCCCGATGATCTCGCAAGCCAAGCGCTTTCGCCCGCGGTCAGCTCGCGCGTTGCCGCGGCATACTTTGTAAGGTTGACTGTTCCGTCGGAATTTAATAAATCATTCGGCTTTGACTCGGGTGTGCTTTCATCGCAGACCGCGAGCTTTTC
This sequence comes from uncultured Monoglobus sp., assembly GCA_947585115.1. Lineage (GTDB taxonomy): Bacteria > Bacillota > Clostridia > Monoglobales > Monoglobaceae > Monoglobus. The sequence continues at coordinate 27,575 of CANPWW010000020.1, forward strand.
TCTGTAGGGCAGAGCCGCTTTGCCGGTGGCCGCGTCTATGTTCGGCGTGAGATGCGCGTCCTTTTCGCCCTGTGTAACCATAACCGGAACGCTGTTTACAATATTAAAATCCTTAACGGTGATATTCTCTGCGCCGCCTCTGATGATCAGCGGAGCCATGTTTGCGAGGCCGCCCGTGTTGCCCAGATTAATATCTCCGTTCACGGTGTCGGTATGCTCGGTGCCCGCTACATCTCTGTATGTAAGTTTTGTTCCTCTCGGAACTACATCGCCCACATTGTAGGTCTTGCCCGCCTCGTCTTTCGGCGGGTTTGCGTACCAGTCTATATTCGGGTTGTACGAGCCGCTCAGATCGCAGTTGGCTGCTGAATAACCCGTGCAATAGTACCAGTGCAGATCGACTTTGCCCGATGTGTCCGGGGTCTGCCGCAGCGTTATGAACTTCGCGCCGTCGATAATGACCTGTTCCTCATAGTCGCCGGGGGTCACGTTTATCGTTACCCTTTCGGCTTCGCTTTGGGGATCGAGCTTTTTCGCCGCCGCGACCGCCGCGCTTATGGTTTTAAAACTGGTTTCCGACTCCGCCGCCGAGGGGTCGACCGTCAAAACCTTCGGCTCCACGGCCGGAGCTTTTGTGGGATCGGCCGTTACAGCCGGAGCAGACGAAACTGTCGGTTCGTTAGTTTCCGAGGGAACGGGAGCGCCGCTCGGTTCCGCTGTTTCGGCGGGCGCCGAGGGTTCAGCCGTTGCCGCGGGTGCTGACGGCTCCGCCGTCTCTTCGGGCTCAGGCGTGTCGATCGGCTCGGTTCCGTCGTTATAGAATCTTATGTACACATAATTGCCCGCGTATGTCGCCGAGGTGGTTATCTCAAGCGTTACAGCGCCGGACGCGGTTTTATTTGTCAGATCCGCGATGTTTTCGCTGTACGCGTTCCAATCTTCGTTCTTTATCACAATGCTGTCGGTCACAGCCGTGCCGCCGACCTTGATGACTGCGGAAGTGCTGTTTTCTCCGCCTTTGGTTGCGGCGTATACCGCGGCCTTGTTATACTTGCCGCCAAGATCAACATTCGGATATATGATCATAGCGCTTCTCCTCAAATTATCGCTTTGAGCCACATAATTTCCGTCAATATCCTTAAAATTCGAACCGTTGTTGTTTGAAACCGCATTGCTCAAAACAACGCTTCCGCCGCTCGTGATCGAATCGCTGCCCATATAGAGATACAGACCGTCGTTATCTCCGTCCGACCGCTCCTCAGTATAGCCGTATCCGGGGCGGACAGTCGGTTTCGGAGTGCTTGTCGGCTGATTCGGATCATCCGTTTTTATCGAATCCTCGTCGCCCTCTTTGATAACAAGGTTTCTGAAATTGCCGGTTAGGTCGTTTCCGTCCGCGCCGGTCTCCACGGTTTTAATAAAGATCGCCTTTTCGCCCTGCGCGGAAACCAGAGTTTTAAGCTGCATTTCAGCAAAGTCCCAACTTGCGGTCGGGCCCGAATAATCCTTAAACTCCGCGATCAAGGTGCCCTCATTTTCAAGGTCGGGCGCACCTTTATCGCTTATGTTTTTTTCCCCAAGGTTTTGGGTATAATACGTGTCTGTCTCAGTCGCAGTACCCTTAAGCGGCATAGCGTAAACCATAACATCGGCGGTATAAGTATTTATCAGCGCCCACTCAACCGAAATATCTACAAACTCCGGGAGAGTCGCCGTTCCCGCATAAGCTATCGCTCCGCTTGAACTGCCGTCAAGCATATCGCCTTTGACCTCGAAGAACTGATTATTACCCGTTCCTGCCCACGCGGTCTTGAAACTTGAAAATGTCGCGATAGTATCGCCCTTCGCCGCGAACACCGGCATTGAGACAAACATTGTCATGATCATCGCGATCACCAAAATCAAAGACATTGTTCTGCTTTTTCTCATTGTTTTTGCTCCTTTCGCACCTTTTGATACATACAAAAGACGATAAATTATAATAATATTTTGCATTTTGTTAATAATTTTTTGCGCTTATATTATTATAATAACATTTATAAAGCAAAATTTCGAGACAAAGCGTATTCAATATCGGCCAAAAATTGCTGTGACGTTGACCCCTCTCCGTCTTTCCGCCTTTGGCGGAAATCCACCATTAAGGAAGCGCTTGTTCAAAATCGCAAGCGATTTTGAAAGGTCGCTTTGAACCCGCAAGCAAAGCTTGCTGATTATCCCCAAGGGGCGAGGCAGGGCGAGCGGCCGTGGCCGCCTGTTAGGCAAAAAATAGGCGCCCCTCGGGGGGAGCTGTCGGGCAAAGCCCGACTGAGGTGGGAACCTAGTCCCTAGTTCCTATTTCCTAGTCTCTACGTTCCCACCTCCGTCTGCGGCAAGCCGCAGCCACCTCCTCCCGGGTGGAGGCAATGTTAGCCCCTTCCACCGCTCTTGCGTCATGTCCGCTTATGTTAATGATTTGTGGCCTCGTTTATTTGTGCAAACGAAATACGTTAGTGCCACGAACCCGCTTCGCGGCTCCGGCCGCAGTCCCCCCTCCCCCACTTGCGCAGGGGAGACAAAAAATTTATTTCACGCTTTCGGCTACTTTAAGGAGCTCGTCTCCCGTAACGCCGCTGTTTCCGGAGAGGACCACGACCGAAACGCCGCCTTCCTCCCACTCCGCCGAGCTGTTGGTCACGGCGGCGGCGCAGCCGTGGATCTCACATTCGGAAACCGGCACGTCATAGCTCGTCGTATACTTTGTCTTATCGTTGATGATCCTCTCATGCACCGTGAAAACCTCCGCTCCGTTCGAGTATCCGACAACCGCGTAGTCGCCGGAAACAACACCGCCGTTCGCGAATCCCTCGGCGTACAGGAATGAATATCCCTCGGGCAGGTACTCCGGCTCCAGAAGATCAAAACTCAGTCCGCTCTTAAACCTTTTAAGCTCATCAAGCGTCGTGTAGACCTTGATATTCTCGTTTTCTTCCGGAATCAGCTTGCTCTTGCTTGCGGCGCTGACCGAAACACGCACTTTGTCTTTGTCGACCATGCCGGTTTCGCACATAAGGTCGATCCATCTCTGAGCGTCATACTTCACTCCGTTCTCGTCGTACAGGTCAATATCGTTCTCATCGAGGCCGCCCTCAAGCTCGGTGACCGGTTTGCCGTCCTTGTCGAACACTCTGCCGCTCAGCGCCTCGGGCAGCGTGAACATCACTCCGCTGTCGTCGGTCTCGATTATCGTGTTGTGGCCCGTTGATATTGTTTTTACTATTCTCTCGACAATACCGCCCGCGAAGGCCAGCTGCGTCACGCCAAACACTACCGCGACCGCCGCTGCGACGGCTATTACCTTCTTTGTCCGAGATCTCTTTTGGGTTTTGTTAAGCACTTCTTTTTTCATGATAATTCGCTCCTCTTTTGTCAGCTCGGCGGGCTCGTATCCGCTCAGGTCGAGCTCCGCGCCGTTTAGATAATCATACTCATTTTTCATAAAAATCACTCCTCAGAAGATGACGTCTCAGTCTTTTTCTGCCTCTTGACAGGCGGGTATACAGGACCGACGGTTCCTCGCCGCAGCTTTCGGCTATCTCGCGCACCGATTCTGAAAGAATATACCTTCGGTAAAACAGCCTTCGGTCGCGCGGGTCCAGAGAATTCAGCAGATCAAATATCTCTTTCATTGTCTCTTTTCTTATCAGTTCCGCGTCCGCACCGTCTTCGCCCTCGGCGTCCTCGCTCAAGGCCTCGCCGCGAAGCTCCTTGTAATACTTGCGCTTATAGTCTATGCACTTGTATTTGCTGACCGCGCCTATCCAGTTTTTCAGAGAATTTTTCTTCGGGTCAAATCTTTCGATATTGCTCCAGACCGAAAACAAAACATCGTTGACGCACTCGCCGATATGGTCGGGCAGCATGCTAAGGTGCTTCGCGGCTATCGCCTTGATAAGTCCGCCGTATTTTTCGATGAGGCCCTCAAGCGCGGTCTCGTCTTTTGCTTTGAGCCCCTCCGTCAGCCGCTCGTCGGTTTCCATACTATCACCTTCTTTTTATGAATTTAAGAAGCGCTTCTACTTATTAATACGAACCAAAAATCAAAATCTGTCAAAAAAATAAGATCCCCTTAATTTTGGGGGATCTGCCTAACACTTTCAAGACGCGCGTCAAACTCGTTCCGCAGCGCGTTGTCGCCGTTAATATACGCCCTTCTCAGATCGAGCAGCGTGCCGTCGGCTCGGAACTCGTCGAGAACATCGTTTATTTCGCGCAGCAGCTTCGCGTTTCCGTCCGCCGCCGCGATCGAGTATCTGCGGCGGTCGATATCATCCTCTTTTATCACGAACAGCGGATACTCGGCGATAAACTCTTCCGCCTCGCGGCCGTCGCAGAACATAATGTCGATATCGCCGCGCAGCATCGCGCCCTCGAGCTCGGCCCGGTTCGGGTACCCGCTCATGTTCGAGAGCCCGAGCTCGTCCGCCAGATACTTCTGCGGCAGGCTGCCCGAAACCGCGCCGACGTTCCGCGCCAGCTTAAGGTCGCCCGTTCCGTTTATCTCCGCGTTGCCGCCATTTGCCACGATCGCCGACGCAAGCGTTATATAGCTGTCGGAAAAATCGACCTTGCGCCTCAAAACGTCGGTCGCCTCGATCGCGGAGACGGCAATATCCGCCAAGCCGCAGTTCAGCGAGTCGGCCAAAAATTTTTCGTCCATCGGATAAAACGCCGCCGTCATGCCGAGCCTCTCGGCGAGCAGCACAGCAAGCGACGGGTCAAAGCCCAGCAGTCCGCCGTTTGGATCGGTGTAAACAAACGGCTCGTTCTCGGGGGCGCACGCTATCCTGAGCACGCCGGGATCGGGCTCGGCCAGCGATTTGCTGTCGCTGTCAAAAAGCCTTGCCGGCTCCGAGCAGGAGACCGCGAGCATGGCGGCAATTATTAACATAACAGCCGATAAAAATCCGCGCCTCATAATATCGCCTCTCAGTTAAACGCTGCATTAGATTTTGTCCCGTTTCTATTTGGTCGTCGCCGTCGGCAGGTTTATAATAACGTTAGTAAACTTTCCGTATTCGCTCTCTATGGTTATGGTGCCGCCGTGGCTCTCTATGATCTCTTTCGCGATCGAAAGGCCGAGGCCCGTGCCGCCTTTTTCGCGCGTCCTCGCCCTGTCAACTCTGAAAAATCTGTCAAACACATGCTCAAGGTCGGACTTGGGTATGCCGTAGCCGTTGTCCTTGACTTTTATGTAGACCTCGTTGTACATGCTGCCGGCGGCAATGTTTACGTATCCGCCTTTCCTGCCGTACTTCACCGCGTTTGAAACAATGTTGACGAGCGCGCGCTCTATCTGAACGGGATCGGCGTACATCTGCGGAAGCTCGCTGACCGCCACCAGCTCAAGCTTGATGTCGTTCTGCTCCGCCTCGAGCGCGAAACGGCTCACGATGCCGCGCAGCATATCCTCGATCGAGAACACCTGCTTTTTCATGCTGAACTTCTGCACGTCAAACTTCGACAGGTCCAAAAGATTGCGCACAAGCTCGGTCATTTTGTCGGCCTCGCTCTCTATCGTGGTCAAAAACTTTTTGAGTATCGCCTTGTCGTCAAGATAGCCGTTGAGCAGCGTCTCGGTGTGGGTCTTGATGATAAACAGCGGAGTCTTGAGCTCGTGGGAGACCTCGGCCACAAACTCGCGCCGCGCCACCTCAAGGTTGAACTGCTCGGTGAAATCCTCAAACACGCAGACTATTCCCGCCGTGCGGTCGTTGTCCATTTTAAACGGCACAAAATAGATCCTGATGTGCTTGCCGTTATAGATAATATCACGTATCTCGGACGAGTATTTGTCAAGATACGTGAATTCCGCCATGCAGACGCCCGCGTCCAGCTTGTCGAAGAACTCGTCAAACAGCGGTATCTCTTCCTCTGTTATATCCAGCAGCTCTTCCGCCGCGGGGTTTATATGTATAAGCTTCTGGTCGGTGTCAAAGGCCATGATTCCGTTGGTTATATGCTCCAGAATAACGTCAACCTTGTGCTTGTCAGCGCCCATCTGGCTGATGGTCTTGCTCATGACCCTGCCCATATGGTTAAACGCCTGAGACAGCGAGCCGATCTCGTCGGTTCGATTCAGATCGGACGGCATGTCGTAAACGCCCCGGGCAAAGCTGTCAGCCCTGCGCGCCAGCTTGCGCAGCGGCTGGGTGACCGAGCGCGAAACATACACCGCCGCCCCCGCCGAAAGCAGGCAAGCCAGAAGCAGCATCCACAGCATAATGATAAGCAGAATATTGACGACGCCGTGAAGCTCGTTTTTGTTGTCGGTCACGTATATAACATAATCGCCGGCCGTGTCATTTAGAGGCGCCAGATACGCGGCATAGTCCAGCACATCGCCGCCCGAGCCCGCGTTTCCGCCCTTTGTGTGGCGCTCCAGCGCGTCGGCCATATTGGGCGTTTTTGTTATGCTGTCCTGCATCAGGTATGTGGGCGCGACGATCTCGCCCCCGGGCACCGCCAGGATATAGCACTTTCTGTTTTGGTCAAGCCCCAGCTGCGCGGTGTAGTCGCGGATCAGATTTTCGATCTCGTATTGCTTGACGAACTCTCTGTCGGTCGAGCCCATCACGCTCTGCACCGCCGCGCCGAGCCCGCCCGACACGGCCGCGTCCGTCTGTTCCTCAAACTCTTTTTCAAAGCGCGAGGTCACGCAGTAGACCGAAATGATCCCGAACGCCGCTGTAAGCAGCACCGCCACCGCCATAAAAACAGCGACCGTTTTGTAAATCAGTTTATTTTTCAGCATTTTTAATTCTCCGAAACAAAATATATATTAATTATAACATTAAAAAAAGATATATACAAGAAAATTTTTTCTGGCGCCGATAAATATCTTGCAATTTGATGTAAAAAGTTGTATAATTATACATAATGTTGTTTTATATTACTTTGCAGGCGAAAATATGAACGGCGGTTCGGGCACCGCCGCGCTAATACCGCTATCCGGAATTGCCGAAAATATAATCAATATATAATTTTTATGAAAGAAGGTTTTTAAATGAACTGTCCAAACTGCGGAAGCGAGCTCGCGAACGACGCCAAATTTTGCTCTGTGTGCGGCAACCCCGTACCCGTTCAAAACGGCGGCGCCGGCACCGAAAACGCAGCGCCCAACTATCAAAATCCCGCACCGAACTATCAAAATCCCAGGCCGAATTATCAATACGCCGCGCCGAACTCCGCCCCCAAATCAAGGCTCCTCGCCGGAATTCTCGGTCTTTTGCTCGGAGGCATCGGCGTGCATAATTTCTACCTGGGCAACACCACCCGCGCGGTAATACAGATCGTTGTGTCCTGTGTGACCTGCGGTGTCGGCTCGATATGGGGCTTTGTTGAGGGAATATTGATCCTGTGCAGACAGATAAACACCGACGCCAACGGCATCCCTCTCAAAGACGACTGCTAAAACCTTTCGCAATATTTTAAGCCGCCCCGCAGCGGGCGGTGTCTATAGCGCCGCTTAACGCGGCGTTTTTATTATGCGCCGCAAATTTTTCATTAAAGCTCTTGACAAATTTGTCAAAATATAGTACTATTTTATGCGTAGTGCTAAATATATAATACAAAAGCTTTTATTTTAAATCTGAATTTTCATTTGGAAGCATTGCCTTGTTTTTATTATTTATTACACTTTATTAAAACCGCGCGGCATGACGCGGCGGCGAATGCTTTTGATTTTGATAATATTGTATTATATGCGGTGCTTCTGATGAAACAAAGGTTTTTTATCAAATATAAGATTTGATGTCAAAAGAAAAACAGCCGAGAGCTTTTCCTCTTTCGGCTGTTTTTCACTGTCCGTCCGGAAAACGCTTTAAATAATATCTTCGCGCATCTTTTCGCGTACAAGCCAGGTATGTTCGCTCGGATGATGATGCGGTCTGCGACTTTTATCAATAAGGCTTTTCCGGCTTTTGCCGTCATTTATTACGCCACTCATATATGGCGTTTCTGCTGATATGATATATTTTGCGGCTTTTGTTACACCTACTTTGTAACTTTTTTAATTACCCGTTGACGAAAGTGGGCACTTGATGTTAAAATGTTCATGGAAAATGACTCCTTTTCTAATGTGCAAGCTCGACTTGATAATATATGTTGATCCGCAAATATTAAATACATTCAAGCTGCTGCGCAACCTCGTTCTCACAGCTGCGCATGGCGAGAATTGTATCCCAAAGCAGCTTGTCCAATTCCCAACCGAGCATCTTCGCGCCGTATTCGATCACATCTCTTGAAC
>CANPWW010000021.1 GCA_947585115.1 uncultured Monoglobus sp.
CAGGATATTTTTGCCCGCCGTCAGCAGCACTCCGCCGCCCAGCGTCAGATACGCCGCGGCGAGCAGCGCGACCTTTATCCACTCCGCCGAATCAAATATCCCCAAGGCGCCGAGCACGAGCGCCGCGACATACAGCGCGGCTCCGACGATAAGCGTTATAAGCTCGGATTTTTCGTCGTCATCCTCTTCCTCCCGTTTTTGCTCCTCGGGCGTGAAATTTATCTCGTCCTCAACCGTGCGCGCGGTCTTGAGTATGGCGGGCATCAGCCTGTCGGGATCGTCTGCCGTGACCGAAAGCCTCATCAGCGGAAACGACAGCGCCGCAGCGCTCACCCCGTCCATCTCGGATATAAGCTTTTCGATCTTCGCGCCGCAGTTGGCGCAGTCTAAGTTTTCTATCTTATATTTTTTGGTGACCGCTTTCGCTTTTTTATGATCATCGCTCTTCATAATTATGCCTCCCTTATAATCATTTAAACATCTGAACATCTGTTCAATTGTTATATTGATATAATACCACTGTATTATACACTTGTCAAGGGAAATTGTTAAAATATTTTTAATTATTTTTTGATATATTGACTTTTATATGAGGCGGTGATATAATGATATTTGTAAAAATTTATGTAAAAGAAAGGAGTAGCGCGGATTTTTTGCGCGCTGACTTATTATGGACAGTTATGTCGGGCTTAGCCTTGTAATTATTTTTCTTATCGCTTTTTCGGCATTTTTTTCCGCGACCGAAACGGCGTACACATCGATCAATCGTATTCGTATAAAGAACCTCGCCAAAGAGGGCAACAAAAAGGCAAAGCTTGTTGACAGGCTTTCGGACAACTACGACAGACTGCTGTCCACGATTCTTATCGGAAACAATATCGTTAACATTCTCTCATCTTCTCTGGCGACCGTGCTTTTCACGAGCCTTTTGGGAAACGCGGGCGTCACGGTCTCGACCGTTGTTATGACTGTGCTCGTCCTTATTTTCGGAGAGATAACGCCAAAGAACGTTGCAAAAGAGAGCCCCGAAAAATTCGCGATCGCGGTGTCAAAGCCCATCTCATTTTTCGCGGTCATACTCACGCCGTTTAACTATCTGTTTGGGCTGTGGAAAAAACTGATCGACAGGATAATCAAGTCGGACGACGGCGGCGGCATTACCGAGGAAGAGCTGATAACCATAGTTGACGAGGCCGAGAGCGGCGGCGAGATAGATTCCGAGGAGCGCGACCTCATCAAGAGCGCCATCGAGTTCAACGACCGCGAGGTCGAGGACATACTGACCCCCAGGATCGACGTCTGCGCCGTGGAGCTGGGCACCGACAGGAGCGAGATAATCGACACCTTTCTGGATACAGGATATTCGCGCCTGCCTGTGTTTAAAGACACGATCGACAACATAATCGGCGTTATCCACCAGAAGGATCTGTTCCACCAGATGCAGAAGGGCACGGGCGAAAAGATTGACGATATTATATCGCCCGTCAACTACATTCTGCCCTCAATGAGCGTTTCCGACCTTATCAAAACGCTGCAAAAATCCAAGAACCACTTCGCCGTGGTCGTGGACGAGTACGGCGGAACCGAGGGTATCGTGACGCTGGAGGACGTGCTTGAGGAGCTCGTGGGCGAGATATGGGACGAGCACGACAAATTCGTTGAGAACTTCAAAAAGCTGTCGGACGGCGTGTATGAGGTGCTGGGCTCGTCTGACCTTGAGGACTTTATGGAGCTTATAGGAGAGGAACCCGACGAGGACGACCCGAACACGGTGTCGGGCTGGGTAATGGAAAAGCTCGCCAGAATGCCCGAGCTGGGCGACCGGTTCGAATACAACGGACACAAGGTCATGGTTACCGGAATGGAGAACCGCAGAGTGGCGAAAATCAAGCTTATAATATAAGTTTTTGTTGACTTGCTGAAAAATATATATTAAAATATACTAAAGAATATTATATAAATTTTAAATAAGCGGAGGTACTAATATGATCAACAACATTCCAAAAGTTAAAATCGGCATCGTGGCCGTGAGCCGCGACTGTTTCCCCGAATCTCTGTCCGTGAGCAGACGCGAGGCGCTCGTTAAGGCTTACGCCGACAAGTATGACGCGGCGGATATTTATGAATGTCCCGTCTGCATCGTTGAGAGCGAGATACATATGCAGCAGGCCCTGGAGGATATAAAAAAGGCGGGCTGCAACGCGCTTTGCGTATACCTTGGCAACTTCGGCCCCGAGATATCCGAGACCATGCTGGCTCAGCAGTTCGAGGGACCGAAAATGTTCGTGGCCGCCGCCGAGGAGAGCATCGGCTGCCTCAGCGACGACAGAGGCGACGCCTACTGCGGCATGCTCAACGCCAGCTACAATCTGTATCTGAGAGGCACAAAGGCGTATATCCCCGAATATCCCGTGGGCACCGCCGAGGAATGCGCCGAGATGATACACGGATTTCTGCCGATCGCCAGAGCGGTCATCGGCCTGTCGGACCTCAAGATAATTTCCTTCGGCCCCAGACCCTTAAACTTCATGGCCTGCAACGCGCCCATATATCAGCTGTTCAAGCTCGGTGTTGAGATCGAGGAAAACTCGGAGCTTGACCTGTTCGAATCGTTCAACAACCACGCGGGCGATGAGAGAATACCCGATGTTGTGGCCGACATGGAAAAAGAGCTGGGCGAGGGCAACATGAAACCCGAAATACTGCCCAAGCTGGCCCAGTATGAGCTGACCCTGCTCGACTGGATAGAAAATCACAAGGGCTCCAAGAAATACGTGGCTGTAGCGGGCAAGTGCTGGCCCGCGTTCCAGACCCAGTTCGGTTTTGTTCCCTGCTATGTGAACAGCCGTCTCACGGGCCGCGGTATCCCCGTTTCCTGCGAGGTGGACATCTACGGCTGCCTCAGCGAGTACATCGGAACCTGCGTCAGCGAGGACGCCGTGACGCTGCTTGACATCAACAACTCGGTTCCCGCTGACATGTTCAAAGAGGACATCGAGGGCAAGTTCGACTACACCCACAAGGACACGTTTATGGGCTTCCACTGCGGAAACACCTGCTCGTCCAAGCTGGCGGACTGCTCGATGAAGTACCAGAAGATTATGGCGAGAAGTCTGCCCGTTGAGGTGACAAACGGCACTCTCGAGGGCGACATCGCGCCCGGAGACATCACGTTCTTCCGCCTCCAGAGCACATCGGACGCTAAGCTGCGCGGCTATATCGCCAACGGCGAGGTTCTGCCCGTGGCTACGCGCTCGTTCGGCTCGATCGGCGTGTTCGCGATACCCGAGATGGGTCGGTTCTACCGCCACGTGCTTATCGAGAAGAACTATCCGCACCACGGCGCCGTAGCATTCGGACACTTCGGCAAGGAGCTGTTTGAGGTGTTTAAGTATATCGGAGTTCCCGTTGAGGAGATCGGATACAATCAGCCCAAGGGCGTGAGATATCCCACCGAGAACCCGTGGGGATAATAAAAGAATATAAAAGCGGGCGGCAATATGCCGCCCGTTTCTGTTTGCCTCCTCCCGGGAGGAGGTGTCAGGCGACAGCCTGACGGAGGTGGGAACATAGTGATTAGCGAATAGTGATTAGGTTCCCCCCTCAGTCGGGCTATGCCCGACAGCTCCCCCGAGGGGGCGCCTAACGGGACGCCGAGGGCGCCGTCCTCTACAAACGTAGTTATTTGAAATCTATGCTTTGGCGCTCGATCTCGCCCCAGTCGGTTTTCTTTTTGTGGTAGCCGATCAGCGACGTCATTCTCACCCACGCCAATATAAATCTCAGGCACGACACCTCGATCGCGCACAGGCCTATCGCTTTTAATACATCGGTAAAGCTCAGGTGCTGGTCTATAGTGTGTATCCTGGCGAAAAACGCCGTCAGCGACAGTATTGACGAATACGCCACGTATATGCCCAGATACAAAAGCATAAACGGCACGTTCAGAAAATCAAGCAGCATCGCGACAACCATTGTGACAACGCCGAATACCTCAATATACGGCGACAAAAGCTCATATATCAAAAAGTACATATATGACACAAAGCTGACAAGTCCGTAGCGAGGGTTGCCCAGAATACTTCTGTGGGTCATCATGCTCTGGAACAGGCCTATATGCCACCTGCGCCTCTGCTTGCTCAAATCGCCGAGCTTTTCGGGGACCTGCGTCCAGCATATGGCGTCGGACGCGTATCTTATCCGATAGGGCATCATATTTTCGCGGCAGAACACGTGGAGCTTTACCACCAGTTCCATATCCTCGCCCATGGTGTCGGCGTCGTAGCCCCCGGCGCTTATGACCGTGCTCTTTTTGAACAGGCCGAACGCGCCCGAAATCATAATGCTTCCGTTGAATTTGTCGAACAATATTCTCGCCGCAAGAAACGAGCGGTCATACTCCAGCACCTGCATACAGGAAAGGATCTTGTTCGGCAGGCGGTATTTTATCACTCTGCCGTTTTTTATTTCCGCGCCGTTGCACGGCCGCACAGCTCCGCCCACGGCTATCACGTTGTCGTCCTCAAGCACGGGACGCACGATTTTTCTGAGCGAATCGAACTGAAGCACCGAGTCGGCGTCTATGCTGAGAAAATACGGGTATCTGCCCGCGTTTATGCCCACGTTGAGCGCGTCAGCCTTGCCGCCGTTCCGCTTTCGGATCAGCGTTATCGGAATATTGTCAACCTCTGTCTCGTAGATCTCGGTTACGGGCCTTGTCATGATCTGCCGCTGTATCGGACGGTTGGTCTTTTTCATATCAAAGGCGTCAAGCACCACCTTGGCGGTATTGTCCTTCGAACCGTCGTCGACCACGATTATCTCGTACAATCTGTAGTCCTGCATCAGCAGCGATCTGACCGTCGAGACAATGGTCTCCTCCTCGTTGTATGCGGGCACAATTATCGTGACGGGCACGTAGTAATCGTTTAGTATCTCGTTTTTCAGCGTATTTCGGCGCTTTGTGCTGTAGAGCGACGTTGAGCCGACTATGACCGCCAGAAACAAAAAACTGGCGTATCCTATCATATAGAGAACAAAAAATATCCCCACAAAGTTGAAAAATACCTGCAATATATCTCTCATTACACAGCCGCCTCCGCCAATACATTTTTGCTCTCTGCCTCTTCCTCTTCCGCGCCCAGGCGATAGGCCAGCATCTCTTTGGCGTATCTGTCGCCTCCGACCATATGCTCGATATCGGAATACTCTATGCCCTTCGCCTCAAGGCTCACAGCCGCGTTGTAGCGGACGTGCCAGTTGGGGCTGAGCATCGCGTCGGTCAGGACCTTTATCACGTCGTCGCCGTCGTAGGACGCCAGCGCCGTGACGCCGATGGCCGCGTATTCCCAATGCACGGGGTCGGCGTCCGAGCCGAACTCCAGAAGCTTTTCCCTCGCGGGCTCGTACGGATATTTGGCGAAATACCGAACCGCCGCCAGCCTCATCTCCTTGCCCCGATTTTCATCAAGCATGATGTCAAGCATTCTCTGCCGGTACTCGCCGTTTTCGAATCGTATGTAGTTGAGGATCGCGACGCGGGTCTCCTCGCTGAAATCGTCGAATCGGCCCCAAAGCAGATTTATCAGCTCATGATGGTCGCCCTCGAACATAAGCAGTCCGTCCTGCAATATCTTATCGTGCAGAAAGGCTCCGTTCCGATCGCTGCGGCTCACGGCGTCAACAACCGCCCGGGCGCTGCCGAACGAGTACAGCGCGTGCATGGTGTTGACTCTGCAATACAAGCTGTCCTTTTCCATATACTCGATCAGGATCCTTTGCAGGTCCTCGGCCGGAACGTGGTCCTTGAGCTTTTTGCCGCCGATAAAATAGGCGAAATACGCCGCCTGCAGGTTCTCGCGCTTGCTGTAGGTATAGGCGAGATTGACAAATACAGGCGCAAGCTCGTTTAAATACTCACCCGCGGCGGCCTTTTCAACGCTGTCGAAATGCTTGTCAAGAGCCGCGTCAAACGCCATGAGGCCGCTTGTTTTGGAGAGCACGCGGGTCATGTGTTTTATATGCTCGTCGGTCACCCGCGCGCCGCGCCTTATCTTGTTCAGCTCCGCCGATATTATTTTGTCATAGTGCGCGACGCGCTGCTGCATTCTCTTGTCGCTGCCGCGCATAACGATATTGTAAACTATGTTAAACGCTATCATGCTGAGGCAAACAAAGCCGTATATGTATAGCAGCGCCTCACTGCCCATCAGCGTCCACCTCCGTTTTTTGTTTCTCCGCGGTTTCTTGCTCCGCGTTCCAAAAGTCTTTCAGCATATAATAGGACTTTTTAAATCTCTCGTGGGTCTTGACGGTTTTGTACCACGGGTCCAGCTCGACCTCGCCCATCGACACGGGCGAGCTTTTGTCGGCCGACGCGCCCGCGCTCATTTTGTCTATGCTCAGATTTTCGATTCCGTAATGCTCGTAGTAGTCGTCGTGTATCATCATCTCGGACGGATTGCTGAAATTCAGCAGCTGCCACGGTATGCGTATCTCAACGGCGTTTTCGCCGAACGCGAAGTCGGCCAGAGAATCATAGCTGTCCGAATCGGGATTGGCGTTTCCGAGCCTCAGCCGTCCGGTATTCGACTTCTTGCCCGTGGGCTGAGTGTTTGCTCTGTCGCGGATATACTCCTGCATGCTTATCGGCAGGTATATGTCGACAAACTTCGAGCTGTCTCGGGCGGGCGGGTCAGAGTAGGGTATCTCGCCGTAATATGTGTCGCCGTAGATCGCCTTCAGGACCTCATATCTCTCGTTTACCACAACGCGGCTGTCGTCCGCCCCGTGTATGACCATCAAAAAGTCTGACGGTTTTTCAAACGAGACGTCATAATCCTCGCAGTAAGAGCTGCCGCTTTTGGGCGTGGTGTCTATCGGGATATACAGGGTGTCCTCTCCGGGCCTTAAGCCGTCGCCTCGGGCGAGAAAATATATAAACTTCTCGTCATACTTGACATACAGCTCGGTACCGTTGTTGCTCGCGATCGGTTCATCGCCCTCCCACTCGGAAATATCTCCGTCCGCGTAGCAGACGCTTTTTTCCTTTCCCGGATCGAAGGTCAGAACGCCGAAAAACTGCTCGTTGGTCTGATAGTCGCTCCAGTAGGGAGTTTTGTCGAGATCGACCGCGTGCATCGTGTTCCAGTTCCTTTTGAACCACTCGTCCTGCCATGTGAAAAGGCAGCTGCCCGCGCAGCCCGCGTTCATAATGTCGCTGTAGCAGTCGATCAGACCCTGTCCCTGCTCCGCCTCGGACATATAGCCCTGAGTCCGACCGACGCTGTCGCCATCCTGAGACAGGCCGCGTCCCGTCGCCAGACCGTACTCGGCTATCACCACAGGCATCGTGTGATAAGAGGTGAGCGCCTTTAAGTACGCCAGATAGGTGTTATATCTGCCGTATGGATCGATGTAGCTCTCGTCGCTCACATAGTCCTCGATATGCGGACCCTTGAGCTTTGATGTGCGGTACTTGACGGTAGCCCAGCGTGTGCTGCCCAGACGCTCGTTGATCTCGGCGTCGCTGTATTGACTTGTGTCGCGCATAACGTTCAGATAATCCGGGAAATACGAATACACATGGTACGAGGCGAACATTCCCGAAATAAAATTCTCGGCGCTCGGCTTTATGTGCTCAACATCGACCGAGGCCACCTTTTGACGCGCGAATACAACGCTCGGCGGGTACACGAACGGGTCGGTGTTTGCCCAGTTGGCGAACGCCACCAGCCGCTGCTGCTTGTAGCGCTCCGACTCATACTCCACCGCTTTATCGCCAACTTCCGCGAGGAACGCCTCAAAGGGCGCCGCGTCTTCGGTGGTGCTGAAATATTTTCCGCTGTATTTTGCGCGGTCATCGTTTTTCTGATTGGTGTACGTGACCGTGTACTGCTCCCAGTCGACGCCCAAGATATACCCGATGACCCACGGGCTCACATCCTTGCGGAAGCTTCCGTTTCCCTTGTTTCCGTAGCTCAGCGCAAGGCTCTTTTTGCCGTGGATAACGTCGATCATGGTGCGGCAGTCGTCGGAAAATGTGGTCATGATGTCCTCGTCGAACGCGTCCATATGCGAGAACATATCGTAGTCGCTTATCCAGACGCCCTGCAAAAGATACAGCGGCTTGTCGTTATACTTATTGTACTCGTAAAAAGCGTTGTAAAAATCATCATTGAGGATAGTGTACACGCGCACGGTGTTGGCGCCCATGTCCTGAATTTCCTTGAACCATCTCAGATAGGTTTTTTTGTCTATCGCGAAATCGCTGGGCCACTCTCCGGGTATGCCGGGCTCAAGGTCCACGCCGCGTATCTCAAAGGGCGCATACTCCCCGTCTTTTTGCATATAGATATTTTTCTCGTCAGTTTTCATGAAGGTCGAAACCGGCTGGTCGGGGTGAAGGTCTATGTATATTCCCAAGCGGTAATAGGCGGTGTTCCATATAAACGCCGCCACTATGAAAATACCGACGGCAATAAGATATTTTTTCACGCGGTTCCTCCTTCCGCTCCTTAAAGCAAAATCATTACGGGTTCCATCTCTTGGTGTTGGACGGGTGCCCGAAGAATCTCAACACGTCTATGTTCTCATCGAGCCACGCGCCTCTTTCGGTCAGCCAGCCCTTGAGAACGCCGACAGCCTGCTCGGGCGTGTACTGATTGCGGTTGACGACCTCCGCGCCGTCTGTTTCAAGGCTCAGCATGTCGGTGTCAAAGGCGTTTTTCCAGCGGTCATAATTTCTGCCTACCGCAGGGCCCAGCCAGGCGTTCGCCTCTTCTATATAGTTATTTATGTTTTGGTCGCTGAGATATGTTTTTCTGAGCTCCTTGTATCTTTCGATTACCCTTTCGCAGAACGCCTCATCCTTAAACAGCATGTTGTAATATCCGCTCTCTGCCACGAAGAATCCCGCCCGGCCGTATATATCGTTGGGAAAGTTGTTGCACGCGTTGTTAAAATCCCACACGCACATCTTGTACTTGTCGCCGGGCTCCTTGTAAAGATACGTCGAAAAGTTGCCCACGTCGGCGTTGCTCGTGAACTCGTTTATTATATAGTAATCAATAAAGTTGTCAACGTCGATCCAGTTTTGGTAACCGTAGTTCTCGTTGTCGTAGTCATAAGAGTATATGGATTTCTCAAACTTCGAAAAATCCAGCTCTATCTCCTTCGCGAGGGACGGGGTCAGCTTGGTCTTTCCCGGATAGCGCACGGCCACGTCGCCTCCGGTGATCTGAAGCCGCTCGCTCAAAACGTTTATATCTCTGGTGGTCTCCAGGTCCGCCTCAACGGGACGGTCGACGCGCAGCAGATAGCCCGTGAATGTCTCGCCCTTAACGATCGTTTTAAGCTGCAGTCTGCAGTTCTCGCCCTCGGATATGGTCTCGGTCATCAGATAAACGCCTCTGTAGTCCCCGTTTAAAAACACCTCGCAGAAACGCACATTCGGCGCGTACTCCATGATGTCGCCCGACAGGTTGTACCACAGATAGTTCCTCAAAAGTGTCTTGTCGAGGTAGGGGCCGCTGAGCGCCCACTCGTGGTGGGGCGCCATGCCCATGACCGAGATCTCGCGGTCGGCGCCGCTCCCGTCGATAAACTTCATCAGATACGGCGCTTTTTCGAACCTGCGCGACGAGTGGCCGCGGACCCTGAACAGCGATTCGGTGGTGAAGTCCGGCTCGTCGGTCAGATGATTGTTTCCGTTTTCGTTGTCGATCACGGATATGTTAACTTTGGTATAATCGGTGCCGTCCTCCGCCTTGGTGTAGACGCTCTCGTCAAATATGTCAAATTCTCCGCTCTCAACTCCGGGCACCGCCCTGCCCTCGGTGTCGATCAGCACAAGCGGCAGGTGGGAGCAGAAAACATCATCGCCGTGGGTCGAGCAGGGCGCGTATCCCGGTTCCTCGCGGTGCTGGTGATAGCGCCGGGCCGGATCGTCCTTGTCAACGTTAGCCGTGATACAGGCGGCCAATATAACGACCGCAGCCGCGGCGATCCCGATAATTTTATATTTCATATTATGCCTTATCCTTTCACTGCCTTGAATTTATAAGGCGCACGCAGCAAACGCTTGCTTAGCTGCTGATCTCGTCGTTCTGCATAACGGTGTTGAAGTACTCAACGCCGCCGAGGGCGTATATCTCATCGCTGATGCTGCCGCCCGTTCTCTCGCCTTTTTCAAGATTCTTTTTGCTTATCTCGTAGATCAGTTCAACGGTGTCGTCGGTGGTGTTCCTTACTCTCAGATTGGCCTTGCGCATATAGCGCTTGAAGATCAGCGCGGCTATTTTTTCCTCATTGGTTCGCGCCGCTCTTATGATTATCAAAATGCGGTTGTCGTTCTTGATACGTCCGAAAACAAGCAGCAGAACAAAGGCGAACGCGCTGCCTATGCCCGCCACGAGATAGTCGCCCGCGCCGCAGCATATGCCCACAACGACCGTCCAGAATATGTAGACCGTGTCGCGGGAATCCTTGATCGCCGTTCTGAAACGAACGATGGACAGCGCGCCGACCATACCGAGCGACAGGGCTATGTTATTTCCTATTACTATCATGACCGTGGTGGTGACTATAGTCAGCGCCACAAGCGAGACGTTGAACTTCTTGCTGTATATGCTTCCGTCGTGGGATAATTTGTACGACAGAAATATGAAGCACGCGATGATCGACGCCGCCGCGAGGCGCAGCACGATCATTTGAGCGGTCAGTTCGCCGCCCGACTCAAGTGTCTGCAACAGATATTCTCTCATAATGTTAGTCCTCCTGTATTAATTCATTGTAGCGAGCCGCGCCAGACAATATTTGCTTACCGACATTTCCGAGCAGTTGACCGCGCTCACCGTGCTTTTTATATAGCCCAGCAGAAATCCGTTATACTTGACTTCAAGAACCGAGTTATAGGGGTCAAGAGCGGGATAGAGCGGCAGACGCTCCGAAAATATGTCAAGATCCGCCTCGCTGCCCGTGATCTCGGAGTCGATAGTGACCCGAATTTTATTTTCTTTGGCGATATAGGCCCTGCGGGAATACTCCACAACGGCTTTCGGCCGATAGCACAGCCGATTCATAAGGCCGTAGCACTCGGCCGCGAACGGCTCTTTGTATTTGAGCAGCGGGTAGTAGCGCCCTCTTATAAGCTCCTCGGCGTCGGCCCTGGTTATCCTGAGCGAGCGCTTTTTCTGGTACGCCCCCTCCTTTTGTTTCATTTCAAGCATTCCGAAATCGGATTTCGGGTCGTATATCCTGAGCCGTATTTTTCTGCGCAGCTCCAAGCCGTCGACCTTGCCGTAGTAATCCAAGTCCGCGGGCGTGTCAAAATACAGCGAGCGTATTTTATAACCCCGCGGCCCGTTGTGAGGGTCAAGCATCATTATTTTTTCAAGCCGTCCCCGCAGCGCTGCCTCGGCGGACGCGTTAAGCAGGAACTTTTTTTCCTGCCTCAGTACCTCGTTCAAGTTCTGTTCACTCCCATACAAAAACCCCGCAAAAAACAACACTCTCCGATGCCCGCGCATTATAACAATACGCGCGCTTTACGTGTTTAAGCGGGGATGTATTAACTCTTTGCCTCAGTTATTCAGTATAATGAGCCTATCTTGATTTGTCAAGGCAGATTGACGTTTTTCTTGCAAATTGCACAATATAATAACAGAAAATCATATTTAAATTCTTAATTTTAACGCCGAACCTATTTTACAAATATTTCTGTTTGAGCGCAAAAATCGGCGGGCCCTTTTTCGGACCCGCCGATTTGCGTTTTTTGTGTTATCTGACGTTTGTATACGGCTGAAGATTTCCGCCGCTCCAGAGATAGAACCTGACGTCGGTGTAGTCCTTGTCAAAGGCCATATCGCTGACTATATACTCGGAATCCGACATGGGTATCTCCGCTATCTTCGCGTCCGCCAGAACGCCGTTTTCGTAGGCCGCGGCTATAAACATGGCGCCGCCCTGCTCTCCGACGTTCTTTATCGACGCCCTGACAGTCCTGCCGTCCATGGTCGGTTCGCTCACATAGAACACCTTGTCGCTAGAGAATTCTTTTTCAAGCCTCATGTTGGCGAAGTATGTGGGATCGGCGGTCTTTACCAGACGTATCGAGCGCAGGGTCGTGTCTCTGCCCTCGATGCTGCCGATGGTCGTCTCGCCTAAAATCGTGCCGTCCTTCTTTGAGGCGGTCATTGTGATAAATCCGTCGGTTCCGACCTTTGAGTAATCAATCTTGGTGTCAAAGTGTACCCAGCCGCTGCCGCCTATCTGGTCGTACGTAACAAACGGATTGGCTCGGTCGTCAAGGGCGGGGCCCTTGTTGATCTGATTGTTCGCGTTGTTGATTATCTCGGCGAACACGTTATCGCCGTTCTGCCAGTTGCCCGACTTGTTCTCAAAATATACCCTGAAGCTTCGCGCCACGTCTTTGTCCACATACACGTCGAAGTCAAAGTCCACAACTCCGTCGCTGTAGGGCTCCGCGAGCTGGCGGTACACGTTGAAGGTCTCGACATAGAGGGCGGGCTCGCCGTCCTTATAAACGACGCTGTTGGTGCTCAGCGCTCCGTTCTCGGTGGATGCGCCGTCCTGCCAGATGTCGTACTGCGAGGCGATATACGGCTCGACCGTGGGAGCCGGAGTAGGCGTGGGCTCTGGCGTGGGCAAGCCCTCAAAGTTTGACTTATTATCAAGCTTTAAATCACTGAAGCTCGCCATCGAGTAGTACGCCTTGGGCGACGCGTCCGACTGACCCTGATGGGAGTCGATCGCGACGCCTACATACATCGTTTCGGGGAGACCCTTGATGTTCATGATATAGGGCTGTCTGATATTGTCGGTGTAACTCTCGCCGCCGTTTGAAACCGAGAACACCAGATTATCGCCGTCGCGCTGGATCCTGAGATAGCTCGGCAGCTCGTGCGCCTCGCCGGGCAGCCAGTTGTAGCCCTTTTTATTGCCGTCGTTATACTCGCCCAAATTATTCGCGGACACAACGCCGCCGTTTTTGTCCTCAAAGAAAATACCTATTTTCTGATCACTTTTCATATCATCAGAATTTCCGTCTTTTAAATCATTATATTTTTGACTGTTATCAACCGCCATCGCTCCGCCCTTGGTGGTCCTTGCGACGATCCTGGGATTTCTGCCGAGCTTTATCCAGCCGTCCACCAGAGACGCCGATACCGAGTTGGCGTCCAGAGTATTGCGGACCATAAGACCCATGACGGGGCCGTTCTCGTTGCCCATCATATCTTCCATCTTGATCGAGATATCGAAGTTGCCCGATACCTGCCTGTACATAAAGGCGCAGCTGTCGCTCTTTCCGCCTATTTTTCCGCTGCCGCCGATCGTGTAAATTCCGTTTTCGTCAACCGAGGCCGCGCCGTTTCCGTATCCGGGCGAGCCGATCTTTGCCATCTGCCACCCCTCGGGGGTGTCGGTTCCGTTCACGTATACGATCGAGGTGGTGCTGCGGGTGCTCTCGCCCTTATCGTTATACGCCATGCAGGACAGATAATGCTCGCCGATATCGAGAGAGATAGTGTCGTCTATCGCCGATGCGCCGTCGTATGTCTTTATCATGTTCGGGCCGTCCCACAATTCCATTTTAGTGATCGCGGTGCCGCCCACGGGTGACGCCTGCGCCTTATAAGCCACGGTCTGCGTGTCGTCTATGACCGTCCACCTTCCGTTGTTGACGTTCGTGTCACCAACCTTGCCGCTCACCGAGGCGATCGCGGGCGATGTGACAACTATCTCGGGGTTGGTCGGCAGCGACGCGCTCTGCTCCTCGGTCCAGTCGTTAACATAGGCCTCTATCCATGTGTAGCCCGCGTTTTCGCCCTCTTGTATAATATCCTCGTCCTTCGCGGTTCCCATGTTATTCGCGGTTTTCCAGTCCGCGGGGATCTCAAAGGTTTTTTCAACTTTTTCAAATCCGCTGATGCCGCCGACCTCGTCGGAGTTGTTTATTATCCTGCCTGTTCTGTTTTTCGCGTCGATTATTCTGGCGTCGGTCGCGTCGCGCTTGGGCAGCGTGGCTCCGATACCGGGAAGTATCGCGTCCTTGACCTCGGCGCCCGGGATAACCTCGCTGACGTTCAGGTCGGGATAAAGCTCATCGCCCAGCGAGAACGGCTCGCTCATTCTTTCAACCTGATCCGCCGCGTTATTTACGGCTTTGCCCAGCCAGTTATCGGCGGTCACGTCGGAATATCCGTCAACATAGTTGTTCTCCATATAGAATTGGCTCTTGTATGTAACGCCGTCAACGGTTTTAGCAAGCTTGTCAAGATCATAAATCCTCGGCTTTCTGTCCTCGCGGGTGCTGGGGCCGAAGCTGTAATAATTGTTGGCGTAGTTGATCTTTGAGGGGTTGAGCACCTGGTTATGGGGCGAGGTCGGCTCGCCGCCGTAGGCCGAGTTGGTAACGCCCCAGTTGTATACCATGTTGTTTTGAATATCGGTCTTTTGCAGCGCGCGGTCAAGTCTGGGCGAGCGGCTGTCGTGGTGGGCGAACAGATTCCGGTAATAGGTCGCGTTGGTGCCGCCTAAGATTCCGCCGTAGCCGTGAGCGCCCTTGAAATGGCCCGAAAGCCTCATGCTCTCGGCCGCTATCGTGTCCTGCACCGTGAGGCGCTGACCCTGCTTATAGGTGGCGTTCTCGGCATTGCCCGCGTAGAGCGTCAGGCCCTCGTCCACAAACCAGCTCGTTGAGCAGTGGTCTATGATAACGTCCTGGTTCCACTGACCGCCGATTCCGTCATACTCGCCGCCGTTCTTGTTGGTGGGACGCACGCGCATATAGCGGATCATAACGTTTTTTCTGCCGTTGCCTATCCTGAGATCTCCGCCGGTCAGAGTAACGCCGTCTCCGGGCGCTGTCTGGCCAAGCAGAGTGATGTTGTTTCGATTGATATAGAGCGTGTCGGGCACCTCGATAATGCCGCCCACGTCAAACACAACGATCCTGCCGACAGTTTCTGAATCGTCGCCGGTCGTCACGCCGTCGCCCACCGCGTCGGCAAGCGTACCGGGGCCGTCAGCGTCAAGTTTCGTCACGTGGTACACCTCGACGGTACCGCCGTTGTCCAAAGCGGATCTCGCGCCCTTGGTGTATTTTCCTCCGCCCTCGGCGCCCGGGAAAGCGGGCAGCGGGTTCGGCACCGCGGTAGGATCGGGCTCCTGCGAAGGCGCCGCGCTTTCCGCGGGGTTTTCGTCGCCCTCGGCGAAAACCGGGCATGCCGAAAATACGGAAAACGCCACGCATAATACCAGAATGTAAGACAATAATTTTTTCATGATCCTCGCTCCAATCATTGATTTTTTGTTCTTTAATACAAATTATAACACATTTAGCCGCCTATTGCAACAAAAAGTTAAAGAAAACCGCCGGCGGTGCCGACGGTTTTTGTATGCCGTAATTTAGAACAGGCCTCTGCTCGTGTATGTTGTGTGAAGCAGCTCGTGAGCCCTGTGGGAGCCCGGCTTTTCGAGGTACTCGTTATAGAGAGTTACCATGTCGGGATTCTCGTGGCTCTTTCTGATACCGCTGGCTCTGTCCTCGGAATAGATGGCCTTGGCGCGCTCAACGCGGACGTCTTTATCCATCTTGTCCTTGGAGCTTACTATCGGCTGTCCGCCGCCGTTTACGCAGCCTCCGGGACACGCCATGATCTCAATAAAGTGATAGTCGGCCTTGCCGTCTCTGATGCTCTCGAGCAGCTTTCTGGCGTTGCCCAGACCGTGAGCGACCGCGACTTTGACGTCCATGCCGCCCATGTTGACCGTGGCCTCTTTGATGCCCTCAACGCCGCGCACGCCGTGGTACTCGATCTCCTCAACCGACTTGCCGCCGAGGGTGTCGGCAGCCGTTCTGAGCGCCGCCTCCATAACGCCGCCCGTAGCGCCGAATATAACGCCCGCGCCGCTGGCTCTCTCGAATGGCTGATCGAAGTCCTCATCTGGCAGCTTGCTGAACATTATGCCCGCTTCCTTTATCATATCGGCGAGCTCGCGGGTTGAGATGACCGCGTCAACGTCTCTCAGGCCGCCGCACTCCATCTCGGGCCTGCCCGCCTCAAACTTTTTGGCAACGCAGGGCATGACCGAAACCATGAATATGCTCTTGGGGTCGATGCCGTGTTTCTCGGCGTAGTAGCTCTTTACGATCGCGCCGAACATCTCGTGGGGAGACTTGCAGCTTGAAAGATTGTCGAGGAAATCGGGGAAGTTATGCTCGCAGAACTTGACCCAGCCGGGGCTGCAGGAGGTTATCATCGGCAGCTTGCCGCCGTTTTTGATCCTCTCAACAAGCTCGTTCGCCTCCTCCATGATAGTGAGGTCGGCTCCCGTGTCGGTGTCGAACACCTTGTCAAATCCCAGTCTGCGCAGCGCCGCGGCCATTTTTCCTGTGACCGCCGTTCCCATAGGATAGCCGAATTCCTCGCCCAAAGCGGCTCTTACCGCGGGCGCGGTCTGCACGATAACGACCTTGCTGTCGTCGGCGATGGCATCCCAAACCTCTTTGGTGTTGTTCTTTTCTCTCAGCGCGCCCGTGGGACATGAGATTATGCACTGTCCGCAGTTGACGCAGGATGTGTCCGCAAGGCTCATATCAAAGGCCGAGCCGACCTTTGTCCTGAATCCGCGCTCCATCGTTTCGATGACCGAAACGGTCTGAACATTTTTGCACATATTGACGCAGCGGCGGCAGAGCACGCACTTGTTGTTGTCGCGAACGATCGAGGGCGAAACCTCGTCTATGTCGTAGGTGTTCATCTCGCCCTCAAACGGGATGTTCTCAACGCCCAGATCATCCGCCAAAGCCTGAAGCTCGCACTTCTGGTTTCTCGGACAGCTGAGACATTTTCTGTCGTGGTCGGAAAGCAGCAGCTCAAGTGTCACTCTCCTCTGGTCCCTTACCTTCTTTGTATTAGTCAGAACCTCAAGACCCTCGGACACGGGATAAACGCAGGAAGCCTGCAGCGCTCTCGCGCCCTTAATCTCAACGATGCACATTCTGCACGCGCCTGTCTTGCTGACGTCCTTTAGGTAGCACAGGGTGGGGATATCTATTCCGTTTTCCCTTGCCGCCTCTAAAATTGTATAATTCTCGGGAACAGAAATTTCCGTTCCGTTTATTTTCATATTAACCATATTAATTTTTTCAGACATCTCTATTCCCTCCTTACTGCTTGCTGATAGCCTTAAAGGGGCACTTATCCATGCAAGCGCCGCACTTTACGCACTTATCGGTGTCGATCGTGAACGGACTCTTGACCTGACCCGAGATCGCGCCCACGGGACATTGCTTGGCGCACAGGCTGCAGCCGCGGCACTTGTCGGGGTCGATCGTGAACTTCAAAAGTCCCTTGCAGACATGGGCGGGACATGTTTTGTCCTTAATATGCGCCTCGTACTCGTTTCTGAAATACTTTAATGTGGACAGAACCGGGTTCGGCGCGGTCTGACCAAGACCGCAGAGCGATCCCGCCTTGATGGCGTTGGCCAACTCCTCAAGACGATCAAGATCCTCCATGGTGCCCTTGCCCTCGGTTATTTTTGTCAGTATCTCAAGCAGGCGCTTTGTGCCGATTCGGCAGGGCGTGCACTTTCCGCAGGACTCGTCAACCGTGAACTCAAGGAAAAACTTGGCGATATCTACCATGCAGTTGTCCTCGTCCATAACGATCAGTCCGCCCGAGCCCATCATTGAGCCGATGGCCGTCAGCGAATCGTAGTCGATAGGCGTGTCTATAAGCTCCGCGGGGATACATCCGCCGGAAGGGCCGCCCGTCTGAGCCGCCTTGAACTTCTTGCCGTTCGGGATACCTCCTCCGATATCCTCGATTATCTCGCGCATGGTTGTGCCCATGGGAACCTCGACAAGACCCGTGTTGTGGATCTTTCCGCCGAGGGCGAACACCTTGGTGCCCTTGCTCTTTTCGGTGCCCGTGGACGCGAACCACTCGGCGCCCTTCAATATAATTCTGGGCACGTTGGCGTAGGTCTCAACGTTGTTGAGTATAGTGGGCACGCCGAACAGACCTTTGACCGCGGGGAACGGGGGACGGGGTCTCGGCTCGCCCCTGTGACCCTCGATAGATGTCATCAAAGCGGTTTCCTCGCCGCACACGAACGCGCCCGCGCCCAGTCTGATATCAATATCAAAATCGAATCCCGAGCCGAAAATGTCCTTGCCCAGCATTCCGTATTCTCTCGCCTGCTTTATGGCGATCTTGAGTCTCTCCACCGCGATGGGGTACTCGGCTCTGATATATATGTAGCCTTGGCACGCGCCTATAGCGTAACCCGCTATAGTCATCGCCTCAAGCACCGCGTGGGGATCGCCCTCGAGTATGCTTCTGTCCATGAACGCGCCGGGGTCGCCCTCGTCGGCGTTGCAGCACACGTATTTTATATCGCCCTTTGAGTTGGCGGCGAACTGCCACTTTGTGCCCGTGGGGAAGCCGGCGCCGCCGCGGCCCCTGAGGCCCGACGCGCTGATCGTGTCGATGACCTGCTGAGGCGTCATTTCTTTAAGCACCTTACCCAGCGCCGCGTATCCGTCTCTGGCTATGTACTCCTCGATGTTCTCGGGATTGATAACGCCGCAGTTCCTGAGCGCCACTCTGTGCTGCTTTTTATAAAAGTCGATCTCGTTGAGCGACTTGATCTCGTCGGTGCCCGCGTGAACGGACTCCTCATAGAGCAGTCTTGTAACGACCTTGCCGCCCATCAGGTGCTGCTCGACTATCTCGTGCACGTCCTCGGCCTTTACCATGCTGTAGAACGCGCCCTCGGGATAAACTATAACGACCGGGCCCAGCGCGCAAAGACCGAAGCAGCCCGTCTTAACGAGCTTTACCTTATCGCCCAGATCGTTCTTTTCTATCAGCTTCTCAAACTCGGCAATCAGCGTCATACTGCCCGACGAGGTGCAGCCTGTACCGCCGCACACCAGAACCTGATACTTATAATCACTATTGGTATTTTCGCTGTCATCATTTCTCATGTCCACCAGGTCGAACATTTTTTCGCGAATTGATTTAAGCTCTTCCAAACTTTTCATTTTAACCCTCCAAACTTTATGCTCGTTTAAACTAACTGTACTGCTTGACTATGCCTTCGACCTGATCAACGGTCAGTCTGCCGTGAACATCGTCGCCGATCGTCATAACGGGAGCCAGACCGCAGGCGCCTATGCAGCGCGTCGCGTCAAGCGAGAACTTGCCGTCGTCCGTGCACTCTCCGACGTCGATCTTTAAAATGTCCTTGAGCTTTTCGAGAATATCGCCGCTGCCCTTTACGTAGCAAGCGGTTCCGAGACAGACACCGATGGGGTGCTCGCCCTTGGGATTCAGAGAGAACTGAGTGTAGAACGTCACAATTCCATATACCTCGGCAAGAGACACACCCAGACCCTCGGCAATCATTTTCTGAACCTCGATCGGAAGGTAGCCGTAGATATCCTGCGCCTCATGCAGAACCGGGATAGTGGCGCCTTTCTCACCCTTGTGAGCGGCTATGACAGCCTTTAGCTGCTCTTCCTGCTCTTTTGTACCCTTAAATGGGATCGCCATTTGCAAAACCTCCTATTAATTTCAATTTCGTGTATATGTTATAAGGTTAATCATATTTCAACACTTCTCCGAAAAACCAATTTATTATATCACAAAAAAATTAAAACTGCAACAATAACTTTAAAAATATTGTTAAAAAAAATACACAAAAATTATCGGCAGCCGAAAATCAACGTATTTGCGTCGGTTTCGGGCTGCCGCGATTATAAAATTTATTCGTTTTACGCCAATTTACGCCAAATGTCGGTTCGACGCTGCTGTTTTTACGGCAAATTGACACATTGGAAAAACGCCTATTCTATATACTCTCTGACGCGGAAGGTCACGCCTACGCTTTCGGCGATTCGGCGGCACAGCTCTATGTCGCTGTCGGGCATGGTCTTGTCGACCACGCTGAACACCACGTCTTTTACATAGGGCTTTGCCTTTTTAGCAAATTCCTGAAGGGCCGCGAAGGATCCTTCCCCGTATCTGCTGTGACATATCTTTTGGTACGCCTCGGCTGTCGGAGCGTTCAGGCTGATAGAAACTATGTCAATAGCGCCGCGCAGCTCGGGCGTGACGTCCCTGCCGTTTATCAGGTTGGCCTGACCGTTGGTGTTGACGCGTATCTGCACGTCATGATTCGCTTTTAGCCACTTCGCGATTTTTATCATATCGTCAAAGCGCTCGGTCGGCTCGCCGAAGCCGCAGAACACCACCGCGTCGTATTTGTCTAAATCCCGCTTTTCAAAGTCGGCCTTGATCTCGTCGATAGTCGGCTCACGCTCAAGCCACAGATCGTCCCGGCCGTTCACGTTGTCGTGCTTTGAGCGCAGGCAAAACTCGCAGGCGTTGGAGCAGCGGTTGGTTATATTAACATAGAGGGAATTCCCCAATTCATAAGTTATCGTCATGGTACCGGTCCTTTCTATTGGGTATTATAACACAAAACAATGTCAATTGCAAGCGGATAATAAAAAAGGCCTCCCCCGCCTTTTTTAGGGGGAGGCAATTATATTTAAAATTATATTACACGATGCCGTGAGCCATCATGGAGTCGGCAACCTTTTCGAATCCGGCGATGTTCGCGCCCATTACGTAGTTGCCCTCGTGACCGTACTTCTTGGAGGCTGTGTCGCACTTCTCGAAGATACCCTCCATGATATCCTTGAGCTTCGCGTCAACCTCTTCGAACGTCCATGAGTATCTCATGCTGTTCTGGCTCATCTCAAGCGCTGATGTGGCAACGCCGCCGGCATTCGCGGCCTTGGCGGGTCCGAACAGAACTCCGTTACTCTGGAATACCGCAACAGCCTCGGGTGTTGAAGGCATGTTGGCGCCCTCGCCTACTGCGAAGCAGCCGTTCTTAACCAGAGCCTTTGCCGATTCCTCGTTGATCTCGTTCTGCGTGGCGCAGGGGAGAGCGATGTCGCAGGGGATAGTCCAGATTCCGGAGCAGCCCTCGTGATACTCGGCGTCGGGATGAGTGGCGGCATACTCTTTGATTCTCTTTCTCTCAACCTCTTTGAGCTGCTTCACGCAGTCGAGGTCGATGCCGTTCTTGTCATAGATATATCCATTGGAGTCGGACAGAGCGACAACCTTCGCGCCCAGAGCCGTGGCCTTCTCGGTGGCGTAGATGGCAACGTTTCCGGAACCGGAAATAACGACTGTCTTGCCCTCGAAGGACTTGCCGTTAGCCTTGAGCATAGCGTCTGTGTAGTAGCAGAGGCCGTAGCCTGTGGCCTCGGTGCGGGCCAGCGAACCGCCGTATGTAAGGCCCTTGCCTGTGAGCACGCCTGTGAACTCGTTTCTCAGTCTCTTATACTGACCGAACATATAGCCGATCTCGCGTCCGCCAACGCCGATATCGCCCGCGGGAACGTCCGTGTCGGCTCCGATGTGCTTGCAGAGCTCCGTCATAAAGCTCTGGCAGAATCTCATAACCTCGGCGTCAGACTTGCCCTTGGGGTCAAAGTCGCTGCCGCCCTTGCCGCCGCCGATGGGCAGACCTGTCAGAGAGTTCTTGAATATTTGCTCAAAGCCCAGGAACTTGATGATGCCCTGATATACGGAAGGATGGAACCTAAGACCGCCCTTGTAGGGACCGATAGCGCTGTTGAACTGAACTCTGAAGCCTCTGTTTACCTGAGTCTTGCCGTTGTCGTCAACCCAGGGAACTCTGAAGTAGATAACGCGCTCGGGCTCAACGAGTCTCTCGATAAGGCCGACTTCCTCGTACTCGGGATGCGCCTCAACAACAGGCTCGAGAGATTCGAGGACCTCTTCTACCGCCTGCAGGAACTCGGGCTCGTTCGCGTTTCTCTTCTGTACCTGCTCGAATACTCCTTTTAAATAACTGTTTGAAATTGCCATTTGTACAAAATCTCCTTTACTTTTTATATGTTTAATAATTATTTTTTTACGTAGTGATTAGAGCGGGCGGCAGATTGCCGCCCCTACAGGTTTGGCGGAATTCGCATGTATAGCGGCAATTCGACGCATCAATGGCACCTGTAGGGGCGGATATTATCCGCCCGTGTTAACCCCTCTCAGTCACCTTCGGTGACAGCTCTCCCCAAGGGGCGAGCCTAGTCTCTAGTCCCTATTTCCAAGTTTCTACGCTGACAGCTCTCCCCAAGGGGCGAGCCTTACGCGTTTCTCAGATACTCGTCGATCGACGCGGCGGCGGTTTTGCCGGCGCCCATCGCGAGGATAACCGTCGCGGCTCCGGTCACCACGTCGCCTCCGGCGTAAACGCCCTTTTTGCTTGTGGCTCCGGTCTCCTCTTTCGCGACGATGCAGCCCCAACGGTTTGTCTCAAGGTCGGGGGTGGTGTTTTTGATAAGCGGATTCGGCGTCTGGCCGATCGCTATTACAACAACATCGGCGTCTATGTCAAACTCGCTGCCCTCAACGGGAACGGGCCTGCGTCTGCCCGACGCGTCGGGCTCGCCCAGCTCCATCTTTATGCAGGTGACGCTCTTTACCCAGCCCTCGTCGTCGCCGTTTATTTTAACGGGATTGTTAAGCAGCTTAAACTCTATATCCTCCTGCTTGGCGTGGTGGATCTCCTCGGCTCTGGCCGGCATTTCCTCCTCGCTGCGGCGGTACACTATGTAAACGTTCTCGGCGCCCAGGCGCTTCGCGGAACGCGCGGCGTCCATGGCAACGTTTCCACCGCCCACAACGACCACGTTTTTGCCGACGTAGATCGGGGTGTCGTACTCCGGGAACTTGTACGCCTTCATAAGATTAATACGGGTCAGGAACTCGTTGGCGGAATACACGCCGTTTAAGGACTCGCCCTCTATTTTCATAAAGCTCGGCAGTCCGGCTCCGGTGCCGATAAACACGGCGTCAAAGCCCTCGTCTGTCAAAAGCTCGTCTACCGACAGAACCTTGCCGATAACCATGTCGGTCATTATCTCAACGCCCAGATCGCGGAGCTTGTCGACCTCTTTCGCGACGATATCCTTTGGCAGACGGAACTCGGGAATACCGTATACCAGCACTCCGCCCGGAGTGTGGAACGCCTCGAAAACCGTCACCTTATATCCCATCTTCGCCAGGTCGCCCGCGCAGGTCAGGCCCGACGGTCCCGCGCCGACAACGGCGACCTTTTTGCCGTTGGGCTCGGGTTTTTGAGCTTCCTCGCCGCAGTTCTTCATATACCAATCGGCGACGAATCTTTCAAGTCTGCCGATCGCCACAGGCTCGCCCTTGACGCCGCGGACACAGTACTTCTCGCACTGGGTCTCCTGCGGACATACTCTGCCGCAGATAGCGGGCAGCGAGCTGGTCTCCTGTATCTTTTTGTACGCTTCCTCGAATTTTCCCTCGGCCACAAGCGCGATGAACTCGGGGATCTGCACCATAACGGGGCAGCCCTGCATACAGGGCTTATGCTTGCAGGAAAGGCAGCGCTGCGCCTCTTCCTTCGCCATTTCCTCGGTGTAGCCCAGAGTTACCTCTTTGAAGTTTTTGTTTCTCACATTGGGCTCCTGCTCGGGCATAGCCACTTTTTTTAAAGACATGTTAGGCATCGCGCATTCCCTCCAATCTGCATCTGTGAGCCTCGCTAGACTCCGCCTCCTGCTTTCTGAACATTCTCGAGCGCGAGATAGCGCTGTCGAAATCGACCTGATGACCGTCGAAATCGGGGCCGTCGACGCAGGCGAATTTGGTCTCTCCGCCAACCGTCACGCGGCAGCCGCCGCACATTCCGGTGCCGTCGATCATGATCGGGTTCATGCTGACGATAGTCTTGATGTTGTACTTCTTTGTCAGGTCGCAGACGGCCTTCATCATAACAAGAGGACCGATGGCGATAACCATATCGTAGCCTCTGCCGCCCTCGATCAGCTCCTCAAGCTTGGCGGTCACAAATCCCTTGTTGCCGTTTGATCCGTCGTCGGTCATGGTGTACAGATTGTCGCACGCGGCATCGCAAAGGTCCTCGATTATGATAAGATCCTTATTGCGGAAACCGTTTATCATGTCGACCTCAACGCCCATTGAGTGGAGCTTTTTCGCCTGGGGATAGGCGATCGCCGTGCCCAGGCCTCCGCCGATGACCGCGACCTTTTTCACGCCGTCAAACTTGGACGCCACGCCCAAAGGTCCGACGAAGTCCCGGATACTGTCGCCCTCATTAAGCTCATTTAAACGCTGAGTACTCTGTCCAACGATCTGGAAAATTACCGTTATCGTGCCCTTTTCCCTGTCAAAATCCGCTATTGTGAAGGGAATTCTCTCACCTTTTTCGTCGATCCTGAGAATGATAAACTGACCCGGCTCCGCCTTTCTGGCGATATAGGGCGCCTCGACCTCGATCAACGAAACGGTGGGATTGAGCTCTTGCTTTCTTACAATTTTAAACAATTACCACACCTCCAAAAATTTTCGCGATTATACGCTTTCTCCAATTATATCATAACCGCTCTTATGTTTGCAACAATAAATATTATGTATTAATATTTATATCAAATCCGTCAAAAAGGGGTGCGGCTAAAAAGCCACACCCCATTGTGCGTCATTGAACATTCTTGATTTTTTATCGGAAACGCATCGTCGCGTGTATCAAATCCGACTTTTTGATTATATAACAGCCGAATATGTTTGTCAACAAAAAAATATAAATTGTTAAATTTAAAATAAAATAATATAAATTCGAACAATATTTACCCATATATTGACATGAAAAAAGCGGTATTTTAGCCGCCTTCAATGGGATAATATATAAAGAATAAATTAGAAAAGGGAGGCGGCGCCGTTGCTCAGGGTTTATGACAATCTGATAATTGACAGCGACGCGGATGCGGCGAAAAAAATTTCCGAGCCGCGGGAGCTTTTGCTCATAACCTGCGGCCTCAAGCAGAATTCCA
The DNA here is from genome assembly GCA_947585115.1 of uncultured Monoglobus sp. Classification (GTDB taxonomy): domain Bacteria; phylum Bacillota; class Clostridia; order Monoglobales; family Monoglobaceae; genus Monoglobus. Next base: position 24,959 of record CANPWW010000021.1, read on the forward strand.
GCGTGACCGCGTCAAGCATAGGCGACGACGGATTTTTGTACTGCATACAGAGAGGATTCCGCACGCGGGGCGGAAACGCGCTGCTGCCCCAGGAATTCAAGGTGCGCTGGAGAAAAAAACGGGACAACATATATCCCTGCCTCGAGTTTGTCACCGCGCTGCTGCTGTCGGACATGAGCCCGAGCGACATCAGCGAGTTTTTTATACTTTAACGCACGCGCGCTATATCTTGATCTTACTTAATAATTTAACCGCCGCGCCGCGTCCGCACATACCGCCGACCACGGCCGAAAGCGCGCAAAGCGACACGTTTAAAACAAACGGCAGACTCAGCATTGACGCCAGCAGAAACGCGGCGCAGAAATAAAACGCCATAGCCGTTATTTTGGAAAACAAAATTATCAAAACGTTGATTTTAAATTCCGCGATGTTTGTCTTTCCGCGGATCAGAGAAAAAACCTCGGCCGCCAAAAAGACAATGAGCGCGATAAGCGAGGCGAGCAGACCGGTTTTTACTACCTTGGGAAATCGGTTCACGGCGCCGCTCATCGAGGTGAACCCGCCTCCGGCTCCGGTTTTCACAGCCGCGTCAAATCCGAGCGCGGCGCGGCTCTTTTCGATCTCGGGAAAGGGCAGAGCCTTAAACAGAGCGGTTCTGGCGAACTGCGAACATATGATATGCGTTATGTATGACAGGCCGAAAACTCCGCCTCCGCATTTCAGCGCCGACTTCGCGGCTCCGCACTTGCCGCGACCGCCTTTCAGAGCCGAGACAAACGCCGCGGCGAATGTGACTGCGGCTAAAATAAAGCAGCGCAAAAATCCGCTCGCGCAGTCATACAGCAGCGACTCGCGGGTGAAGGGCGCGCACAGAGCGACCGACTGGTCGTATGTCAGATCAGATGGGCGCACAAACTCCTCGGCGCGGCTCTCGTCGCTCACGCCGGGGACCTTGCCCTTTGATATCCTGAGCCTGAACTCCTTTACCGCTTCGACGTACATATCCTTCGGGACCTCGACGGGCATCGGGCTGCCGTCATCGTTGATATATCTGTAGGTCCCGCCGTTTTCGGAATCAAAGCAGGCTGCAACGCAGCCGCGTCCCGAGTTATAAAACTTGGTCTGGATATGCGTTCCGTCAACCAGACGGTCGGCGCCGTTTTTAGCGTTGTCGCGTCCGACGACAAAAGCGCTCTTTCCACGCAGGCGGTCAATCATCGTCTGCGCCTCTTCCGCCATTATCCCGTGGCCGCTCTTTGAGTTGTTTATCGAATAATTCGCGGGCGTCACCGCGTCTGCCGCTGCAGCCGCATTTCCCGCCTCCGCCGCGCCGACGCAGGCGCTTTTCTCTCTTGATATTATCATAGCTTGCTCACATTCTGCGGGCGGCGAAAAATATCCGCTCGGTACTGTCGTTCGGCTTTTCAAAGCCGAGATCGCCGAAAATTTCTATATGCCCGAATCCGCATTCTTTAAGCAGCTCGGCAACCTCGCCCGATTTAAATATCGTCTCCTCCTGATACTCGTTGTATCTTGAATATCCGCCGCCTCTGTCCTTCACAAAAAAATTCAGATCAAAGCTCACCACATTATCCTCGGGGAAATATCCGCAGTCCCACACGCAGTAGGCTGAATCGTCCTCATATACAAAGGTGTTGTTCCCCAAGATCTCGCGGAGCTTGTACTCGGAGTTTATATCGAATATAAATATTCCGCCCGGTCTCAGGCTGCCGCACACGCACTCAAATGCCGCTCTCAGCTCACTTAGACTTTCAAGATAATTCACGCAGTCAAGAGCCGAAACTACGCAGTCGACCGGCTCGAGAAGCGAGAAGTCGCACATGTCCATATTCAAAAACATAATATCGAGGCCTTCTTCCTCCGCTTTGTTCTGCGCGATCGCCAGCATATCGGGCGATATGTCTACACCGGTCACATCAAAACCCTCTTTTGCCAAAAGCAGCGTGACCGCGCCCGAGCCGCAGCCCAGATCGAGCACCGTCTCGGGATTTATGCCCGCGCGGCGAAACAGCGCCTTGTAGAAATCAACAAAGGCGCCGTAGTCTATTTTCTGGAACCTGTCGTAAATCTTAGCAAAATCGTCGTACATATTATCACAGTCTTTCAAAATTGGCGTACGCCGCCATCATTTTTTTCGTGCCGACCGTCTCAAAATCCACTATCACGAACCAGTCTTTGCCCATCTCCTGAGCCGATACAACCGTGCCCACGCCGAATTTGCGGTGCTTTACTCGGTCGCCCGGGCTGTATGTGTCCCCCGCAGCCGCGGCAGGCTCGGGCTCTTTTTTCAGGAACGCGCTGTCGCCGAAGCCTCCGTAAACGTTCGCGCGGCGTCCTCTGCCGGCCCCGAAGCTCCGTAGCTCCGTCTGCTCGAACGCGGGCGCGTCCTCGGTTTTGTCGATCAGATCATCGGGAATCTCGTCCAAAAATCTGGAGGGCATGTTGTACCTCGTCTGGCCGAAAAGCGTTCTCTGCTTGGCCGCCGACAGATAAAGCCGCTCCTTGGCGCGGGTTATTCCCACATAGCACAGGCGGCGCTCCTCCTCGAGCTCCTCGGCGTCTCCGAAGGCTCGCGAGTTGGGGAAAACGCTCTCCTCCATACCGATTAGAAACACGTTTTTAAATTCAAGACCCTTGGCGCTATGGAGGGTCATCAGCGTCACGCTCTCCTGCGCCTCGTCGTAGTTATCAATATCCGAAATAAGCGAGATATTTTCAAGCAGCTCGCTCAGCGTTATGTCCTCGTTTTCTTTGACAGCCTCCTGCACCATCGACACGAACTCGTTCAGATTCTCAAGTCTTGTCTGGTTCTCAACGGTCTTTTCTTTTTGAAGAGCCTCGAGCATGCCCGAAGCCTTCATGACCGTTCTGACAAGCAGTTCAAGACCCATGCCGCCTAATGCGTCGGCTCTGAATCCGTTTATCAGCTCGGCGAATTTTTTGAGCCGCGCCGCCGCCGAGGAATTGAACTCGGAGAACTCGCCCGCCCTCTCGCAGACGCGGAACATTGATATGTTCTCGGCCGCTCCGATCGCCGCCAGCTTGTCAACGGACGCCGCGCCGATACCGCGCTTTGGCTCGTTTATTACCCTGCGCAGCGCCACGTCGTCGTCGGGATTGGCTATCAGCCTGAGGTATGAGCCTATATCCTTTATCTCTTTTCGGTCATAGAACCTGAGGCCGCCCACTACCTTGTAGGGTATGGCGGAGCGCAGCAGCGCGTCCTCAATAACGCGCGACTGGGCGTTTACGCGGTACAGGATGACAATGTCATTCAGCCCCGCGCCCAGTTTGTATATGTTGTCGACCACGAACCGCGCCTCGCTGTGCTCGTTGTCGGCTACGTGCAGGGCGATTTTTTCGCCCGAACCGTTAGATGTCCAGAGATTTTTTCCCTTGCGGCCGCCGTTGTTTTTAATAACGCCGTTTGCGGCGTCAAGTATCCTTTGAGTCGAGCGGTAGTTTTCCTCAAGCTTTATCACCTTCGCGTCGGGGAAATCCTCCTCAAAGCCCAGAATGTTGCGGATGTCCGCGCCGCGGAACTTGTATATGCTCTGATCGTCATCGCCCACAACGCAGAGATTTCTGTGCTTTTCGGCAAGCAGGCTGACAAGCCGGTACTGGGCGTGGTTGGTATCCTGATACTCATCGACCAGTATGTATTTATATTTGTTTCTGTAATAGTCCAAAACCTCGGGACATTCCTCAAACAGCCGCACCGTCAGCATGATAAGATCGTCAAAATCCAACGCATTGCTGCTTTTGAGCTTGCGGCTGTAGAGAGTGTATACCTCCGCGACAGACTTTAAATAATAGTCCTTCTCGGCCTCATCCCTGTATTCGATCGGATCAATTAGCTTGTCCTTGGCTCCGCTTATCAGGGTCTGCACCAGCCTCGGCGAATACTTTTTGTCATCTATGTTCAGCTCTTTAAGGCAGTCCTTGATTACGGTCTGCTGATCGGCGGTGTCGTATATAACAAAATCGCCGGTATAGCCGATCTTGTCAATATCCCGCCTGAGCATGCGTGCGCACATTGAGTGAAAGGTTCCCGCGTGAACGTCGGCTCCGTCGGGGCCCAGCCGCACCGCCAGCCTGTCCTTGAGCTCGCCCGCCGCCTTGTTGGTAAAGGTTATGGCGAGGATATTGTAGGGCCTCACCGGATCCTCGGAAAGGCACGCCTCAAGCTCGGGGGCCAGCTCGTCAACCTCGCCGTCTCTATACCACTCGAAAAACTCAAGCTCCTCGTCGGTAAAATCACGGGGAAGTTTTTTGCTCTCATACGCCCTGCCGTATTTTATCAGGTGGGCGATCTTGTTGATTATAACCGTGGTTTTGCCGCTTCCGGCTCCCGCCAGAACAAGCAAGGGCCCCTCGGTCGAAAACACCGCACGCCTCTGCATCTCGTTTAAATTTTTATATTCGTTTTCAATTATGCTTTTTCGTATCTCTAAAAAATCACTCATTATTTTCTATTCCTTTATTGTTCCTCCGCCGATAACGACGTCGAAGTCCATGTCGTAAAACACAACCGCCTGACCCGGCGTGACGGCTCTCTGAGGCTCGTCAAATCTGACCTTCGCAAGCCCTCCGTCTATCGGCTCAACGCGGCACCGCGCGGGTCTCGCCGCGTAGCGCACCTTCGCGAGAGCCTCAAACGGCTCAAAATCGGCGTTGTCAAACGTGATAAAATTCAATCTGTCCGCAACAAGGGACAACGAAAACTCGCTGCCCTTCTCGCCCAGCGTCACCCGATTGGTCTCGGGGTCTATCCGCGTGACGAACATCGGCCTGCCGAACGCCACGCCCAGACCCTTGCGCTGGCCGATCGTGTAATTGATTATACCCTTGTGCCTGCCGATAACGTTGCCGCTTGAATCGACAAAATCGCCGGGCTCGGACTTTGAGCCGTCGTACTTCTCGATAAACGAGGCGTAGTCGTTGTCGGGCACAAAGCAGATCTCCTGGCTGTCGGGCTTGTCGGCGACGTCAAGGCCCAGCCGTCTGGCGGTCTCGCGGACCTCGTCCTTGTCGCGCATATCACCGAGGGGCAGTATCATTTTTGAAAGCTGCCTCTGTGTCAGGGAATACAGCACATAGGTCTGATCCTTCGCCTCGGCTCTCGCGCGGCGCAGCACGAATCTTTTAAGGCTGTCGTCATAGCCGACCCTCGCGTAGTGGCCTGTGGCTATGTAGTCCGCGTCCAATATCCGCGCCTTGTCGAGCATCGCGTCGAATTTTAAAAATCTGTTGCATGCTATGCACGGGTTCGGGGTTCGGGCGCTCTTGTATTCGTCCACAAAATAATCTACCACGTTCTTTTCAAAATCCGAGCGGAAGTCGAGCACGTGGTAGTCAATTCCCAATTTTATACAGGCCCGGCGGGCGTCCTCCACCGACGACAGCGAGCAGCAGGAGCCTTCCTCCTCTCCGTCCCAAAGCCGCATGGTGACGCCTATTACCTCATAGCCTTTTTCTTTTAAAAGGGCGGCGGCGACAGTACTGTCAACGCCGCCCGACATTCCGATTACTACACGCTCAGGCATTATTTTGCCCCGTGGACCTCGTCCGCCACCGTGCAGGACGAGCAGCAGCCGCTGCACTGAGGTATCGCCGACGCGTCCATTCCGCGGCTCTCGTAGTAGTTGGCGAGCGCCGCGTGCACCGCCTCCTCGGCGAGATTTGAGCAATGCATCTTAATGGGCGGCAAACCGTCCAGAGCGTCAGCCACAGCCTGATTGGTGAGCTTGAGGGCCTCGTCTATCGACTTGCCCTTAACGAGCTCGGTCGCCATGCTTGATGTGGCTATTGCGGCTCCGCATCCGAAGGTCTTGAACTTAACGTCCTCGATAACTCCGGTGTCGTCGTTTATCTTCATATATATCTTCATTATATCTCCGCACTGGGGATTGCCGACCTGGCCGACGGCGTTGGCGTCGGGGATCTCGCCCACATTGCGCGGATTCGAAAAATGGTCCATTACTTTTTCACTGTACATAATATTTCCTCCTAATATAATCTAAGAAAATTAAGAATTATTCTTTACAAAATCCTCATATAGAGGCGACATGCTGCGGAGCAGCGGCACTATCTCGGCGAGCGCGTCGGCTATGATGTCGACCTGCTCTTTGGTGTTGCTCTCGTCGAACGTCACGCGCAGTGAGCCGTGGGCGTCCTCATGCTTGAGGCCTATCGCCAGCAGCACGTGGGACGGGTCAAGGGAGCCCGATGTGCAGGCGCTTCCACTTGAGGCCGATATGCCCTTCATGTCGAGGCGGAGCAGCATGCCCTCGCCCTCGATAAATCTGAAACTTATGTTGGTGTTGCCCGGCAGGCGCTCGGTCGGGTGGCCGTTGAGCCACGCGTAGGGCACCTTGTCAAGCACCTGTTTTATATAGTAATCCCGAAGCTCGGTCAGCTTTTTCGCCTTCGCGGGGATATCCGCCGTGGCAAGCTCTATCGCCTTGCCCATGCCGACGATACCGGGCACGTTCTCGGTGGCGGCGCGCTTGCCCCGCTCCTGTGCGCCGCCCGTGATAAACGGCGTAAGTCTGACGCCCTGTCTCACATACAGCGCGCCCACGCCCTTGGGGCCGTGGAACTTGTGCGCCGTCAGCGACAGCATGTCTATGTTAAGCTCATTCACGTCGATCTCTACCATTCCGATCGCCTGTACCGCGTCGGTATGGAACAGGACCTTTTTCTCGCGGCAGATCTCTCCGATCTCTTTTATCGGCATGATAGTTCCGATCTCGTTATTTGCAAACATGATCGAAACCAGAACCGTGTCGGGTCTGATCGCGTTCTTCAAGTCCTCGGCGGAAACTCTGCCGTACTTGTCTACCGGCAGGTACGTCACATCCCAGCCCTGCTTTTCAAGATCCTGACAGGTGTGCAGCACCGCGTGATGCTCAACGGCGCTTGTGATGATGTGCTTTCCCTTATCGGCGTACATCTTTGCCGTGCTTCTTATAGCCCAGTTGTCCGCCTCGGTTCCGCTTCCGGTAAAGTAAATTTCTTTTGGGCTCGCGCCTATGGCGTTCGCCACCTTTTCTCTCGCCGCCTCAACCGCGCGGCGCGCTTCCCGTCCCTCGGTGTAAATGCTGGACGGGTTTCCGGGTATCTCTTTGATACACAAAATCATTTCCTCGGCGACCTCGTCCGCAATTCTGGTGGTCGCCGCGTTGTCAACATAAATTCTCATTATGCCTGTCCTACCTTTCGTTAAATTTTATACGTTCAACCCATGAAAAGTAGATCTACGTATTTTTCGGAAATTCATCGGGCCTGCTCGGCGAATCTTTTGGACTGCTCCACCGCCATTCGGTCGCACTCCTCGTTCTCGGGATTGCCGCTGTGGCCCTTGACCCAATGGAGCGTGACCTCATGGGAGCCGATCAGCTCAAGCACCTGCTCCCACAGATCGGGGTTCAGCGCCTTTTCCTTTTTGTTCCGCATCCATCCTCTGCGTTTCCAGCCCTCGGCCCAGCCGAGCTCGACCGCGTCGATAAAATACTTCGAATCGCTGTATATATCGACCCTGCACCTTTGGTTGAGCGCCCGAAGGCCCTCGATGACCGCCGTAAGCTCCATGCGGTTGTTGGTGGTCTCCGCCTCGCCGCCGCTGAGTTTTTTCTCGTATTCTCCGTATCTGAGGATAACTCCGTAGCCGCCGGGACCGGGATTGCCGCTGCACGCGCCGTCGGTATAGATACGTACATGTTTAAGCTCCGCCATAACACACCTCGCTAAATTTCCGCATAATATTATAGCACAAACAAATTCGGAATAAAAGCCCTTTTTTAAAAAATTTTCCTAAAATATTTGCGCGGCGCAAAAATTTGTGCTACAATATTTCAATCGGAGGTAAATATATTATGGACAAAATACTTTTTATAAACACCTGCGTCAGAAAGGATTCGCGCACAAATCGGCTGACGCGGCGGCTGCTCGACAAGCTGAACGGCGAGATAACCGAGATAGGCCCCGACTTAAACGGCCTTAAACCACTTGACGAAAGCTCACTAAATCGGCGCGATGAGCTGACCGCGGCGGGAAAATTTTCCGCGCCCGAGCTGGCCGCGGCCCGCGAATTTTCACAGGCAGACATAATCGTGATCGCCGCGCCGTACTGGGATCTGACGTTTCCGTCGATTCTTAAAATATATCTCGAAAACGTGACCGTGTGCGGAGTGACATTCCGCTACACCGACGAGGGAATACCCGAAGGCCTGTGCCGCGCGAAAAAGCTCTATTACGTCACGACATCGGGCGGGCCTATAATATACAACTTCGGATTTGAATACGTTAGCGCCCTCTCGATGGAGTTTTACGGCATTGAGGAAACGCGCTTTATCTCAGCCGAGGGCCTTGACATAATCGGCGCCGACCCCGAAAAGATCCTGAGCGAGGCGGCGGAAAAAATTAAGCTTTAGAAATCCCGTCAATATTACGCGGCGCGTGAGATGTTCGCCCTCTCACGAGCCGATTTTTTATCCTTATATTTAAGACATAAAAAATTAAAACAGACTTTGATAAAAATTTAACAAAAATATTTTAGAATGTATGTATATCTTAGTAAAATATGGATATTGTAAAATATTATATACTGTGCTATTATTTAAACATAGATTGTTAAATAATTATCAATCAAAATTAAAGAAAGGAACTGATAGCATGAAAGAGTATTTGGTTGACAGCGTTGAAACCCTTGAAAAACGGCTGGCCGAGGTCAGAGCGGCGCAGCGCGAATTCTCTACCTACTCTCAGAAGCAGGTGGACAAAATTTTCAAGGCTGCGGCGACCGCGGCGAACATGGCGCGGATACCGCTGGCTAAGATGGCTGTCGAGGAAACCGGAATGGGCGTTGTTGAGGACAAAGTAATCAAAAACAACTACGCGTCGGAGTACATCTACAACAAGTACAAAAACGAAAAGACATGCGGCGTTATCGAGGAGGACAAGGCGTTCGGCATAAAGAAAATAGCCGAGCCTATCGGAGTTCTGGCGGCGGTTATACCCACCACAAACCCCACTTCCACCGCTATTTTTAAGACGCTTATCGCCTTAAAAACACGCAACGGCATCGTTATCAGTCCTCACCCGAGAGCCAAGAAATCGACGATCGAAGCGGCGAGGATAGTTCTTGAGGCGGCGGTAAAAGCCGGAGCGCCCGAAAATATCATAGGCTGGATAGACATTCCCTCGCTTGAGATGACGAACCTCATCATGCGCGAGGCGGACTGCATACTGGCAACCGGCGGCCCCGGAATGGTGACCGCGGCGTATTCATCGGGAAAGCCCGCCATCGGTGTGGGCGCGGGCAACACTCCCGCGATCATAGACGAGAGCGCGGATATCCTGCTGGCGGTCAACTCGATCATCCATTCAAAGTCATTCGACAACGGCATGATATGCGCCTCGGAGCAGAGCGTTATCGTGGATAAAAATATATACTCAAAAGTCAAAAAAGAGTTCGAGTACCGCGGCTGCTATTTTT
>CANPWW010000022.1 GCA_947585115.1 uncultured Monoglobus sp.
TCGATCGCGGGCGCCATCATTCCCATCTGATAAACCTTTTCCTCAAGCGTCATGCGCGACACCAGATCGGCCGCCCTCTCCTCAAACGAGAGGCTCTCATCCTGATACGGAAGCAGCTCCGGCTTGGCGTCGGGGTTATAGAATTTAACGTAAACATAATTGCCGCAGTAGGCGCTGTCGCGCGTGATGTTGAGCGTGACCGCGCCTTTGGCGTCCGTCGATTTAAGCTCCGCGGTGTTCACGCGGTACGAATCCCACGAGCCGTTGTTCACGTTGTCAAAGCTCGCGACCTCAGTGTCGCCGACCTTGATAACGACCGCCGCGTCATTCTTGCTGGCGGCGTACAGGTCAACTTTTGTCCAGTCCTTACCGCTCAGATCGACCTCGGGAAGCGTCAGCACCGCGGCGCCTTCTTCATTGGTCTTAAGATCGTCGGGCCGCTTCACGTTTCCGTTAGCGGCGTCCGTGATGATCGAGCCGTATCCGCTTATTGTGATCGAGTCATTGCCGAAATTCAGCGTGACAGCGCCGGTGTTGTCCTCCGTCACCGTGCCGTAGTCCGCCGCAAACGCCGGAACATAAACGCAGGTCAGCGCCATCAAAAATACAAGCGCTAGAGCTAAGATCCTGCCGTGTTTCATAAAAATTCCTCCTTTAAATGATTTTAAAAATATACCATTCGTATTTTATACCCTAATTTTAACACCTTACGCGAATCAATTAAAGTCATATCAAACACAAAACAAGCCAAAAATTGCTGTGCCCGCAAATAAAAAAGAGCGCTCAAAGCGCTCTCGTCCCCATACGCGGCGACGTTACGTTAAAATAATTACAAATTCGTTCCCCCTTTGTTAAGAGGGATTTTTATTTATCCTATTTTTGTCTCCAAATCGGAAACGCCGTTTTCATACAGATATTCGGGCGCTATGTCTATGTCGCCGTTGTTCCATACCGGCACGCCGTAATCAATATAAACATCTTTGAACGTATCAATATTCGAAAGAGGGGCATATCCCGGCATTTTGAGCAACGGTTTGAAATCAAAAACTCTTGCCTCACCGTTGTTAAAACGTGTCCAGAGCCGAAAATCATTAAGAGGCCGAACACCCGTAACCCTTAACACAGGCTTCCTGTCTCCCGCGTATGCTATTCCGTCTACAATATACATTATATTCCCTCCTATCTTAAAGGCTCAATTTTTCCGAACGGAATACCGCAAACAGCGTTATTCCAAGCGGCATATAATTCATCTTCATGTATTGTAAGCCATGCCTCCACTAAACGCAGCTGCTTCACCGGTATACTACCCGCAAGCAATTCACCGTCTATGCCTATCGCCGCTGTGTATTCATTATAATATACATGCACATGCGGTTTGTGATGACGCAGGTTATCATTAAAAATCATCTTTATTATATTATAAAATCTGCTTAATTCCGGCATTATATTTTCCCTTTCATAAAAATTGCGTATACAGTGTCTTGTCTTTCAATCCGTTTATATTTTATCACATTCTGCTCCGTAAATCAAGCTTTATTTACGGCATAAAAATAGGTCTGTTTTTTCCAAAAAACGCCTTGTTTTACCATATAAATATTTGAGGCCGAAGTTTTGTGATATAATGACTTTTCTAAAGCGCGTTAAAATAATATCTGCTATTTTTGCACAATATACTCATTTTACCTACTCTGTTTAAGCATATCACTTTTTAATTCTTTATTTTAAAATTTTATTTAAAATTAGCTTGAAGTGATTTAAATATACAAAAGTATTGAAAAAAAGTAAAAATATGCTATTATATACATACAAGGAGGTGTAAACTTATGATTTGTAAAAATTGTGGGAGTGAGTGCGGAAATGCTAGATTCTGTCGAAACTGCGGTATGCCTATAATTATGCCCGAGCAGCCCGCCGATGAACCGGCGCCTATTTCTCAGCAGTCCGTCAATGAACCGGCACCTATTTCTCATCAGCCCGCCGATGAACCGACGCCTATTTCTCAGCAGTCCGTCAATGAACCGGCACCTATTTCTCAGCAGTCCGTCAATGAACCGGCACCTATTTCTCAGCAACCCGTCAATGAACCGACGCCTGTTTATCAGCAGACTGTCAACGAATCTACGCCGATTTCTCAACAGTCTGCGGGTGCTGCGACCAAGCCGTTTTTGTTAGGTATTCTTTCGTTAATTATTTCATTTCTGATGCCTATCATCAGTATTGTGTTAGGTATATTAGGCCTTGTTCTCACAAAGAAAGCCAAAGCTAACGACATAACTCAAAAAACCACAGCAGCTTTTGTGTTATCAATATGTGGAATTGTTATTTCGTCATTAAATTGGTTGATTGCTCTTGCCACATTATCTACTCTATAAACAAATTTTAGCTACTGATATATAATGTCAAAATTTAATACCGCCACGGTGCTTTGATCCGCGGCGGTATTGTTTGTAAAATAAATTCCTTTTTATACTGTGATCGTAAAACAGTGATGCTGACGTTTAACAGATCATACTCAGAGTATAAATCCTTTTTATTAATAGAATTCGCCTTTTTGTCTGATGTTGGATCCCACATTTGAACTGTTGCCATAAGGCACGGGACATAACGCAAACAGAACACACATCAACAAACGCGCGATTGTTTCTAAAAACCAAATCTGACACAGCACTTCCACAAGAATAGAGCCGAGAACAATACTTGCCATACATACGATCAAGAATTTTGTTCCGTCGCTGCTTACAGACACATTAATATACTTGCTGTATGTAAGCAGAGCTCCTATAAGTATCAAAAATAATACTCTCATTATTATGTATATAATATTATTGTTTGTTCTGTCAGCTCTTACGCTAATCAAATCTCTGTTCATTGATTGTTTCATAATGGCTTGTGCAACCGAATTCTGCAATACGTCAACATTGTCGGCCGGCACAAATGCACCACCTGTTTTATCGGCTATTCTTTCGAATAAAACGCGATCATAGTCTCCAAATGCAACTGTTGAAAATGATATATCGTTTTCATTACACTTTAAAACAAATTCTTTTTCTTGTCTGCTACCGCTAATATCCGATGGCGAGCCGTCTGTAAGCGTTATTATGCTGATAGGTCCTGCTATTGAATTTGCTTTAATATCATTGATAATCGTATCAAGAGCAGCGGCAATATTTGTTGAACCTTCTCCAATTTCCCAAGAAGAGGATGGTGTCACACTACCTGGTTGCACAGAACCTATTTCTGCAGCAAGGTGCGTTTCATTTCCAAAAGTATATATTCCAATCTTTTTATTTTGATCAAAGCTGTTTATAATATTGGCCACAACACCGTATCTCATATTATCCGGATCGTTGCCGAGCGAACTGTCTGTACTTCCCATCGAGGCTGAATTATCAATTAAAAACACATACGTTTCAATGCTTCTGACCTTACTGAAATTCCGCTCATAAATCCACTCTAACCCCGCGCTCAAAACCGGCATTGCAGCGATCGATATAACAAGCACAATAAGTATCTGCTTATGAAGCGTATAATGAATATTTTTATATGCACCCGAGAATTTACAAATCACGAACAAAAACAAGCTCAGGATTACCGCAAATATTCCAAAATAAATTCCGACTGCCAACGGAACCGACATTACTTTTTTTAGCATATCAAACAATATACTTCCGGGAAAAAAATATATTAATCCAATGAGCATTGTTATTATTGTAGGTATAATATTAAAGCACATATCCGTTCTTCACCTCCCATTTAACGCTAATATACTTCAACTTCACTTATAGCTATGTCCTTCCAGTCTCCATAATAAGTTTCAAGCACTTGAATTCTTATATAGTTTGTCCATACAGGCGCGTCGAATTTAACATCCTGCATTATCCTATATTGATCAATTCCGCAGTCAACAATTACCCGGCCGCCCTCATATTCAACCATAAATTTTGTAATCCTTCGATTTCTCGTGTATGTTGTCTCGGATTTAAAGTAACCATTGGCAACCCTTACTCCGGTAACATATTGCGGTTCCGACGCTGTCAGTTCCAACGTAGGAGTAAGCTCCACGTTCCGATCACTGCTCCAAGCCGTACTGTAACTATCGTCAATCGCATACTCCGGATAATAATTAACTGCCGCACCCGAGGTGTAATCGGTTCCGCGGGTAGATGACGCATTTACATTCGAAAACACCGGAACCGGAATAGGCGTGGGCTCAGAATCAGGCGTAAGCTGCGAATCATCAATACCAACTTTATCATTTTTGTCTAATTCCTGCGTCTCATTCACGCTATTGTGTGATGACAAAAAACCGGGCAGATTCACTTCAATTATCCCGCTTTTGTCTAATATCACAATGACCAACAAGCTAAGCAAAATGACGGCAATAATGCTCAAACAGCTTATAATCACGGTTAAAACCGCTCTTGCGTCCTTTTTGTTTTCGTCTTTCTTCTTTTTATTTTTTTCCGTATTTTTCAAAATGGATTCTTTCGGGGTTTCATCCCGCACATTATCAGCTCCGGGAATGTCAGGAAAAAGATCCGACACATTTTCGGCACTGCCATCAGGTGGGCAGACTTTGTTCTGATCCTTTTCCCCATTGCTATAAGGATCTGAGCCCGAATCCGACGTAAATTTCTTTTTCTGACTTGATTCATTATCAATAGCTGTGCCGCAATTTCCACAAAACAATGCATATTGAGGAAGATCGGCACCGCACACTTTACACTTCACGTCACATCATCTCCATTTAGTTTTCAAACAATACATTTATTCTTCAATTATACTGTATATTATGCTGCATATCATGCCTATAATCAACAAGACGGCCAATATCAAAGCAAAAGTACAATGCACACAACCTATAAATATCATTGCCATTGACATTATAGCCGATCCGATACATGGCCATATATCTAAGTTGCTATTAGTTTTTAATGTAATTCCAAAAACCGATATCTCTCCTATAACCAGTCCTGATATTAATGACACAATCAGAGTCACAAGCATATTTTTAAAGCCGACACTCTCTAAGCCCAATCCCAAACATATAGACGCCAAAGGCGCGCCGCAAGCAAAAAGCATCCCTAAACTCAATCCTGTGTAACGTTCATCATGATCGGTTAAATCATAATGTTCTTTTATATATCCCCGCTGAGCGAGCAAACTATTAAGATACCCCATAAACTGCAAATCAGGAGAAGCTTTCAGTTCTTTAAACGTGTTATAAATGTACAAAAGTCCCTCAGGATCATTGGTTAGCATATATTGCAAAATATCACCGGTTCTTTCAGATCTCCACGAACGTAAAAAACCGTCCGGCCTGTTCATACTTTTTACATTCAAATCAAACACACCGCGGTCTATCGCTCTTTTGACCGGATCATACGCAACAAGCAACAGCCAATCAAGGGATTGTTTTGCCGCTGATGATGATTTTATTTTCTCTACTATCTGCTCTTTTAGATTTTCAATAGCTCCGGTTTTTATTTTTGCGCGTTTTAATACAATATTTTTTATAATTTCGAACGACTCACTGTCGGTACTTGGAATAGTTGCTATCGCGTTTTTGAGTTTATCGGAATTCCGACAGTTTTTGTTTCCCGGCAGATAAGCACTTGTATAATCTTCATTCGCATTCCATGTAACAA
This sequence comes from uncultured Monoglobus sp., assembly GCA_947585115.1. Taxonomy (GTDB): domain Bacteria; phylum Bacillota; class Clostridia; order Monoglobales; family Monoglobaceae; genus Monoglobus. Next base: position 5,649 of record CANPWW010000022.1, read on the forward strand.
AGTCGCAGCAATCCCAAAATACTTGCTTTCCCTCATTGAATTTTTGAGAAGCAGCGTTCCCATACAATAAACGGGTTATTCTTTCATAGGACAGGTAATAAGCTATACCGAATTGCCTCGAAGCATCTCGGCTCAGTATAGTCTTGGTAATTTCATACGCTCTGTCACATAAATCCACATCACATAAAGACGCAATTATTTCACATTCAAAACTAATATCCGTAAAAGATCTGCACTTTTCAAGATAAAAATCTCTATAATATGAAACTATCCAATCATGGTTTTCTTGGACAAGAGTTTTATCAAGATCAATATACAGTATCTTGCTGTTCCTGCGGATTTCATATAATTTTTGTTGACCTGACTGATCTCCGTCAACAATCGAGTCTGCCAGCGCCCTAACAAGAATATTGCATGAAACCGGAGCCGCTTTTTTAAAATTGTTATAAGAATTCATGTTTTTATACAAAAACTCTTTTACTGCCCTTAAAAGATACTCCTTGTTGCCTGCTTGATAAGCGTATTGATTAATTCGATCAAAAACATCACGGCATGTGGCGTATACCTTCCGAAGTTTATTGATTTTTTCATCAGTTATATCGTTGCAATAATAAACCGCCTCATAGTATTCTATCTGTTTCTTAAGTTCCTCCACTGTTGTTAACGAGTATTTCTTTAGCAGCATCATTTCATACTGCATAGGAATGTCATGGCCGTTCTTGCTACACCATTTCAACATATAAGCATTGGTCTTATCATATATCTGCTTTGTTGGCATGGTCAACAGGCGACCATATATCTTTTTAGCGCTTTCAAGACTTATTTCCGGATCTGATCCAATAATTATCGAACTATATATCCATGCCATTGTTACCGTCTCGGACGCAGCCGTGTAGTTCGGAACTGCTGCCTCCATAAACTCATTCACATGTTTCTTATATTTTTCAGAGCATCTGTTTCTAACGATTGCTTTAGCATGACCTTTTTCTTCATAAACAGCTTTACTCCATTTATATTCGCCGGTGTCAAGATTAATATAATAATCCTCAGGCTGTTTATTTGTAAACATAACGTCTATACCGGTCAGTCTATCATGCGCAAAACTGGAAAAGGAAATATTTAAGCCCAAGTATTCGGGAAGCAGTTTATATACGCAGTACATAATTTCCCGCGCAACATTATAAAACTCATCCGTGTTTTTATCGATCACAATCTTGAGGCTCTTTTTATGCTCTTGTCTTTTTAGAACAGCCGTAAGTATAAGATGTATCAAGTTGACAAGCTTTTCATCAGATAAATTAAATTTGCTGATTATATTTTCAAAGTCATATAAATCAACCTTAGTCACAGACTCTAATTGAGATAGTTCAACATCCATTGTATCAACAAAATCCTGAATTCCCGTAACGGCTCCGGGTTCGGAAAAAGTCGGAAAATAATCTGATTGGCTGTATAGATAGCCATGCCCCATCATATTTCCTCTCTCACCTGATACGTACTGTCCACTTACACAAAAGATATACTTGCTTCCGTGCCATACCAAATACAGTCTCTCCGGCATATCTGCCAACGGGTCACTAAGTCCGGCTACCATAGCGTTACAGTGTGCTCTGAAATTATCCAACGCTTCTTTTCCGACACCGGAAGTTTGCTTTGTTGTCCAGCCGGATTTAAAATCCGCCGCGCCTATTCTGTTAAATAATATTTGCTCTATTTTCATAACAGACATATCCTTTCATGTATGATCATATATATCAAAATTCTATTTTATCAATTTCCATTGATTAAGCAGCCACAAAATCGGCTCCTCAATACGAATGGGATTAGGCGTTTCCTTAGGTGTCCATAAACCTGTATCAGGTAATTTTTCAACTCCGCATCCTAAAGATGATACACCAAAGTATCCATAATTTTTGAAATTATTGGTTATTTTCGTGTGAAGCGCCGGATTATTAATATGCATAACATTATATATATCAGCGTTAACATTGCTGTACTGGTCATTGTTAAATTTCCCGCCCGGCTCAGCCACAACAGGCTTTCTGATCGAACTTGTAGGAGGCAAAACCTGGTCTCCCGTTGGATATTCAAGATTCATCAGCATATCAATTTTCGATATTGCAACTGCTGTACTGATCTCGGAAGGACCGCTCTTTCCTCCCATATAAGCATTGTATATCGCATCCACAACCATGCCCGGCTGAGCAGATCTCGATCCCGCCAACGAATCGGGAAATACGTTTGCCTGCTTAAGCAAAGCTTGTATCTGCGGAAATTGTCCGGGGTCAACCAGAATCAATATTCCGTCCGAATTTTTGATAAACGGTCCGTAACGAACAACCCTTTCCGCTTTTTTAAACACCTCTCCCGCTATGTCATAAAGAACCAGTGTTGTCTTTGTATTGCTGATACTGTTTGTTAAATCGAAATATATAGGTGGCACAAACTCTATGACTGTACCAATCGGCAATGGTTCACCCTTTTCGACAACCTTTTCCTCCATAAATTTATATGCTTCATCACTGTACATAACAGAAATGTTATACGGAACCAATAAATCTCCCAAATTCCGCATTAGCTGAGATAAATACACCGTTTTGCCGGATGATGTTATGCCGATCACTGACATAAACTTAATCTTATTCTTTCCATAAGATCTCGGCAAAATATTATGACAATGCGGACATATTTTATGGTCGGTTCTCACTCCCGATCCATCTACTATAGCGGAAAGAAATCCGTCTTCGTCGTATTCCTTATTGGTAACCTCGGAACTGTATGCCTCAATAATCGGATATTCGCTGTATTCATCTAACGCATAATTTTCATCACCAACCATTGTGCGCCAAAAGCTTGAATATGAGACATCTTTTTTTAATGAATATCGCTTCATATTTTCAAGCTGACTAACCAACATCGGATCATGCTCCTGCAAAGCCTCTTTTTCTGCGATACGCAGTTCAACTTCATTTATACTCTCTTCGGAAAAAAATGTTTTACTTCTGAAAGCTACCTCCTCATGAGAAAATGTTTTAAAACAAAACGGACACATAATATGGTTCCAATGCTCCTTACTGTCCGCATTGTTATCACGCTGGGCTGTCCTATTTTGCGGAGCCGCCTTGCCCGCTTTTTCAGCGCCTTTAGCTTTTGATTGATCACCAAACAAATTTTCCAAAAATCCCATTGATTCTTCCTCCTGCTATTTTTGCTGTACTTTATAAAATTCGCTGTATCTCTGTTCAACGCATACCGTAATATTTTGTCCGTTAGTGCTCAATGAAAACGAATCTCGCATCATTTCGGCAGTTATAGGAAAACTGACCGAACAACCTGAAACTTTGTATATTAGGACACCGGTATCACATTTGGCGGCCGGAAATCTGATTTCCTTCTTTTCGGAACCAAATCCAAACAAGCCGCGTTTTGTCGTCATAGTGTAGTTAATCACTATCGGGATAAACACTGTGTTGCCGGTATAATTCCCACATTTGTATAACACGGTATTATTCTTAACGGTTTCATAAGGATATACGGATATCTTCTGCGGCCTGACAACAAACTGCTTATAGCAGTGCATCGAACCGGCGGCAGTGTACATATCGTACGGTAGCAATATTGATTGGTAACTCTTTACATCCTTTCGCAATTCCGAAATTGAACGCGCACTCTCAGCCATCTCCCAAAACTGATCCTCACCGTTTTCGATAGCATCACTGATAACCACAATAAACCCGTCATATTTGGGAGAATTCCATTTTATATTCCTGTCGCTTAAATTAATCGTCGATACGCTTATGTTCTTGACAGCCTTATCTTCACCGCTCTCTTGAATAATAAGCATTTTCTATTCCTCCTCGCCTAAATTAAACACACTCTGCAGATTTTTTATCTTATATATGATGATATTTTCAACGCGATCACTACGCTCAGAATCAAAAACATTCTGAGAATTATTTTGCATCAGCTTTTGAACAAACTCAGCGTTTGGATTTCCCAAGTACACTTGGCAAACCGACTCGCAGTCAAAATCATTAATCATAGTCAAGCGGCGACTATTCTCAATATTATTATCAAGCGCTTTGTGTATCATATCGTTACGATGGAGGAAATTTCCGCTTGTTCCCTGCAGCCTGGTCGAAAGCTCATTTTCAAAATCCATCGTATAGACGCTCAGATTTTTGACAAGGCTCTCAAATAACCGCATTAAGCCGTCAAGCAAGCCGCGCTCATCAAGACGAACATTCATTAATTGCCTGAATTCTTTTCTGTTATACTCGTCAGAGTTAATCCAATCCCTAACCAAATCTCTATAATAATCATCGACGCTCTCGTACAACGCCTTATTGATTGTAACTGCCGCTCTGGGCATATTATTTTCCAATTTTATTATAATTTTTTCAAATCGTTCGGCCTTTTTATACAAATCGTCAAGCACTCTGATATATAAATTTCTTGCAAGCGTCAAATATTTATTTCTTAGTACGCTGCGTCCGTATTCTGCCGTTACACCATATAAATTGCTTCCGCTGGCAGAATTAACCTCAACTCCGCCGGTGACATTACGCGCAATATTGGTTTTAAATACCTCGATCATTTCTTTATAATTAAACTTTTTAATAAGATAATTATTCAATTCATCTTCAAAAGAATTATCACCAATAATTTGGTTTAACGGTCTCTCATAATTTAATTTGTAAAATTCGCTCCATTGCCCATTTGTATATTCGTTAAGCACAGCATCATTTACCGACGTTCGTCCGTGGGTGCTTTTTGAAACAGACGGATTCCACGCCATGTATTCAATCTGGGACGAATTAGGCAAAACATTCAAAAAATGGTTGCGAAAATAATCCTCAAAAAAAGTAAAATTACTTGATGTAAATTCAAGGTCAATATTTTTATTTATGCTGCAATCAAGAATTTCACGCAGAATGCCGATATATGTTGCGGTGGCGATTTCTCTGCACGGTTTTCCAACCAGTTGATATGCGACTGTGTTGATCCTTCTGGATTCGTTAAGGTCATAATACCACGCTCCAACACTTCCATCAGTTTTGCAATTGTTTTTAAGTACAATAATACTTCCGACCAGATTATAGTTTTCAATTATTCGCTGCTCGGATAATATATGTCCGCTTTTCAAAAAATTACTCACGAGATACAGCTGTCGAACATTCTCTTGCTCAACAAAAAAGTCAAAATCGGCATTAAACCGCATGATAAACTTTTCGGTGTCTTTCTGCTTATTCTGGTTTGATTGGTTAATAAGCAGATACAACGCCTTCCAGATCGTTATACCTACTAAACCGGATTTGATTTCCGATATTCTCTTCAATATATCGTATAAAATCGGCTCGTCCCCGGTTGCAACGCACTCGATATTGATTTTTTGCATATCAAGAAAAACATCCATAGTATTTAGCAACCGCTCGCGAATACAAAAATCTACAACATCCTCCAGAGTTCCGCTGAACTCGTCAAACTCCAGCTTTTTATTTGCGCAAAGAACCGCTTTGTTGCCATCACCTGACATGACATGAATTTTGGGGATATACTCACTGTTTAACCAACTGTTATGCAGTGGGTTTTCAATATACTTGGAGGCTTCAAACGCTTCATCTCCGATATATATGATCATAACCGGAGACTTTGCCATATTGCCGTTTCCCACAAGATCCCATTTTTTCTCAATCAATTCGGAAGATTGGGTCAAAAGCGCCTTAATCGAGTCCATAACTACTCCTCCATATTCATTATATTATCGAAAATCATACCCGCAAGGTATTCGAAATCCCGAATACCTTGCGATTAAATAAATACTACTCGTTATCATGGATAAACTTTTTGAGGCCTTCATAGAAATCTATGACAAAATTTTCGGCTTCCTCAGCGGATTCATTAAACGTTCTGGCCGCGTCTCTGTACTCTTTCACCCTGTCCTTGTCAAAATACTCAAGAAGGCTGTTTGCATTATCAAAAACTTCGTCCGAAATTTCGCCGTTTAATATAGCCTTTGTCTTTTCAAAGATTTCCTCACGCATAGTGCTATCCGGCATTAAAGCATATTCCAGCGCAGCCTGATAAACAGGAACTTCATCAAAATCCTTGCCAACGTCGGTAAATACCTTTTGCTCGTCAATATCGCCCTTGCCTTTGTAATCATAGACATACTTGGTCCTGTTTCTTCTGATAACACCGGCGTAAACTGCCTGTCTGAACTGCTTAATATACTTCACCTTGGCCCCGGTATAATTACTTTTTAATGCTGCAATCTCTCCGCACAATCTGTCATACTTATCCCTCAGATCAAACAACGCGCTGTATATCACAGGATATTTTACTATCACATCTATAACCGCATCGTTCATGGAATTAGAAACTACTCCTGAAGGTATCTTTATGTCAACGCCGTCTTTGGATGTGTCGATAAAGTTCGACTTTAAGTCTTCCAGTTTTGCGATCGCATCTGCGAGATCTTCGGACGATCTTTCCGTGGCTTTCTTAATCTCGTCATAATCAATGTCCACGGCAGCGGGTATAACATACTCCGGAGCACTATCATCTCCCTTGTTTATTATAAGATTATTCTCTTTTAAGAAAGCAAAATCAGCCTTTACTCTGTCTATCCTCTTTCTGTCGGGTCTTGACGCTTCATAATTATCAATCACATATGTTGCCGGCATCGGTGACGATAAAATCTTTCTCCAATTATTTTCACCTTTTTCATATAAGTGCACACCACGCGTTCTGCTCCCGCAATATGTTGTTTCCATCTGACGCAGGGGTTGATATGAGAACACAGGAATACCGGTATAGAACCACATCAATGAAATTCTGTCTTTCACATCGGTTTTTCTGATCGTTACCTTAATATTATTCTTGTTAGCGTATGTTTGAGCCGCCATCTCCAAAAGCGTCTCGTCCCTTGGTATTGACAATACACGCTGAATAGGCGACTGCGTCTGCACATCAAAGGCCGTCTTATCCGCATAAAATGCCGGAGTCGCGTTATCCACCAGACCCTTTCCGATAACATCCTCAGAAATCGAGTTTACCAGCGAATTTCCATCAGAATTGAACTTGTTCCTCAAATAAGTTATCATACTCTTGTCTATCGCATCTTTATACCGCATCTTTACAAATTCCGATACTATATTTACGATTGGGATCTCCTCCGCCATTAACCATTTTTCTATATTCTTTGGTTCAAGCATCATTGTCATAAAGTCGGTCATAGCCTGCTTTGCCGAAAGGCGTCCGTTCTGATCCTTTGTAAGACCCTTCTTCAATTCCTCGTCAAGCGTATCCTGAATTCCCTCAAGCTCAACCATGTTCCAAAGATATTGCCTTCCGGCACCTTTATGAAATCCGGCTTTAAACAGATTATCATTTTCTCCAAACGTTTCCTTGAGATTAGTCAGCACCGTTGTGAGCGGCATAAAGAAATCCTGATACAGACGGCTCAGCTTAGTTCTTACATTAGTGAGCAAATCTTCCATGGTCCGCAGCTTTTCCAGGTTATGCTGATGACGCACATAATTCATTTGCTCGCTCATATATTTCTTTTTTCTGGTATTCAACATCGGATTTATCGAGCCGGTGTGCAGGAACTCAGACTTAGCTTTTTCAAGCTCATCATGTCTTAACTGCTCCTGCTGCACCTCGGTGCTTACCCTCTCTCTTACCTCTTTAAGCAGACCCTCAAGGCAATTGTCAAAAGCAAATCTGTCATTATGTTTGAGAACAGCCGCCGCGTAATACGGGCCTTTATCGCTGTCTGTTACATACGAAAGCAGAGTCTTGTACACCTTGCCGATTATCGAATCAGGAACGTTTGAAACTTCCCACATTCCGGGGTTAAGATCTCTGGACAAACGCTCATACGCTTCTTTCAGCTTGCCGCTTGCAACATCCAGCCAGTTGTTGGTCCTGCTAACCATCGGTGCGTTGCCCGCCTGTAAATCCTTGGCTGATATATCGGGCAAAGTCAGCGCGGGGATCTCTTTGGTCAAGGCTTTTTCAAGATCCATATATGTGATTTCCGTTATTTCGGCAAACTGGCGCACAGCGGGCTCATTCGGCAGCTTATCGTAATAATCAAAATATTTAAATAGACCGGTGCCCAAATATGTGGCAATTTCTCTGTAGGGTATAATCGCGCTTGAAGCTCCCATTACATCGTAGCAGTACTCAGCGCCGTGCTTTTTATTTACCTTTCCTCTCAGCGTAAGCAGATTAGAGATAAGGCCCGCCATAGTAAGTTCGTTTACCGCTTTTTGATCGGCGGCTTTGCCGGCATCAAATTTGGCAATATAATTTAGCAGGTACTCACTAAGCGCGTGCATAACATAGTTAAATGAGTTTTCGGGTATAGTTCCGTCTATATCCGTTGTCGACAGCAGATAACATTCATTAACGGGCGGCATATCAGTATCAACCACAAACCCGTCATAGTCCTGTTTAAACCTACCATCGCCATCCTTTAAGTTCATAAGATAGTCCAGTTCCTTCAAGGCCGCGTACCCGTTTTCCTGAATATAACTTTTATGCGCTTCATCGTTTGGGAAACCGGGCGAGCTTAAATTAACATCGGGCAGGAAAAAGAATCCCGTAATGTTTGCTGGTGAAAGCTTGCCAATATCGCTTAGAGCCTGCTGCACAATATAGCATGTGTCGATAAAGCAGCCGCTGCCTGTTCCGCCGGATATACCCGCAAATATATGTATATATAAACTCGGCTCTTTAATTCCGACCAAAGCGGAATTGACCATTTGCTCAATTCTGTTTTTCAGTGCCACCGCTTTTTTTACAATAAGAAATCTTCCTATTTCTCTGACACCGCAAGCGCCGTCTTTTGCGGTTTCAACTTTAATATTATCGTGATCAAACCATTGCAGTGAAGAATCATTGTCTAATGTAGATTTATTATTAAGAAGATCGACTATATTGGATACGCCGATTCCAAAGAATTCCGACTTTTCAATATTATAGCCGGAACCGCTGCGGCTTGAATTATCAGAATCAATAGCCAAAAATCTTATTCTGTTATATATCGGGTCCTGATTTTCCTGTTCTCCGTTATCGGGGATCAAACGAGTATAAACCGCCTCTTTAAATGTTCTGAGAGCGGTTATTCCTGTTCCGCCGATACCGATGGCTATTGTTACAGAGTTCTCATCCTGCATGGCTTTTTCCATATCCGACACAATTCCACCGTAAGAGCCATTAGTTACTAACGATTTGTAAATCATATTCTAATCTCCAATCTTTTAAATATATTTTTAAGTTTAATTATTTACACAATATGAACGATCTCACATCTCCGCCTTTAAGACTGTCTAAACGAACTAAAATCAATCTTGAAAAAGTCCACACAGCCTGTTATATCTTCGCTTCAAATCAAACAACACGCTGTATAGCAACGGATCTGTTGAACCAATATATCACATGTAAGAAATATCCGCGCCGGACAAAAAGTCGGGAGTTGCGCTGATGGTCGTAGTCATTCCGAGCGCTATTTCGACCTTTTTTATGGGGACCGTCGGATCCGGAGCAGTTGTGCAATAGAACGGGGTCTTCGACTGATAATATATAAACGTCTTATCCTTTGGCAGAAAAGTTCCATCCAATCCTACATCCATTGCAGACATATCAAGATTCCTAATCGGCTGCTTTCCTCTGTAAGGATCATGAATTCTGCTGTTATATATCACTCCCGTATTCTTATCAAATATTTTTATCATGATTTTGCCGTAATATTTTCTGTGGCTCAACTTAATTATAATCGAAGCAATAACAGCCAAAATAATCAACGCGATCAAAATAATCGTGACGATCATCCATTTCGCCATGCTGATAACATTAAACGAAAACTTGATAGGCGATGACGCCCCGCTTGAATCAACGGCTAAAACCTCAATATCTCCATCAATGCTTTTTGACGGAGAAACAGTCAGATTACTTCCGCTGAGAGTCACATCCTCATCGTTGAAGGAGGAGTTTGATATCTGATATGTAAGACTTGAGTCAATATCATCGCTGGCGTACTGCGACAAATCATATGTCTTGCTTCCGCCAAAGAATGGCTTTCTCACAATTTTATCTTCTATCAACGGCTGAGAGATCACCGGGGGTTTGTTGCCGACATTGAAGGTGATAACATTACTGCTTTGAACTGTGCCGCTTAAACTGAGATTTATAACGCCTTCATAAGATGCTACATCGGGAACCGGAACTTCGGCATAATATTTTCCGTTTTGCACAGTCATATCCACGGTTTCCTCGGTACCTGTTTTCAGATTTTTAAATACGAAAACCGCCTTATTTTCGTTGTATGCATTAATATCGGTAATGACGTTACCGCTTGCCTGTTCCTGCAGCGTACCTTCAACTTTAATTGATTCGTTAATGTTATAATCATCCGGATCTTTGTCTGTCGAAGCAACGACCTTCATGTCCGTGTTAACGATCATTGATATTATAACCTCATTTCCGGGATCACCCGAAACAACGACTTTCCAATCGCCGGGATCAGGCTTGACCAGTTTTAAAGCGTTGAAAGAATTATTTTTAACTAATATCTGATCAAGCTCGGCCTGTGAATAGGCAGTTCCGTCAGGTCTATAGAGGGTAACGGCACTGACTCTTCCTCTCGTGATTATGTTAACCTCCTCAACGCCCAACGACGGCACGTTGAAGGGCTGCTCTATTTTTCCTGTCGCGTCGATAACATAAGGATTTATGGTCGATGGTGTATTGAATATGAGTTTGTAAAAGCTCTCTGTTACCTTAGACATATCATTCGGATTTTGCACTTCTATAAATTCTCCGCCCGTGGAAGACGCGATATCGTTCAGTTCGCTTGCGTTCATTGAGCCGTCAGCATTAAGTCCTATACAATATATCTTATAATGGCCTGTGCGCGCGTGCTGTATTGCATACTGCTTGTAATAATCCGCTTCGTCCATTGCTTTTTTCTCTTTAAGGTCCGTATTTCCGTCAGACAGCAAAAGTATTATAGAGTCAAGATCTTTATTTCTGCCGGCATCCAACATATCCGTAGCCGTTGCAATTGCAAGGCCTATGTTGGTATCTCCCTTTGAAGGTATAATTGAGCGCAAATCATTCATAACCGCCCGTTTATCGTCAAAGGATGTCATCTCCTTAGGCGGCATCGTCTTATCAATAGTTTGTGTGAAAATAACATCACCAACATAATTACCGTTGTTTGCAAGAAGACTCAAAAACAAATCCATAGCCTCATATCTAAGTCCGTCTGAATCAGTTTTATTCATCGAACCGCTGGCGTCCATTACAAACACAACATTAAATTTATTGGTCGGCTCATCCGCAAATACCATATACCCCGATATAAGAACAAGCACCAAAGCCGTTAAAAACGCGCAAATTCTTTTTAATATACTTTTCATCTTATCATCTCTCCCTATCTTAGACATAAATGTGTAATTACACATTTACCATATATTTATGTATGTTGTTTCAGTCAACAGATTTTTATTATGTTAATTATCGACTGGAATATGTTGTCTGTTACCTACATTATCTTCACTTGATGAAGTATCTTCAACGAGTGACCCTTTGCTGCGGCCCTTTTCATCATCATTAACGTCTTTCTTTTTCCGGAGTTTCTGTAGGTTCTGAGGGAACAGGCTCGTTCGAAGGCACAAGTGTAGGTGTGGGATCCTGACTATCAGTCCCGAAATTGCCCTTGTCCATTCCCACATATACAGCGCCTATAACAATCAAAGCCGAGAGCAACGTTACAATAACAGGCACGATAATTCGACCGAGAATACCGTTTTTTGGTAATAAACAGAAAAAAATCCAGCAAATAACTAAAACTACTGATAATACTAATACTGCGATATTTACTATACTCAATTTAACACCCTCCTAATTCAATACGCTAACTTCCATATTTTAAATAATACCTTAAATAATAATCTACCACATTTTTAAACAAAAAACAAGATATTTTTATCAAAAAATATATAATTCGTAAAAATATTTTTATATCCTTATATCTTTTACTTTAATACTAATAGTTTTTGCAATATTCTAAATTAATTTTTTCAAAAACAGGAACAAAATAATGACCTTTGTGATCTCCGACAAAACCACTTAAATTTAATTTTTATACCGCTTAAAGCAATTGCTTGATTTCTTCTTTGAATTTGAGGCTGAGGTACAATAAGGTCTTTTCCGGAGATCATGTCCGGATATACTGTTATCACAACGCTCTTGAGTATCTCTCCGATTTTATAATTTTTATTGTGTCTGCCGTTAATGGCCGGTGTCCCGCCTACTGTGTTTACCGCATAGGCTGTCCAAATATCACCGAGATACCGACCATTTAAAACAACACCAATGCCGATATGCGTATGGTTATTAGTTTTTTATAATATATACATCGCTTTACATTAATTATATCCTATAATTATATCCTAAAGTTGTGTCCGCAGTTGCGGCAATAAAACGTCCTCTCATGGATAGTAAAGCACTTCTTTGACAACCAAATATGGCCTTTTCCCATAAGAGATCTAATTAGCGCTACCCACCAATCATACAAAACAAATGCAAATATTCCCATAATCCATCTAGTAACTATCCACGCAAAAACAGATACGCGAAACGGCGCCAACCAGACGGGATATTCTCTATACTTTTCCTGCACCAATTCCGTATGTTTGCTTCCGCAACGAGGGCAATTAGAGTTTAACAACATTATCATTTTCTCTCCTCTCTGCATAGAATATTGTATAAATCCCGTTCTTAAGAATATTTTTGTTTTTGTACATCAAACATCATTTTTTATTTTGTTTAATTAATTATAATACACTTTAACGTTATAGTCAAGACTCTTGCATTCACAAACTGCAATGAATAAACTATAACTATAACTAAAACAAAAGCATTGCCATCGTCATAGGCAACAGCAGAAAATATAAATCTTGATGCCGGGACTGCTTCGAAGAATTCGGGCATTACACTTTCGACAAAGGCAAAATTTTTTGCAAACAGTAAAACGGATGATATTGCGGGTTCAGAAATAAGCACCGGAAAAATGAAGGGAAAGTCTTCATATGGCTCCGACATAGGCACCAATATTTAAGGATGTAATGATTTTGACTTTAATAACAGCAATGATATATGAGATTTTTTAAAATTCATAATAAGTATATTTTTGAAGAGCGACAATTCTAATGCGGCAACCAAATACCCGATAAAAACTCCACATCCCGGTATGCTCATACACCGGCACACTGTTTGGACGCGGATTTTAACGAATTTGAAACCGCGGTCGATGTACAATAATAAAATCGGGCGGCGCAGCTTTGGCTGCGCCGCCTGTGTTTTATTTTATGTCGAAGCCGTTTTCCGAGGCGTCCACGACCGCGGTCTCGCCGGGCTTTATCTTGCCCTCGAGCATCTTTTCGGCGATCATGTCCTCGATGCCGGACTGTATCGCTCTTCTGAGCGGACGCGCGCCGTAGGTCGCGTCGAATCCGTTTTCGGAGATCTTGTCGATCGCCGCGTCGGTGAACTCGGCCTTGATGCCGTTTTCCTCAAGTCTCGCGGCCAGCGTTCCCAGCATCATGCCCGCGATCTTCTTTATATCGTCGCGGCTGAGCTTGCGGAACACAATTATCTCGTCGATCCTGTTGAGAAACTCGGGCCTGAACGCCTGTTTGAGCTCGCCGAGAACGCTCTCCTTGATCTTATCGTAGTCCTTCTCCTCCTCCGCGCTCTCATCGGCCGCCGAAAAGCCCAAAGACTTGGTTCCGCCGGTTATAAGCCGCGCGCCCAGATTCGAGGTCATGATTATGATCGTGTTGCGGAAGTCGACCCGTCTGCCCTGGCTGTCGGTCAGGATTCCGTCCTCCAGAATCTGGAGCATGATGTTGAACACGTCGGGGTGCGCCTTTTCAATCTCGTCGAACAGAATGACCGAGTAGGGCTTTGTTCTGACCTTGTCGGTCAGCTGGCCGCCCTCGTCGTAGCCGATATATCCCGGAGGCGAGCCGACCAGTCTGGACACCGAGTGCTTTTCCATATACTCGGACATATCAACGCGGATTACAGCGTCCTCGTCGCCGAACATGGCCTCTGCCAGAGCCTTGGAAAGCTCTGTCTTGCCGACGCCCGTGGGGCCCAGGAATATGAACGAGCCTATGGGGCGCTTGGGGTCCTTGAGGCCCACTCTGCCGCGGCGAATGGCCTTTGCGACCGCCGTCACGGCCTCGTCCTGGCCAACGACTCTCTTGTGCAGGATCTCCTCAAGCTTGAGCAGACGCTCGCTCTCGGTCTCCTCCAAGGTCTTTACGGGGATACCTGTCCAAAGCGACACGATCTCGGCTATCTCGTTCTCGGTAACGACCGCCTGGTCGCCCGAGCTGCCCTGGGTCCAGTTTTCCTTGGTCTCGCGCAGCTTTTCGCGCAGTTCGCGCTCCTTGTCGCGCAGCTTCGCGGCCTTCTCGTATTCCTGAGTGGTGATGGCGGATTCCTTCTCGGTCTTGACCGACTCGATCTGCTCCTCGAGACTGCGCACGTCGGGCGGCGCGGTCATGTTTTTGAGCTTTAGGCGGGACGCCGCCTCGTCGACCAGGTCGATCGACTTGTCGGGCTGGAACCTGTCGGAAATATATCTGGACGACAGCGACACGGCCGCCTCAAGCGCCTTGTCTGATATCTTCACGCGGTGGTGCGCCTCGTACTTGTCGCGTATGCCCTTGAGTATCTCAAGAGTTTCCTCCTGAGTGGGCTCGTCCAGCGTGATGGGCTGGAACCTGCGCTCGAGCGCCGCGTCCTTTTCGATGTGCTTTCTGTACTCGCCCAGAGTCGTGGCGCCCACTATCTGTATCTCGCCTCTTGAGAGTGCGGGCTTTAGGATATTCGCCGCGTCTATCGCGCCCTCGGCGGCGCCCGCGCCGATTATCGTGTGGATCTCGTCGATGAACAGGATGACCCTGCCCGACTTGCGGACCTCGTCCATCGCCTTTTTGAGGCGCTCCTCAAACTCGCCGCGGTACTTGGCGCCCGCCAGCATCGAGGACATCTCGAGAGTGACGATCCTCTTGTTCCTGAGTATTTCGGGCACCTGTCCCGAGGCGATCTTCTGCGCAAGGCCCTCGGCCACTGCGGTCTTGCCCACTCCGGGCTCGCCGATAAGGCAGGGGTTGTTTTTCGAGCGGCGGCTCAGCACCTGGATCACGCGCTCTATCGCGCTGTCGCGGCCGATAACCGGATCCAGCTTGCCCTCTTTTGCCATCTGCGTCAGGTCCTTCCCGAACTTCATCAGGGTCGGGCAGTCGTCCTTTCCGCCTCTGCCCCTGCCCGGTCTGCCGCCCTGCGAATATCCGCCGTAGGACGGCGAGGGCTCCGCCTCGTCGCTGTCGCTGAGCATGCTCAGAATGTCGTTATAAAGCTTCTGGGGATTGGCGTTCAGCGTGATCAGTATCTTCGCCGCTATGCTGCTGCTCTCGCGGAGCAGAGCGATCAGCAGGTGCTCGGTTCCCACATAGTTGTGGCCCAGTCTCGCGGCCTCGGCGGCACTGCGCTCGATCACATACTTTGTACGGGGGGTGAAGCTTGCGGGCAGCTCGCTTAGGGGTCTGCCGATATTCAGTATCTCATGGATAACGCCGTCAACGCTCTCCTCGGTGATGTCGTTGGACTCGAGGATCTTCGCCGCGACGCCCTCTCCCTCTTTGATGAGGCCCAGCAGCATATGCTCTGTTCCCACATAGTTGTGGCCCAGCTCCATGGCGCTCTCAGCCGCCAAATTTATCGCCTTTTGGGCGCTTTCCGTAAATCTGTTTTCATACATAGTGAACACATCCTTTCAAACTGTTTCATATAATCCTTTTTATTTTAAGTAGCTTTTGATTATCTCGCCGCGCTTTAGATCGCGGGAAAACTCGTTTGCCGTGTTGTGGTTTTTCACAATATTCGCCGGCAGTATCGAGTATGTGATCTCGTTGACCGTCTCGGGCTTAACGCCGTCGATTATGCCGAGAGCTATGCCGAGACGCAGATCGGACAGGCGCTTCATCGCCTCGTCGGTCGTCATCAGCACCGCCCGCTCAAGGGTTCCCAGCGAGCGCATGACCCTGTCCTCCAGACGGAACTTGTCGTTTTTATAAAGCAGGTTCCTGAGCTGTCTCTCGTTCGCGACCACCTCGGACACTATCTGCTTAAGTCTGTCGATTATGTCCTGCTCGGTCATGCCCAGCGTCAGCTGGTTGGATATCTGGAAAATGTTGCCGAGGCCCTTGCTGCCCTCGCCGTATATGCCGCGGACCGTGAGGCCCAGCTGCGACAGCGTGCCCGACAGCTCGCCGAACTTCCCTGTCAGCACATAGCCGGGCAGATGGACCATGACGGACGCCCTGAGGCCCGTGCCCGCGTTGGTGGGGCAGCAGGTCAGATAGCCGAAGTCCTTGTCAAACGCGTAGTCCAGCTTTTCCTCGGCGAAGTCGTCTATCAGGTCGGCGGCGGCGTAGCACTTGTCTATCTCAAATCCCGCCTCCATGCACTGTATCCTCAGATGATCCTCCTCGTTTATCATAATGCTGACGCGGCTGTCCGAGCTGAGTATCAGTCCGCGCCGCATGCTTCCGTCGATGAGCTGCGGGCTTATCAGATGGCACTCGGATATAGCCTGTTTTTCAACGTCGCTCATGTTCGCCATGTCGATAAACTTAAGCTTCATGCCCTTGACCTTTTCTGCTCTCTCTCCGTCCTCGCGGTTCGTCAGCGCCGAAATGCATTTTTCGATTATCTCGTCACGGCCCTTTTTGTCCGCGACGGCGGGGAAGGGCAGGCCTTTTATGTTCCTGGCGAGGCGCACTCTCGACGAAAGCACCACGTCGCCGTCCTTGCCGTAATCATAATACCACATACTATTTCTCCCCCTTTATCGCCTTGATCTCGTCGCGGATCTGCGCCGCTTTTTCAAACTCCTGCTCGCGGACCGCCTTGTCGAGGCTCATCTTGAGCTTGTCGAGCCTGCGCGAGTTTTTGAGCTCGCCGCCGCTCCGCTCGGGGATCTTGCCCACATGCTCGTAGGTCCCGTGGATCTGCTTGAGCGGCCGCAGCAGCCTATCGTGGAACGCGGAGTAGCACTCGCCGCAGCCCAGCTTGCCCTTTGACACGAACTCGTCGTAGGTCATGCCGCAGAGCGGGCACTTGCTGACCGCCTTCAGTATCTCGGGCCCGGCCGAGCTCTGAGACGGCGCTCCGGCCAGACCGTAGAGAGCCGACGCCAGATTGCCCAGCCCCGCGCTCTCGTAAATCGAGCCGCCGGTTTTAAACAGACTGCCCGCCACCTTATTGGCGCACTCGGGGCAAACCGACATCATGCTCATCTTTCCGTTTATATTAAGATGTAATTCCTCAACGGCCTCGTTTTTGCCGCAAATTTGACATTTCATAAAAATCAACCTCCTTCGTCGCAAATCCCTCCGCTTGTTCGCGGTGCCGCTCGCGGCACCGCTCTCCCGCTCCGGGTTTGCTCCTCTTTCCCAAAAAGCGTTTTCGCTTTTTGGGATCCCTGTGCCTTTCGGCACCTTTCAAAATCTCTCCGCTCATTAAGCGACGCTCACGAGCGCGTTTTTAAGGATCCGCGCCCGCACCTGATCCTGCTCGGGCTGCTTGAGAGGCAGCACCTTTTCGCTTATGACGCTCATTATTATCTTTGCCTCTCTCTCGCTGATCAAACCGTAGTCATAACAGTTTTTCACGATCGCCTCCGCGCTGCCCGCGCCTATGCTGTTCCCCACGGAATTTATCACGTGCATCAACTTGGCTCCGCTGCTGTCGTACGCCACGCGGCTTATGCGGATATAACCTCCGCCGCCCCTGCGGCTCTCCACCAGGTACCCCTTTTCGGGGGAAAACCGAGTGGATATGACGTAGTTGATCTGAGAGGGCACGCAGCTGAACCTGTCAGCCAGCTCCTTGCGCCGAAGCTCGATCTCGCCCGCCTCCGCCTGCTTCAGCATGTCGTTGATAAAATCCTCTATAACATTGCTGAGTTTCACTTTTTAATCACTTCCCGACATATTATTATCAAATTTGACTTTGACTTTCTTTGACTTACAATCTTATTATAGCACGATTTTTTTATTTGTCAATAGTTTTTTCAAAAAAAGTCAAAAAATTTTTCATTTGGAAAAATCACGGTTTTTCGGCGTTTGCGGAACCTAAACCGTATTTCTCGGAAATATTGGTCAGAAAATTCAGCAGAATCAGAGCGAGGAAATAATAAAGAACCGACGCGAAAAATCCCGGCGTGTACATCGTCTCGTATGAAAATTTTGAAAAGACATCCGCCAATGCGATAATAATTTTAAGGAACGGATAGACCGCGACAAAGCTGAGCATCGCGGAAATATTCGGGCTCGCGCAGTAAACCGCGGCGCAGATCAGCCCCGCCACAAACACGACCATAGTGCAGGGAACCACAACGATGTTGCCGACAAACGACAGCAAGGAAGCGCGCCCGAAATAGTGCAGAATTATCGGCGTTATTCCTAACTGGCACGCCAGCGACACGGCCGCTGAAGTCAAAACCGCGAGGCACGCGCCGTATATGATATTACCCGCCCTCTCGGACGAAAATAATTTGCGTTTTCCCAAAAGCCGCGCCGCTCCCGAACTGAGCCGCCGAAGCAGCGGTTCAAGCGGCGGCATAAACAGGATCAGCGCCAGCGTGGCCATGTATGACATCATAAAGCTGACGCTCGCGGTCACAAAAGGATTTATCAGGCACTGGATAAGCGCCGAGGCGAAAAGAGACGTGGGCAGATCGGGAGTTTTCTCAAACAGCCACGACGCCAGAACGATGCACGTCATGATAACCGCGCGGACAACCGACGGCGAGAAATCCGCGACCGCCATATAAAAAATCAAGATCGGCGCGGCGAAAAGCGCTCTGCTCTTTCGCCCGAAAAATCTCAGGATGAAAAACACAAAGCCGCACAGAAAGCCTATATGCAGGCCCGACACCGCCGCGATGTGCATAAAGCCAGAGCCGGACATGAGCCCGTAAAACTCATCGGAAAAATCCTCGCGGCTGCCGGTCAATATTCCCTTCATCAGCGCCGCGGCGTCGGCTTCGGGAAAGACCGTGTCGCAGTAATCAAAGATCTTTTTCCGCACGGCAGCGGCGGCGCCCAAAAACCTGTCACAGGCCGTCATGCGCAGCTCCCGCTCCTCCGCCTCGGCCGCGAACATATTCAAGCAGCTGCCGCGGCTCAGGCGGTAGCGGCGGTAATCAAAACCGTCCAAATCATCGGTCGGGACGGTCAATTTTCCTTTAATATAAAATCCGTCGCCGCGCTCCGCCTCGGTCCCGAGCGGCATCGACACAAATATTTTGCCGCTTGGCTCAAATTCCGCGCCGTCTGCCGCGATTGAGGCCGGTCTGACCTCGGCGGTAAGGGTCTTGCCCGACCTGCTCGGCGTCGGCTCCGAGGCAATGCGGCAATAAACCTCGGCGGTCCTGCCGTCTAAAGCTTCGGCGGTTTTCATTTTGTCCCGGTAATATCCCGACGCGGTTCCGAGCCCCAGCAGCAGAGCCGCAAGGTAAGCGGCGCACATAGCCGCCGCGCCGAACCGGGGCGTTTTTCTCAGCGCGAAAACAAAGGCGGCGATAAGGCACGCCGCTCCGCCGATCAAAAAGCACGCAAAAAGGCGCGGCCCGCCGCCCGCGAGCCCGCCGAACACCGACAAAGAATCGCCGATTATAAAAAGCGTCACAAAAGCGACCAGATAGCGGTACCTGAAAAACCGCGCCCCGCGCCCAAACATCTCCATCCCGCCTTTACTTTATAATTATAACACCGCCTTATTCGGTCTTTGAGGAATCGTCAAGATTATCCAGCGCGTATTTGCAGCACTGCAGCACAAGATAATTAAACGATATATTGTTTTTTGCCGCATACATACTGAGCTCGTCAAAAAGCTTTTCGGTAAATCTTATCGTCCTTGAAATATTGGCATTTTGAAATTCGTTATCTATTTTAAACATAACCGTACCTCGCCTATTTTCTATCCTGCAAAGCTTTGGCCGCTGCCATTATCACGCTCAGATCTTTATCATCCAACGTGTCAAGAACCGCGTCCACCCTGCCTCGCAGTTCCGATTTGTTATCTTGTGCCTCAGGATAAAAATACTTGTCCACCGATAAATTCAGTTCGGTTATAATATCATAAAAAATTTGCAGACTTGGGTGCTGACCGTTGTTTTCGATCGATGCGATGTATCTCGGCGAAATATATACCAGATCCGCTAATCCGTTTCTGGACAGACCGCGATCACATCTCGCCGCTTTTATCGCTTTTCCGATCGGTTTAAAATCAAACTTTTTTCTGTTCATAATTATTTCACCCTATTACATTGTACAATTCATATTTTGTTTTATATATGATTTGTTAATTCATATACATAATGTAAATACTTCATAACAATCAATTGGCGATATTTTAATATTAGGAATAATTTTAAGACCAAAAATTGGTCTTATTTGGTAGTTTTTCTTGACAATGTTTCAATAAAATGGTAAAATAAATTTTAGGCGAAATTAAATAAAAATTTTTCCAAAAGGAGCTTATGTTTTATGAAAAAAATGAAAAAGTTACTGACAATTCTGGCCGCTTCCGCTCTCACGGTTATGTCTCTGGCGGGCTGCGGCGGCGCCACCGGAGGAACCACAAGCGGCACATCGGGCGACAGCGCCGAGTCCAAGGCCGACTCCGCCGAGAGCTACAGCATCGGTCTCATCCAGCTGGTTCAGCACGAGGCTCTCGACAAGGCGACCGAGGGATTTATGGACACGCTCAAGGAAAAGCTGGGCGACAAGGTTGAGTTCGATCTTCAGAACGCCGCGGGTGACAGCGCCACCTGCGCCACGATCGCCAATCAGCAGGTTTCCTCAAACGTTGACCTGATCTTTGCCAACGCGACGCCCGCGCTTCAGGCAGCGGCGGCCGCCACAGACTCGATCCCGATCGTGGGCACATCCATCACGGACTACGCCACGGCTCTCGATATCGACGACTGGACGGGCACGACCGGCAGAAATATCACGGGCACAGCCGATCTGGCGCCTCTGGAGGAACAGGCGGCTATGTTCAAAGAGCTTTTGCCCGACGCGAAAAACATCGGTCTGCTCTACTGCTCAAACGAGGCCAACTCGAAGTATCAGATCGACATCGTCGCGGCTGAGCTCGCAAAACTGGGCTACACCACGACCGAGTATCCCTTCGCGGACTCCAACGACATCGCGGCGGTAACCACAACGGCCTGCGGCAGCGCGGACGCGCTCTATATTCCCACAGACAACACGGTTGCGGCCAACGGCGAGATCGTCGCTAACATCGCGGTTCCCGCAAACATTCCGGTTATCGCCGGTGAGGAAGGCATCTGCAGGGCCTGCGGCATCGCCACTCTCTCTATCTCTTACTACAACCTCGGTCAGGCCGCGGGCGAGATGGCTTATGACATACTTGTAAACGGCAAGGACCCCGCCGAGATGGAGATCAGATACGCCGAGGATCTCACAAAGATGTATTCTCCCGAGCGCGCCGAGGCGCTGGGAATCACGATCCCCGATGATTACGAGGCTCTGGCCGAGGAAGCCGCCGAGTAATCAAAATCAAACCGAATACGGATTTGCAATGGGGCGGAACCGCCTCATTGCAAATTTCTTTGCTAAACACAAACGGAAGGATGATATAAATGCTAAGTATTTTTGCCCCCATGCCGGGCGCGATAGCGCAGGGCATAATCTGGGGCATTATGGCGATGGGCGTTTACATAACGTTCAGGATTCTGGATGTCGCCGACCTCACGGTCGACGGCACCATGGCCACGGGCGGCGCGACGCTGGTCGTCTGCGTGACCGGAGGCATGAACGTGTGGCTCGCTCTGCTTATCGCCTTTATCGCGGGCTGTCTGGCGGGTCTGATAACCGGAATTTTCCACACCAAGTTCGGCATACCGGCCATACTCGCGGGTATTCTGACCCAGTTTATTCTGTACTCGGTAAACCTGCGCATCATGTCCCAGAAGGCGAACCTGCCGCTCTCAGTCGAAAAGTATGACCTCATGATCTCTCTGCGCAACATTTCCGGCGCGATACTCACGGGCGCAATATTCGTTGTCGTTATCATCGCGGTCATGTACTGGTTCTTCGGCACCGAGCTGGGCCACTCGCTGCGCGCCACGGGCTGCAACCAGAAAATGGCGAGAGCCAACGGAATCAACACCGAGACCAACAAGATAATCGGCCTTGTGCTGTCAAACGGCCTGGTCGCTCTGTCGGGCGCGCTGCTGGCGCAGTATCAGGGCTTCGCCGACATCAACATGGGCCGCGGCGCGATCGTTATCGGCCTTGCGGCGGTCATTATCGGCGAGGTGCTGCTGAGCCGGATATTCAAGAACTTCGCGCTGAAGCTTCTGGCGGCGGTCATCGGCGGCATAATATATTATATGGTTATCACCCTTATTCTCCAAGCGGGTCTTGACGCCAACGACCTGAAGATGCTGTCGGCTCTGGTTGTCGCGGTATTCCTGGGCGTGCCGTATTGGAAACGCAAAATAGCCGAAAGAAAAACGGATAAGGAGGCGGCGCAGGATGCTTAAAGTAACAAATATCCACAAGACGTTCAACAAGGGCACCGTCAACGAGAAACAGGCTTTGCGCGGCGTTGACCTGACACTTAACGAGGGCGACTTCGTGACGATAATCGGCGGCAACGGCGCCGGAAAATCCACGCTGCTCAACAGCATTTGCGGCGTGTTCCGCGTGGACCGCGGCAGCATCGTTATCGACGGAGCAGACGTGACGCGCCTGCCGGAGCACAAGCGCGCCAAGTACCTCGGCCGCGTGTTCCAGGACCCGATGATGGGCACCGCCGCGGACATGTGGATCGAGGAAAACATGTCGATCGCCTACCGCAGAGGAAAATCCCACGGCCTTAAATGGGCGATAACCAACAAGGAGCGCAAGGTATACAAAGAGATGCTGTCCCACCTGGGCCTCGGCCTTGAGTACAGGCTGTCCACCAAGGTCGGACTGCTGTCGGGCGGCCAGCGCCAGGCGCTGACGCTTCTGATGGCGGTAATGCAGAAGCCCAAGCTGCTGCTGCTCGACGAGCACACGGCGGCCCTCGACCCCAAGACCGCGGCGACCGTGCTGGAGCTTTCGGACAAGTTTATCCGCGAGGAAGGCCTGACCGCGATGATGATAACCCACAACATGAAGGACGCCATAACCCACGGCAACAAGATTATCATGATGCACGAAGGCAGGATAATTTACAGCGCCGAAGGCGACGAGAAAAAGTCGCTCACAGTCGACGACCTGCTAAAAAAATTCGCCGACATCAGCGGCGAGGAATTCGCCAACGACAGAGCTCTTTTAAACTAAACACCCCGCGGGAATAGCCAAAGCCTATTCCCGCGCTTTTTGTTTTGGAATATAATATTTATTTCTTGACATACGTAATATTACGTGTTACAATATAATCGAGATGGGAATATGACCAAACGTGAACTTGAGTGTATTTTAAAAAGGCGGGTTGGCAAATTATCAGCGGCGCTAACCACGACATGGCGGTAAAACCCGGAACAAGCACAAAAATTCCGATTTCGAGACATAAAGGTGATATTCCTGTCGGAACGGCTAATAATATTTTAAAAGACGCAGGTTTAAAATAAATTTGAGGCGATTTTATGAAATACGTATATCCTGTTATATTCACTCAAGAGGACAACAAATATTTGGTTTCTGTGCCCGACCTGTCGGGCTGCCACACATTCGGTGATGATTTGTCTGACGCGATCGAAATGGCGCGCGACGCAATGGCAATGTGGCTTTGTATAGCCGAGGACAACAAAGAAGATATCCCGACGCCCTCGATCAATCTGAAGTCGGACAGCGGAATAGTCAGCCTTATAGATATAGACACGGAAGCCTACAGAAAAAAGACCGACAGCCGCGCCGTGAAAAAGACGCTGTCTCTTCCAAGCTGGCTTAACACAAGGGCGGAACTTGAAGGCATCAACTTCTCCGCGGTTTTGCAGGAAGCCCTCAAAGAACGCCTTTCACACCGCGCTTGAAAAACAACAAAATTTGATTTAAACAGAGGTACGGCCGTGCCTCTGTTTTTATATTTTTCAATTCCGCATTGACTTTTAATGTCGGCTTTGACAAGCGTAAATAAAACAGTATGTCTTGTTGTATTTTCAATAAAGTTATAATTGCGACAAGGTATATCTGTTCAACAACCTGCAAGGTGAGTAGGGGACGCCGCCCTCGGCGTCCCGGCTCGCCCCTTGGGGAGAGCCGGCTGCAGCTTGTCCGCAGACTGAGAGGGGTTCCTAGTCCCTAGTCACTAATCTCTAGTACCTATGTTAACCCCTCTCCCCAAGGGGCGAGGCAAATGCAGGTCATTTTGTTTCACCGACACTTTGATTTAGTCATATTATACCTCGGGAGGTAATAATATGACCAAAAATAACACATGCTCCGCCGCCCGGGCGGAAATAAGAGGGAGCGGTGATTTCCCAAAAATTCACGGAACCGTGAATTTCAGGCAGTTGACAAACGGCGTGCTGGTTACCGCAAAAATATGCGGCCTGCCGACCGATAACGGCTGCGGCATATTCGCGTTTCATATCCATGGCGGAACAAGCTGCTCGGGAGACGCGGACGACCCGTTTGCCGACGCGGGCGCGCATTACGACCCGAACGAAGGCCCGCACCCATGCCACGCCGGCGATCTGCCGCCGCTTTTCGGGAACTTGGGATACGCGTACATGTCGGTGCTGACCGACCGCTTCACCGTAAAAGAAATCATTGGAAAAGTGATAATTATTCACAGCAAACCGGATGATTTCAAAACCCAGCCGTCCGGTGATTCCGGAACAAAAATAGCCTGCGGCAAGATCCGCCGCTGAACAAAAAAAGAAATCCTCGCGGATTTCTTTTTTTATTCCTCATCATTATGTTTGCCGAAATGTATGTGGTGCTTATGCTTTTTCAGGGGCGGCTCTTCTTCGCGGGGCGGGCTGGGGATACCGGCTTTGGCCTCGCGGTATTCCATAAAGTCGATAATTATGCTGCGTCCCAGCGCGGCGATGGGCACCGCCAAAAAAATTCCGATGGTTCCGCAGAGACCGCCGCCCACAAACACCGCGAAAATTACCCACAGCGGCTTGACCTGCAGCGAGCCCGCGAACAGCTTTGGCTGGATAAGGTTGGCGTCGAGCTGCTGAACGACTATCATTGAGACAACCGCCACGATCGCCAAAGTCAGCGAACCCGTGAACACGGTGATAACGCCGATGGCCGCGGTGGCTATGATCGCGCCGAAATAGGGTATCAGGTTGAACACGCCAAGCATAAGGCCCAGCAGCGGCGCGTATTTGACGCCCTCGACCGTCAGGACCAAAAAGCCGAGCACAAAGATTATCACCGCGTCGACCAGCATGCAATAGATATACTTGTTTGCGAACTCGTTTATGCGGCGCAGATATTTTAACACAAACGAGCGTGTCTTTTCTTTGAATATGTCCCGCGACAGGCGCGCCAGTCCGCGTTTTAAGTTCGCGCGGTCAAGCAGCATGTAGATCGAGACGATAAGGCCCATAAACACGTGCACAACGCCCGAGCCGAAGTTTATGACGCCCTGGGCGTAGCGGTTCATATTGGCCAGATCGAAAAACTTTAAAAGCTGCTGAACCGAGAAATACTCGTTCTCAAACAATTGCGACAGCGTGTTCTCGCCGAGCGTTACGCCAAGATCGAGGGCGTTGAACCAGTTCACAAACTCGCCTATAAGCTCGGGCAGGTTGTTATAGAAATCAATCAGGTTCGACACGATGGCGGGCACGATCGCCACAAGCACCAGAACGATCATCAGGATAAACGCCGCGTAGATCGTCACTACCGCGATGGGGCGGCGGTGCTCCTTGAGCCATTTGTTACCGCGCTTTTCCAGAAATTTTTCAATAAAGCGGCAGGGTGCCATAAGTATGTACGCTATGACAAAGCCGATTATAAACGGCCTCACCAGCGTCACCAAACCGCCCAGCCACTTAAAAATCGTGCCGATATTGTCAAAGGTCTTGTATACCGCGATGACCGCCACCGCGAACACAAACAGCCCCAGATATTTAGATACGTCTTTCCATTTCATAATATATGCTCCTTATAGTGATTATTCACCGCTTTTAACTATAAAAATTGACCCTCTGTTCCTTTCCGATGCGTAAACGGAACAAACGGGACGTCGAGGGCGCCGTCCCCTACACATATTTTACCATATTATATTAAATTAGTAAATACCGAATTTTTAAAATCCGGCGGGAAAACCGCGCTTTTTTCGACATTTTTGCCCGATTTTCAAATCCGCTCAAACGCTGCAAAAAAATTTTCAAAATTTTTGTAATTTTTTTATAAAAACATTTGAAATTAATTTAATCTTATGTTATACTCATAAAGAGGTATGGTGCGCCTCGGATTTTGCTGTGTCCGATAGTGCAAAATACCTGTAAAATTTACAAAAAATAACAATATATTATAATCCCCAAAGGAGGACAAAAACAATGGCTAAATTTAAGACCATGGATGGTAACTGCGCTGCCGCTCACGTTGCGTACGCGTTCACGGAAGTTGCGGCTATCTATCCTATCACGCCTTCCTCGCCGATGGCCGAGTACGTTGACGAGTGGAGCGCGCAGGGCCAAAAGAACATTTTTGGCGAGAC
>CANPWW010000023.1 GCA_947585115.1 uncultured Monoglobus sp.
CCCCCGCGCCGACGCCTACTTCCACGCCAAAAATCACGCCCGAGCCATATGTGCAAAAGCCGATCGTCGTCGAGGCAGGAGAACTCGCGAGCGGCGGAATAACGCCTAACTCGGAAAAATATTCCTGGACGGGAGCCGAGACAAGCGAATACCGCGAAGCCTTCGGAGACCCGCTCGAGGAAAGATTCACCTCGAACTTTATCAATATGCAGAGCGCCAACAAAAGGATAGACTGGAACGTGTATATCCCCGCGAGCGGATGCTATAAGCTGCTGGTTCTCGGCAACGAGTACAGCGACAGATATTATACCGCCGATATGGACGGTGTGGAAAACGCGGCTCCCCGGGAGATAAAGCCCGCCAAAATGGCGCTCAGGAGCGATGATCCGGGCAACAGCGAGCATACCGCGTTGACGGTTACCGAATATTATTTTGAGAACGAGATACAGCCGGGAAATCACACCGTCGGCATAACCGCCCACAGCGACGGCAAGAGCAGAAACATCTGCGCCGCGGCGCTTGTCAGATACGGCGGTACCGAGCCTCCAATCGTGGCGACACCCGAGCCGACCGAAACGCCGGAGCCGAGCGGCATGCCGAATCCTACAGACACGCCGAAGCCGACCGAAACGCCGGAGCCGAGCGGCATGCCGAATCCTACAGACACGCCGGAGCCAAGCGGTACACCGGAGCCCACGGACACGCCGCGTCCCGATGAGGGATATAAAATAGTATCGGCGGAGAGCGAGTCGGACGGCACAAATGTCACGGTTGTCGGCGGCTCAGAGAAAGCATCGCTTATCGCGGCGAAGTATGACGCGGCGGGAGTTTTAATTGATTTTAAGATTCTGGACATATCCGGGGCGGGAACATACAAGTATGACGGATTTGCGGTAAGCGGAGACGAGAGCGCGAGATTCTTTATCTGGAAAACGCTCGGAACCATAAGCCCGCTGAGCGAGCCGTATGAAATTAAAAATTAATATTATACGAAAACCGCCTTCGGGCGGTTTTTGGGTATATTTGCCCCGAGGTTTGACAATAATACCGTTAGATCCGTAACGCGAGGTGGAAATATATGGTATTAAAAGACAAACGGCGGGTGGTAATCATCAACGACATACGCTCCGACAAGATCGAGCAGGCGATCTTTATCCTGCGCGACAAAAACGAGGCCGAGCCGCGCGAGCCCGACAGCGCGCTGGTGATCGAGGCGCACAAAATAATCAACAGCTTTCTCTATCCCGGCACCTACCGCAGAAGGGCGAGGCACAAAAACATGCTGACAAAAGGGCTTATGTGGCTGCTGTCAGCCGCCGCGGTCGTTGTTTTTTCGGCGGTGTTCATCAAGGCGTCGGCGCCGTTTTAACAAAACTCTTGTAATCGGCATTGATTTGTGATATAATTTCTGCGGTGATTTTTTTGAACGGCAACAATATAAGCGAGACATGCTGCTTTACCGGCCACAGAATAATTCAAAGCGGGGATATGACCGCGGTTCGGCGCAATCTG
Organism: uncultured Monoglobus sp.; assembly: GCA_947585115.1. Lineage (GTDB taxonomy): Bacteria > Bacillota > Clostridia > Monoglobales > Monoglobaceae > Monoglobus. Next base: position 1,513 of record CANPWW010000023.1, read on the forward strand.
AGCCGCGTCATTTCCGCGCTTTTTGACGAGGGCTTCAGGCGGTTCATAACGGGCGGCGCCCTTGGCTTTGACACCGAGGCGGCGCTGGCGGTCCTGAAGGCTCGGGAGAACGCGCCCGAGATCAGCCTGACCGTGGCGGTGCCCTGCCGGGAACAGGACAGGCTCTGGAGCGATGAGCAGAAAAAGCTGTACCGTAAGATACTCGATGAGGCCGACGAGGTGGTATATGTCTCGGAGGAGTACAATCCGGGCTGCATGCACAAGCGCAACCGCTTTATGGTGGACGGCAGCGCGGCGGTGGTAGCGTATATAAACCAGCCGAAAGGCGGCACCGCCTACACCGTGTGCTACGCGATGGACGAGGGCCGCAGGATCATCAATATAATGGATATTTAATCAGTGCTTACAAAAGGAGCGGAAATATGGATCTGAAAAATATAAATTGGAACAAAGACGGATATAACAAATATTTGGAATATTTAAAATCATTGGGCGACGGAGGATATAAAAAATTTACCGACGGACTGAATCCGGGCGCCGAGTGCGGGTCTCTGGGCGTGCGCCTGCCCGAGCTGCGCCGCATTGCAAAGGAGATCGCCAAGGGAGACGGCCGCGGCTTTCTGGATCATGTTACATACGAGCGCGGCGGCGGGATGAGCCGCGAGGAAATAATAGTCATGGGTCTGGTGACCGGCGCGCTCAAGCTGCCCTTCGGCGAGCTTTGCCAGAGAGTGCGGTATTTTGCGGCGCGCGTAAAAAGCTGGGACAGCTGCGACACGGCGGTGAACTCGTTTAAAGAGATCAAAAACTATATCGAGGAATATAAAATAGAGATATTCGGATTTTTAAACAGCGGGAACAAATGGGAGCAGAGGGTCGGCATAATAATCCTGCTCGACTTTTATCTGAGCAACGAGCAAAACGCCGCCTACGCGTTAAATTGCGTGAACGGCGTAAAGAACGACGAATATTATGTTAATATGGCGCAGGCGTGGCTTATCGCCGAGGCCTTTGTCAAGCACCGCGATCTGACGAAAAGCTTTCTTGAAAACGAATTCGCGCTCGGTGAAAAGGTGCGCAAAATGGCGGCGCAGAAAATACGCGACTCCCGCCGCGTCTCCGACGAGGACAAAAAATTATTTTCGTAACATCAGCGAAAAGAGAGACTTACATAGATGGAGAATACCGAAAAAACCGAATTGTTTGAACATATGCCCATACCGAGAGCGGTGATGAAGCTGGCGGTGCCGACCGTTATCAGCTCTCTTGTTATGGTGCTTTATAATCTGGCCGACACGTATTTTGTGGGTATGCTCAATGACCCTATCGAAAACGCGGCCGTTACTCTGGCGGCCCCGGTGCTGCTGGCGTTTAACGCGGTCAACAACCTGTTCGGCGTGGGCGCGTCCAGCATGATGAGCCGCGCGCTTGGAAAAAAGGATTTTGAGACGGTCTATCGCAGCTCGGCGCTGGGCTTTTTCTGCGCGCTGTTTTCCGCCGCGCTGTTCTCGCTGTGCTGCGCCGCTTTCAAAACTCCGCTGCTTAGCCTTCTCGGCGCCGACAGCGGAACGGCCGCGTCGACCGCCGCTTATATGAAATGGACCGTGTCGCTCGGCGCGGTGCCCTCGATCTTAAACGTGGTGCTGGCGTACCTTGTGCGCAGCGAGGGCTCGTCGCTCCACGCGAGCATAGGCACCATGAGCGGCTGCCTTCTTAACATAATACTCGACCCTATTTTTATTTTGCCGGGCGGCCTCGGCATGGGCGCCGCCGGAGCGGGCTGCGCCACGTTTATTTCAAACTGCGTCGCCTGCGGATATTTCTTTGTCCTGCTGTTTGTGACGCGCGAAAAAACCTACGTTTGCATAAGCCCCAAAAAGCTTAAATTCGATAAGAAGATAATAAAGGGCATCTGCGCGGTGGGCATCCCGGCCTCGATACAGAATCTGCTTAACGTGACAGGAATGACGGTGCTCAATAATTTCACGTCGGGCTTCGGCTCAGACGCGGTGGCCGCGATGGGTATAGCCCAAAAGGTCAACATGGTGCCGATGCAGATAGCGCTGGGATTCTCTCAGGGAATCATGCCCCTCGTCGGCTATAACTACGCCTCGGGCGACACGGGCCGAATGAAAAAGTCGATACTGTTCGCCGGCAGGATCATAGTGTTGTTTATGGCGGCCGTGGCGCTGATCTACTATATCGCCGCGGGCGGTATCTCGGAGCTGTTTATCAAGAATCCGGGCGTCGTGGCCTACAGCGCCGAGTTCCTGCGCGGGCTGTGCCTTTCGATGCCGTTTTTGTGCATGGATTTTCTGGGCGTCGGCGTGTTCCAGTCCTGCGGTCTGGGAGGCCGCGCGCTGCTGTTCGCGATACTGCGCAAGATTGTGCTTGAGATACCCGCGCTGTTCGCGCTGAACGCGCTGTTCCCGCTCTACGGTCTGGCCTACGCCCAGCCGCTGGCGGAATTCGTTCTGGCAATAGCCGCGGTAATTGTGCTCTGCCGCCTGATAAAAGGCCTCGAAAAAACCGCCGCGCGGCAATAAATTAATCACGATTGAAAAACTTTTAAAATTATAGTGCATTATTCGGATCGGTATGATATAATTTTTATATTGATTATTAATATGTTTCAAAAAGGGGGAGTTTCATTTGAGGAGGAAAATACTGTCCGCTCTGCTGTGCGCGTTGGCGGCCGCGGTGCTTTTCTCGGGCTGCGGCACAGGCCGCGTGAGGTTCGGGACCTCGGGCTCGGGTGGCGCCTACGGCGAGATAGCGAACGCGATAGTCGAAAACTCGGAAGGCCTGCGCTTTAACATACGCGAAACGGCGGGCTCGGCGGCGAATGTGCGTCTGCTGTCCGAGGGGTATTTGGATCTCGCCATAGCTCAGGCGGATGTCGTCAGCGACGCCTACTGCGGCACGGGCACCTTTGCCGGAAGCAAGAGCTACCAAGGCTACGCCGCGGTTGCCGGGCTTTACACCGAGGCCTGCCAGATAATCACAAGCGCGGATTCGGACATAAAAGAGATCGACGATCTGGAGGGCAAGACCGTCAGCATTGGCGAGGCGGAATCCGGAACCGAGCAGAACGCGGTGCAGATACTCGGCGCGTACGGGCTCAACAAGAGCTTTTTGAGTGAGGTCAATCTGAATTACGAGGACGCGTCGGAGCAGCTCAAATCGGGGAAGATCGACGCGTTTTTCTGCACGCTTGCGCCCAATTCGCCGTTTCTTTGGGAGCTTGCCGAGGAGTACGACATACGACTGCTGAGCCTTTCCGAAAATGCGGCGAGGCGGCTTGTTGACGCGTACGGTTTTTACACCGACTACACGATACCAAAGGGGACCTATCCGAACCAGACCGAGGACGTGCGCACGGTCGGAGTTAAGGCGCTGCTGCTTGCGAGCGAGAAAGCCGACCCCGGGACCGTCAGAGCCGTCGCCGAGTCGCTTTTTGAAAACAGCGAGGCGATAAACTCGGCGACCTCGGCGGAGCTGGATCTTGATCCCGAGTCGGCCGCGGCCGGGGCGCCGATTCCGTTTCACCAAGGCGCCGCGGAATACTACAGGTCGCGCGGCATAGCGGCGGAATAGGAGGGGACCATGGTTTTAAATTTAAATATGTACCAGACGCTCGCTGTGGCCGTCGTGGTTCTGATAATAGGAAAATTCCTCAAGAGCAAAATATCGTTTCTTGAAAAATTCTGTATCCCGTCTCCTGTCGTGGGCGGACTGCTGTTCGCGATACTCAGCCTGATATGCTACGAAACCGGCATAGCGGAGCTGAATTTCGACGACACTCTGCGCGAGGTCTGCATGGTGTTCTTTTTCACATCGGTGGGATTTCAGGCGAATCTCAAGGTGCTGAAAAGCGGAGGCAAGGCGATGATAGTGTTCCTGGCGCTCATAATAGTTCTGATTATCACCCAGAACCTGATCGCGGTCGGACTTTCGGGCGTTGTCGGAGTGACGCCGCTTGTGGGCATGTGCACGGGCTCGATCCCTATGATTGGCGGACACGGCACAGCGGGCGCCTTCGGCCCGATCCTTGAGGATTTCGGCATCGAGGGAGCCACGACCCTCTGCACCGCTGCGGCCACCTTCGGACTGGTCGCGGGCTCGGTGATCGGCGGTCCTGTCGGAAACCGCCTGATAAAGAAAAAGAACCTGCTCGGGACCGTCAAGGATACGGACGACAGCTATCTTGTGGAGGAAGAGGAAAAGCATGTGCGGAGCTACTCAATGTACCCATCAGCGGTCAATCAGCTGATAATCGCCATAGGAGCGGGCACGCTCGTTTCCTATCTGCTGTCGCTCACGGGAATGACGTTCCCGATCTACATAGGCGCGATGATAGTCGCGGCGATAATACGCAACATAAGCGAGTATAGCGGAAAATTCACGGTGCACATGGGCGAGATCAACGATATCGGCGGCATATGCCTCTCGCTGTTTTTGGGCATAGCGATGATAACGCTGAAGCTCTGGCAGCTCGCGGCGCTGGCGCTGCCTCTAATGGCGCTGCTGGCGGGCCAGCTGATCTGGATGATAGTTTTCGCCTACTTCATCGTGTTCATAGTCATGGGCAGAGACTACGACGCGGCTGTGCTCTCGTCGGGCGTGTGCGGCTTCGGCATGGGAGCGACGCCCAACGCGATGGCGAACATGCAGGCTATATGCGACAAGTATGCCCCGTCGGTCAAGGCGTATATCCTGGTGCCTATCGTGGGCAGTCTGTTCGCCGATTTTCTGAACAGCCTGACTATAACGTTCTTTATCAACTTCTTGTAAAAGCGGAGGTGCTGACTTATGAAAAATAGAAAATATAAAGTGAAATTTGAGAATCTGGCGCTGCCCGAGATATTCACCAAAAAACACAAGCAGCCCAAAGACGACGAGCGCAGCAAACTTAAAATAGCCTTTGAGCATCTGGCGCTGCCCGAGGTGCATATCAAAAAAATAAAATACGCCTCCAAAACCAAAAGCGGCAAAAAATGAGAATTTAATAATAAAGGACGGCAATCGGGCAGCCGTTAATAAAACGGTAAAGTTTTGATTTTCGGCAACGGCATAGTTTCGGCTATGCCGTTGTTTCGCATTTTTGGAATAATGATAGCGTGAGATAACCTTAAAAGATTTCAAGTGGATAAAATCTAAAACTGCACAAAATATATTGTAAAAATCGGGAAGTCTCTTCCAAACCCTAATATTGTTTTTGAAAATTTCATTGACCTTTTTGGTAGAATGTGATAAAATGTATATATTGCAAAGTTAAAAATTCTTTCAACAGTTTATGTTGTTAAAAATGCGAGATTTACATTTATATCTGTTGTAAGAATTAACTTTATCGCAAAAGTAGTCATGGCTGCGCTTTTATTATTTGCTTGGTCGTTACTCCAAACCGCGCAATTTTTATAGGGAGGTAAAAATATTATGAAAAGATTTTTAAGCTTAGCGTTGATAACAGCAATGATCGCGGCTTTGCTTCCGGCAAATTTTGTTAATGCTTACGATATGGGCAAGGTCGGCGAGTACCAAACAATTTCCGCGGGAGGCGAACATACAGCAGCGATAAAAACAGATATACCGGTTATTGCAAGTGCGGCAATTGTTGTCAGTGGCGAATGTGGCGCGCAAGGCAATAATGTTACATGGACATTAGATGATGCTGGTACACTTACGATAAGCGGTATGGGAGATATGGCAGATTATTCAGGAGGTCAACATGATGCTCCATGGAATAATTTTTATAAAGATATAAAAAAAGTTTCTATAACTAAAGGTGTGACAAGAATTGGAGATGAATCGTTTTCTAATAATTCCCAGAGAAATAGTGATACCCAAATAACAAGCGTAACCATTCCGGATAGTGTTACTTCTATTGGAAGTTGGGCGTTCTTTTGTTGCCGCAAATTAACCAATGTTAATATTCCTGATAGTGTCAAATCTATCGAAGCTTATGCGTTTCAGGGATGTAATAAATTAACCAATATAAACATTCCCGAAGGTATTAATCATATTGAAAATGGCGTATTTATGGGCACTGGATTAAAAACTGTTCATATTCCGGACAGCATTACCGTTATTGCTAGTCAAATGTTTCATGGCTGTGATGGATTAACCAGTATATACATTCCGGGCAGTGTTACTTCTATTAATTCTGATGCCTTTGGTAGCTGTTCTGGATTAACGAATATATCTATATCAGACAATGTAACACGAATTGATGAGAATGCGTTTTACAATACAGCATACTATAATGACTCTACTAACTGGTTGGATGGAATTCTATACATTGGACATCATCTCATTGAGTCCAAAGCACATGAAATAAACGGCGATATTATAATAAGAAATGGTACGAAATGTATTGCGGAAAGAGCGTTTTCAGATTGTGATAGATTGACAAGCGTAACGATACCCGACAGTGTTACAGCAATCAATTGGGCTGTGTTTTCCGGATGCAGCAGTTTAACAGACGTATATTATTCCGGGACAGAACAACAATGGGAAAAAATAGAAATCAGTACCAACAATGATTATCTTAAAAAAGCTACTATTCATTATGTGAATGGCGGCACTTCTACATTGCCCACGCCCACGCCGACTGACGTGCCTTCAAACAATGTAAAGATCGTCTCTCTGTCACCCGAAAATAATTCTGAATATGATGTATGGGATAAGCAAAAACTCACTTTGGAAATAGAGTTTGATCATGATATACAGGCTCTGGGCAGCGGAAAGATATATTTGCGCGACGGACTTTTTGACAATGTTGTGCGCGAGATCTCCGCCGAAAACGATAACAGTTTGGACGACAGATTCAGCTTTGATACAATTGGCAGAAGACGGCTTTATATTGATCTTTACACATATCCCGATCAAGCGGTGCTTTTCTGCGGCAATTCGTTTTACATAACAATGGACAGCGACGCGGTCATATTTAACGACGGTGTGGAGTTCTGCGGAATAAATGACAAAAACACATGGAATTTTAAGATCGCGTTCGGGCTTACGCGCAATCATGATATGTTTTCGTTCACAAATACAGCGCAAAATTTCTTCCCTGATTCGGAATTAGAGTGGGACAGTAATCATAACGCGCATTTTAAAAACGGCAAGCAAAATCCTTTCCCGATAGCGAGCGAGGAAATAAAGAATAAAATCAAAGGAATAATAGGCGATCACGAGTACGAAAAAATGACGTCAAAAAAGAAGGATTTCAGCGGCGCTTGTTTCGGTATGAGTATAGTAACATTATTAAGCAAAATGGAAATGATCGATATTACTGATGTTAGCGTTAATGAACCTCCCGCTACAAATCTTCATAATATGGAGTTCCCGCGCGTTGGCACACAAGCCGGAGGCATAAGGGATATTATTAATTATTATTATCTTTTGCAAAAAGTAGATAATTATGAAATGACGGGAATAGATGTATTAAAAGCAGATTACTTTGGCAACAAAGAAGAGTATAAAACCGTTTTGCGAGAAATAGTAGACAAAGGATTATCAATGCACGAAACAAAAATTCCGCTGTTGCTTAATTTTGGCTGGATGGATGATGCAATTCATACAAATTTACATACCGTGGTACTTCTGTCAGCCAAGGAATATGAAAACGGTAGTTGTGAATTATTGATTTATAATCCAAATAATACGATTTTAGAGACAATGTATATACCAAGTGATTTTTCAAATTTATTATATGATGAAAGTCATCTTGTAAGTTTAGTAAAGGCTGTGGACGTTACGGATATTGATCCCGATTGGCTTATCGGCGCAACGGGAAAAACCTATCCGGCCGATACAGCGGCGGCTGCCGCGCCGACCGATCACGACACGCTTAGGGTCGTCGCTTACGGCGATTTTTCGATCACCAACGACCGCAGCGAGACGCTTAACTACAACGGCGGATATATAACAGGAACGATGGAAATACTCGACGAGGATTTTGTTGACAGCGGCGACAATAATTATGTTGAGTTTGTGTATAAAGTGAACAAGAGCAACAAGTATACCTTCAGTTCAAAGGACACGCGCTCGGGCTGTACGGTCGACGGCGGAGACTCGTATATTTCTATAACGGCTGACAATGCCGACAGCATTGTTATGGACAAAAAGGCCGGAATAACCGCGAGCGGAAACGGTCTTGACTACACGGCTTACGCCGCGACGCTCACGGGCGAAAATATGTTCTCGGTTTCGGGTGGAAACACCAACAACTTAAACATCGCATTGAGCGCCGACGGCTCGGCCGAGATCCAAGCCGACACTTTAAAAGATGTTGAGTTTGAGTCGCTCTTTGAGGACAAATCGTTTGTGTTCGACAGTAACAGCGGAACCGCGGACGTTGTTGAGACCGAGGCCGGAGGACTGGCGATGCCCGATGTTGAGATCCACGACGAGACAACTTTTTCGAACATAATCAAAGAAAATAACGGCGGCGCGGAGGTGACATTCGCGAACAACACGGCGCAAAATCAAACGGGAACCGGGATCGTCGCCAAATACAACAATGACGGAGCTTTGATCGATATTGAGACGATCGGCCTGAATCTTTCGGACAACGAAAGCAAAACGGTTGTGTACGGCGAGGGTGATATAAAATACAAAGCCTTCGTTTGGGATAACATAGTTAACATGAAGCCGCTTAGTATCGCAGACTTTTTCCCCGATAATATACAGGAAGTGTATAACGCCGAAGAATCGTCTGCTACGGAAAAGCCCAACGCCACAGAACAGCCGACTGTTACTCCCGTTCCGACGGCGACCGAGACGCCTTCTGATTTCGATCCGAAACCTACGGAAATACCAACTGAGGATTTTTCCATCGAAATCAGAGATTCGAATTTTAGTGCCGCTTACGATGAAATTATACCAATTTATTTAAAGACCAAAACTCCGGGACAAACCATTGAGGGGTCACACCAATATATATTATGGGCGGCATACCTTGATAACGGGCAATGGAAACAAACAGTCGCAGAATACGCAGATGGCGGGACCGAATACTGGTTATATCAAACCAGTTTTGAAAAACTTGGAATTCCAAAAGGTCAAAAAAGTGTTACCCTTGCTTTTGCTCTGTTTCGGGCCGATAATTTTGTACAAGGTGCAGCATTGGCAGGTCAAACGGTTACTGTAAAGTTAAAATGATGTATGCTAAACGAAGTTAGAATTTATAGAATAATGTTTTATGCTTTTATTATTCCTGCATAAATAAACAATTTCACGCGGTTTGGTCTAAAATGTAGACATAAAACGCAGATAAAACGGATAGAGCCTGATTTCTCTATCCGTTTTAAATTTCACCCTGTTTGGCGAACCTCGTGATTTATATTACTGTCTTATAGGAGACTGCCTCATCGCTGTCCTTTATCTTGCTGCTTTTCGAGATACTTGGCGGGCACGGCTTTTGTCAGCCAGATTTTGTTTTCAGAGAGATAGAACTTATATCCGTCGTTTGCCATTTTTCCGCTCAGGACCTTGTATATGACCGGTCTGCCGTGGCGCCTGCCAACCGATTCGGCGGTTTTGGTATCGCCAGACAGATGAACATACAGTCTGCCCTTTGGCAGCAATCCATTTTTGTCGATCGAGCTCACGAATTTTTCGCCTGTTCCGTGCCACAAAAACTCGGGCGGCGCTGTTTCTTTAAGCTCAACGTCAACGTTTATCGAGTGGCCCTGGTTCGCGCGTATCAGCGTTTTGTCGTCATTGAACGAATAGCGCCCCTTGCTGTCTGTCCTCACGATCTCCTCGAGGATATCCATAGTCAGATTTATATGGCGCTTTTCCGAAACGCCGGCCAAAAGCTCGTCGACCTTCGCCCAGCCGTGTTCGTCAAGCTCGATCCCCGCCGCCTCGGGGTGGTGGCGCAGGACCAGACTGATAAATTTACTTGTCTTTGTCAGGTTCATATATTTCACCTCATATTTTCGGATTTATTTGTTTTCGCTGTTTGTCAAAAGTTTTTCCATATACACGCATTTAAAGGTGCCGCTGTGCGCCGTCTTGCTTTTGTTGTAGGAATATCCGAGCTTTTCGTAAAAGCCGACGGCCTCATCTCGGCTTGATATCTCGATCTTCTCAAAACCCGACTCGGCGATATGCTTTTCCGCCTCAAAGACCGCCAGCCGTCCAAGTCCCTTTCCGCGGTACTCGGGCAGCACCACGACTCTGCCGATCTCCGCGGTTTTGCCCGAGGTCTTAAACCATCTGCACGTGGCCGCGGGAAACTCGCCGTCGAGCAAAAGTATATAATTGCAGTCGGGGCCGTCAATCTCGTCAAACTCCTCGCGCAGCGTGATCCCGTACTTCCTCGCCATCGCCTGTATCCGCACATAATAAGCTCCCGCCCGCTCAAATTCCTCCTTGACTCTGATAACTCGTATGTTATCGCGCAGCCGCTCGAGTATTTCTTTGTCCGCCGGGCAAAACGGATAATTTTCAATTTCAGATTTTAATACCCACTTTACATCGTTGTGGACTTTTTTGCGGATCGTGCCCGACGAAATGCGCGCCTTAAAAAACACGAATTTTATGTGCTTGTCGGGATATTGATAATCAAATTTTGTGAACTCTTTTAACACTTTAAGGTCTATCTCAAGCTCTTCGCGGCATTCGCGTATCACGCATTGTTCAAAGCTCTCGCCCGGCTCGCGTTTGCCGCCGGGGAACTCCCAAAGCCCGCCCAACGACGAGCCGGGAGCGCGTTTGCATATCAAAATTTCGCCGTTGTCATTTTCGATGATCGCGGCCGCGACTTCAATTTTTTTCATAGTGTTAACCCACCAATCTGTTTGTTTTTCTCAAGTATTTTGCCGGAATCGGCTTTTGGAGCCGCCAAACGATATTCATCGGCGCGCTGCCGCTGCTGCTCACAAAATCCGCGAGACCCAAAAACGTGTAGCCGGGCGTCAGACCGAAAGAGTCGCGTTTTTTGTCGCGGACGAAAAGCATGATCTTGTTGTCGGTCTGCTTATGATTAATATAGCGGCGGCCGGTTTTGGATTCGGGCGTTGTTGTGCTTTGACTCTGCCAATGGAACAAAGTGTCGCTTATTGAGTAATCGTTATACATCGTGCTGGGCGAATAATCCTTGTCGGATTTATTGAGGGTTATCATAAATATGTCAGTCTTTTTCTCCTCGATATATTTTACGCCCTCGCGCATCGCCGACGGGTTCGCGACATCAAGCGCCAGAAGAAGCTGAGCCTTTGAGTACGTGCAGTACAGATCCAGCGGGCACTCGTAATCAAGTTTGACTTCGTCGTCAATAAAGTCTATATGATCATAGTTGTATCGCAGCAGTTCGATCAGCTCTTTGCGCATAACAACGGATTTTTTGATTTTCCTGATTCCGTCCGCCGCGCTCTCAAATCCGATCTCGCTGTCGGTCTTATTCCACACGGTGTAATTAAACATTTTTAACATTCTGATCTCATTATCCGAAAAGTCGACAGGCTCGGGATTTTCAAGCGCGCCGAGCAAAAATGATATCCAGCGCCTTGAATCTATTGAGCATATGCGCGAGAACGCGCTTGTCATTATTTTTTCGAGCTCATCGTCAAAGTCGTCGATCACGCCCGCCTCAGCGCAAAGTCTTGAGAACGAATTGTTTTTATATATCGTTCGTATATCAAGGTGGTGGTACGAAACGAAGTTTTCAAGATTCAGTTCAAGCCCGCTGTCGTCAGTGAAGTTCGCTATGCGCAAAACCAATCCCGCACGCTTGTTAAAGGAATTCTTTATGTTGCCGAGCACGTAGTCTTTCGCTTTTTTCTCAAGCTGAATATAGCAGCCCGAGGGTACCGACACAAAGCCCTCCCGAAGCTCGCGCTGCACGCTTTTCGCGGTGTTTGAAAGCAGGGCGGCGAATTTTTCCTCAAAGTTGTAGCGGCTGTTGGCTTGTCCGATAAAATCGAGCACGGTCAGGCAGTCCTTGCCTTCGGAAAGTCTCAGACCGCGGCCGAGCTGCTGCAAGAACACGGTCAAGCTTTCGGTCGGGCGCAGAAACAGAACGGTGTTGACTTCGGGAATATCAACGCCCTCGTTATAGATATCGACGACAAATATGAATTTTATCTCTCCCGAGACCAATCTCGATTTGGCTGTTTTGCGCTCCTCGTCGCTCGATTGTCCCGTAAGATGGATTGACGGTATTTTGCAGGCTTTAAAGCATTTGGACATATATTCTGCATGTTCAACAGACACGCAAAAGCCGAGGCCTTTAACCGCGTCAATATCGGTGACATATTTCTTTACGGAGCTGATAATCAAGTCGGCGCGCCTTTCGGCGGCGAATTCTTTCATCGTGTACACATTTGACAGTTCTTTTTTGTCGTATCCGCCGCGAGACCACTTCATTGCGCTCAAATCGACTGTGTCGGTCACACCGAAGTATTGAAACGGGCAAAGCAGCTTGCGCTCGATCGCTTCCGGAAATCTTATTTGCGCGGCTATGCGGTTGTCAAAATATTTTAAAATATTTTTGCCGTCCATGCGTTCCGGCGTGGCGGTCAGACCCAAGAGAATCTTCGGCTTATAGTGGGAAAATAATCTCTTGTATGACGGGGCCGCCGCGTGATGGAACTCGTCAACTATTATGAAATCATAATAATTTTCATCCGTTTTTTCGTAAAACGCTTGACTGTTGAAGGTTTGGATCGACATGAACAGATGCGAAATGTCATCGGGCTTGTAGTTTCCGACAAACAGGCTGCCAAAGTTCGCGTCTTTGAGCACGCCCCTGAACGTTTCTATGCTCTGCTCCAAAATTTCCTCTCGGTGAGCCAAAAACAAAAGCCTGTTTGGGCTGTTCGGGTTTTGCCTGCAAAAGTTTTTGTAGTCAAAGGCGGAGATCACGGTCTTGCCCGTGCCCGTCGCCGCAACGACAAGATTTTTGAACCTTCCGCGAACGCGGCGCTCGGCCTGCAGCTTGTCCAGGATCTGCTGCTGGTACGGATAAGGGATTATATCAAATATGTATCTTTGACTATTCTCGCCGGAATGTTTCTCGGAGCTCAGAGCAAGCTCGAGATGTGTTTTTTCCGATTCCGAATAGTTTTCAAATTCGATGGAATTCCAATAGCTTTCAAATGTCGCGCTTATCTTTTGAATAACGTCGGGCAGGTCCTTGGCCGTGACCTTGACGTTCCACTCAAGACCGACGGATATGGCGGCGTTTGAAAGGTTTGATGAACCCACATACGCCGTGGTGAATCCGGTGTCTCGATAAAACACGTAGGTTTTCGCGTGGAGCCTTGTGCGCTTTGTGTCATATGAAATTTTGATTTCCGTATTTTTTAGCTTGCGCAGTTCCTCGATCGCCTTAACGTCGGTGGCGCCCATGTATGAGGTGGTGATTATCCGCAGTTTTCCGCCGTTTCGCGTAAAATCGCGGAGCTCGTCAATGATGAGCCTCAGTCCGCTCCATTTTATGAACGACACCAGCATGTCTATCTTGTTTGCCGAAAGTATTTCTTTTTTGAGCTCGGTGAACATGCTCGGCTCAAAAGCCGCGCCTGTGAACAGCGAGCTGTGGGCGACGGACGTTTCCGGGCGGACGATATCAGGCTTTGAATTGAAGGCGTTTGCCGAGTTCCGAACATCAAACAACGCCATAAGCTGCTTTCCGTCATCGCTTACGCTCATATTTCTGTTGTCGCTCGAGAGCGTCGCTATTATGTCGTTGATTAATTCGATTTGGTCAATCAGCTTGCCTCCGTCGTCCTTGATCATGTTCAAGCGGTTTTCGATTACGGACGCGGCGTAGCGCGACAAAACCATAGGCGCTTCCGCTGTGTCAATGTCTGCGGAGATCGCCTTCTGTTCTGTTTGATTTGCCAAATAGTTTTCGATATATCTGTTTATAACCTGTTCATAAAGTCCGGACTTCAATATATTTTCATCTCCTGTTCAATATCCACGTAAGGCCTTTGGCGAGGCGCAGGTCGGTGTTTTGGTAGTGGTTGCCTGGGTTTAGCTCGAATATGGTTTTTATGCCGTTTTGTTTATAGAATGAGCATAGCTCCTCGGTGTGGCGCTCGGTTTGGCTCAGGTATTCGTTTTTTGTCCGGCTTTCGGTGTCTCCGAGGGATAGGTAGACCGCGTCGGGCTTTTTGGCGAATTCGCGCGTTTTCGCGAAATCCGCGAATTTTGGGTACCAGAGCGAGCCCGAGGCGGACACCGCCGCCGAAAACGCGTCTGTAACATACGGCGAGTACAGCGCGAAAAGACCGCCCATCGAATATCCCGCGATCACGCGGCGGTTCGGTTTTCCGATCATTTCCTCAACCCGCGGAATTATCAGCCCGGTCAGGCGCCTCGCGTACTCGCCCGCCTCGCCCGTAAAATGGTCGTCCTTGGAAACGACGGGCCCGTGTGACCACGGTGACAGCTCCTCGTCCCATCTGAGCCCAGAGATCGAGACCAGATCAAACGGCGCGCAGCCGAGCTTTTCGCATTTGTCAAGTATAGCGTCTCCGACCTCCATGTACATATTCGCGTAAACCGCCGGGGCGTTTTCGGCGCCGCATTTATAGATGCAGATCTGCTTGTTGTCGATAGTTTGTTTGATAAGCTCGCTCATAGCTGTTCCTCCTTCTTGTCTTTGAGTATCATATAGTCCTTCATATCCCGAAAACCGAGGCTTTCGTACATCGGCCGCCCTTCGGCCGTGGCCTCGAGATATATCTTCGTGATGTTTCGCGCCTTCGCGCAGCTTATAAGATATTCCGCCACGGCTTTCCCGACGCCGTGTCCGCGGTAATTTTCTTTGGTGTATATATTCATCAGATAAGCGCAGCGGCCGCTCGGGTTGTCGGGCGAGGGCATCTCGCGGTAAAGGCACAGCCCGCCGCAGCCGACAGCATTGCCCGAAATTTCCGCGAACACGGCGATGTGCTCTCCGCTCGGTATTGCCTTTTGGTAATATTTGAGGTTTGCCTCGTATAAGCCGCTCATATCCCCGTCCTGCGGAATATCGAAAACATGGCGCAGAACTTCAACGCGCCATTTCATAAGCGCGCCGATCTCGCTTATATTGGCTTGTCTGATTTTCAGCATACGTATCCTTCTTTCATAATTATCGGCAGAGCGTCGGTGTCGACCTTGCCGTTGGCGTTCAGCGGCAGGTTGGTCATGCGCACGAAAAACTCGGGGATCATGTAGTTCGGCAGGAACCTCGCCATCTCTTTTTTCAGCGTTGACAGATGCGCCTTCGGCTGTTTCAGCACGATGTACGCCGTCATGTAGTGCAGGTTCTGCTCGTCGGTATACGGCCTGACGACGGCCTTTTCGATTTCGGGGCATTGGCACAGCACATTCTCGACCTCGCCGATCTCGACCCGCTTGCCCAAAATCATGATCTGCGAGTCCTTGCGGTGCAGAAACGCGATGTTGCCGTCGGGCAAAAAATATCCCATATCCCCGCTGCGGTACAGCACTGAGCCGTCCGCCCGGGTCACAAAGGCCTCGTTTTCCTTTTCGCGGCCGCCGACATATCCCGCCGAAACGCCGCCGCCCAGAATACATATCTCGCCCGTCTCGCCCGAAGCTGTGGGGCGCATATTTTCATCCAGTATCTCGATCCGTGTTCCGAGGACGGGTTTCCCTATCGGATATGTTCCGTCGGGCAGCGCGTTGGTTCCGCTTATTCGGCAGTATGATGCGCACACCGTCGTCTCCGAGGGGCCGTAGGTGTTGTATATCTCCGCCTTGCCTATCAGGTTGGTAACATAGCTCTCGCGCAGCACGTCGCCGCCGCTTATCAGCAGCCGAAGGCATTTCGGTATTTTCGGCAGGTGGTTCATCTCAAGCAGCAGATAAGGAAAGCCGCTGATTTGAGTGACGTTGTTTCGCTCAACGAACCTCATCAGGGCGCTGATGTTTTTCTTGGTCTCCGCCGACGGAATCGCCAGCGCGGCGCCCGACAGCAGAGTGGTGAAAACCTCCTCCGCGAATATGTCGAACGAGCAGACCGAGTATTGGAGCATTGTGTCGCTTTCGTTTGTTTTGAACTCGTTTTGAAATGCCCGCACATAGTGGCAGACATTCCTGTTGCGCACCGCCACACCCTTCGGCTCTCCGGTGGAGCCCGAGGTATAGAGTATGTAGGCCAGATCGTCCGGCTTTGCCGAGGATCTTATATCCGCGTTTTCCGCATTCATGCCCGGGTCGACTATTATCGTCTCAAGGCCTTCGGCTTTGGCGGCGTGACGGCTGTTTGTGATGATAACGTCCGCCTCGGCGTCTCTCATCATAAAGCGTATCCGCTCCTTCGGGAAAAACGGCTCGGCGGGAACATACGCTTTCCCGACTTTAAGCGCGGCAAAGATCGCCGCCGTCATTTCAACGGTATGGTCCATTATGATGCCGACCCTGCGCGCCGACTTGGGGATCCTCGCGGCGATCGCGTTTATCATGCAGTCAAGCTCCGCCCGCGTCAGCCCGCGGCTCTCATCAAACACCGCAATCGCGCCCGGCGCCTGCCCCACCTTTTCATAAAAAAGTTCATAGATCACATTATTATTCATGAAAAAGCTCCTTTGAATAATCGTTAGTATTTATTATACTATGTTTTGGAAAAATATGCAAGCACACAAAAAGGGTGAAGCTATGTATAAATTGCTCCGCCTCAAGCTTTCTGCGTTGCGCGCTTGACAGCGAAGTTTTTAATTATTATGCCGACACAGAATCGATCGGCTTATATTTCATGAGGTGAAATCACGGACTACAACGAGTGTTCTTTGCCTTCAGTGTATAATCTTAACACAATCTTAATGTTATTTGAAAAGCGTTAACACAATCTTTACTCTGCTTGTGATAAAATAAAGCAAAAGGGGGCGCGAATATGATAAAGCTCTACAAATTCAGACTGTCTTCGGCAAGAATAATAATTTTCGGATTTGCCGCGGTCATACTTCTGGGCACGGTTATTTTGTCTTTGCCCATATCAGCCAAGTCGCGCGAGTTCACGCCGTTCGGCGATGCGCTTTTCACATCGGTCTCGGCAGTGTGCGTCACGGGGCTTGTTGTGCATGACACCGCAGCTTATTGGTCGGCTTTCGGGCAGGTTGTTATACTTGCGCTTATCCAGGTCGGTGGTCTGGGAGTGGTGACTGTGGCTGTCGCGGCATCGCTGGCGTCGGGGAAAAAGATAGGCTTTATTCAGCGAAGCGCCATGCAGGACGAAATTTCCGCGCCTCGTCTTGGCGGTATAGTGAGACTGACGTCTTTTATCTTAAAAATAACCGCCGCGGCTGAGCTGATCGGAGCGGCGCTGCTCGCGGTCGTGTTTTGCCGCGAGCACGGCCTTAAGGGGATATGGCTTTCGCTGTTTCACTCGGTGTCGGCATTCTGCAACGCGGGTTTTGACCTGATGGGAACCGATGCGGCTCCGTACGCCTCGCTCACGGCTTACTCGTCGTCGCCGCTTGTTAATATTGTGATAATGCTTTTGATAATCATGGGAGGCATCGGATTTTTGGTATGGAGCGACGTTTGCGTGAACCGTCATAGGCTGCGTCGTTACAGTATGCAGAGCAAGGTCGCGCTGTCGACTACCGCGTTTTTGATAGCCGCGCCCGCTGTCTATTTCTTTATTGCCGAGTTTGCCGATCTGCCGACGGGAGAGCGCGTTTTAAATTCGCTGTTTCAGTCTGTTACGCCGCGCACCGCGGGATTTAACACGGCTGATCTCAATGCCCTTGATATAAAGGGCAAAGTTATAACTATCATACTTATGCTTATCGGAGGCTCGCCGGGCTCGACCGCGGGAGGAATAAAGACAACGACTGTCGCGGTGCTGTTGTTTTCGTCGATATCGGTGTTTCGCCGCAAGGATGACACCGAGTGCTTCGGCAGGCGCGTGCCCGATGACACGGTGAGAACCGCGGCGGCTGTGCTGCTGATGTACATAATGCTGTTTCTGGCGAGCGGGCTTATCATAAGCGCGGTCGAAAATCTGACTTTGACCGAATGTTTTTTTGAATCCGCCTCCGCGCTCGGAACAGTCGGACTGTCGCTGGGGATCACCCCGTCGCTCGGAATTGTATCGCGCGCGATCCTGATGGTTCTTATGTTTTTCGGCCGTGTCGGCGGACTGACGCTGATATTCGCTGTGCTGTCGGCACCGAATCAAAATTTGTCGAGAAAGCCGAAGGGCACAATAGTTGTTGGATAAATGAAAAATTAAGAAGGAGATGATAATATGAAATCGGTATTGCTTATAGGATTGGGACGTTTTGGAAAGTATGTCGCCAGAAAATTGCGGGACTTAAACCATTATGTTATGGCGGTTGACCGTTCGGAGAAACGCGTGAATGAGATCCTGCCTTATGTCTCAAACGCGCAGATAGGCGACAGCACCAACGAGGATTTTCTAAAGTCGCTGGGAGTCGGAGACTTTGACGTGTGCATTGTGGCGATAAGCGATGATTTTCAAAGCTCGCTCGAGACCACATCGCTGCTCAAAGAGCAGGGCGCGAAATTCGTTGTGTCTCGTGCGGAGCGCGACGTGCAAAAAAAATTCTTGCTCCGCAACGGAGCGGACGCGGTCGCGTATCCCGAGAAACAGGTGGCGATCTGGACCGCGATACGCTTCACGTCGGATCACATCCTCGATTATATGGAGCTTGACAGCAATTATGCGATATATGAGGTTAATATTCCTGAACATTGGTACGGCAAAAGCATCGGAAAGATTGATATACGAAAAAAGCACGGCATAAACATTCTCGCCTTAAAGACCGACGGAAATATAGATCCCGCTATAACTCCCGATACTGTACTGAGCGGCGGTTCCACGCTGCTCGTTTTGGGAAAACACAAGGACGTGCAGAAATGTTTTCGCACTTGATCCGGCGAGCTGCGATAAGCGAATAAACCGCTTGTTATTATTCTCAAAGTGAGTTATAATTATATTCGGAGGATGTGGGAATATTGAATATTCGAAAGCGCAATAAAGACATTATTTCAAACGGGACCGACGCGGCGGCGTATGATTTGAAAAAGCGCACCGACATTCCGAAGGGCTTGATAACTCTGCGAAATATTTTGATAAGCGCGGGTATACTGGTGCTCGCGACGTTGACCGGATATTTGTTTTCGTGGCTCGGCTTTAAGGACGCGAACATAATAACGGTGTATATTCTCGGCGTGCTGCTTATAGCGGTGCTCACAACGCACCGCTGCTACAGTCTTGTCTCATCGGTACTGAGCGTGCTTATATTTAATTTTGTATTCACAGACCCACAGTATACGTTCAAGGCCTATGAGCGCGATTATCCCGCGACATTTTTGATTATGCTGGCCGCGGCCTTTATAACCAGCACTCTCGCGATCAAGCTTAAAAACAACGCGCGCCTGTCCGCCAGAGCCGCGTTCAGGACACAAGTGCTGCTTGACACAAATCAGGTGCTCCAAAAGGCGGACGGCAGAGACGAGATCATCAGCGCTGCCGCGCGGCAGCTGCACAAGCTGCTAAACAAACCGGTCGCGATATATATGTTTTCGGACGGAGAATTATCCGAGCCGTACACTTTTGGCGGCAATGAGCCGTTTGACGTCTCGCTTATCTCGGAGAATGAGAGAAAATGCGCATTGCGCGCGATCTCCGACAATTGCCGGCACGGCGCTGCGAAAAATAATTTCGATAGCATTAAATGTCTGTATTTGCCGATACGCGTGAACGACAGCAAATACGGCGTGGTGGGCATAGGAACCTACAGAGGGGAGCTCGACTCATTCGAGAAAAGCGTGATGCTGTCAATAATCGGCGAGTGCGCGCTTGCCCTGGAAAACGAGAAAAACGCTCGGGAAAAGGAGGAGGCTGCGATCCTGGCGAAGAACGAGCAGCTGAGGGCAAATCTGCTGCGCGCGATCTCGCACGATCTGCGCACGCCGCTAACCTCGATCTCGGGCAACGCTGATAATCTGCTGTCTAACTCCGCCGCGTTTGACGAGGACGCGAAAAACAGAATATATGAGGATATATATAACGACTCGATATGGCTTATTAATTTGGTCGAGAATCTTTTGTCTGTGACCCGAATAGAGGACGAGCAGATGCGCCTTAACTTTTCGACCGAGCTTATCGACGATGTCATAGCCGAGGCGCTCAACCACGTGAGCCGCAAGCGTGATGAGCATAAGATCAGTGTGGATTGTGGTAACTCGTTTATATTTGTTACGGCGGACATAAGACTGTTGGTGCAGGTGATAATAAACCTTGTGGACAACGCGATAAAACATACCGCGTCAGGCACGAAAATAGAGATAAAAGCGGAAAGCAAGGATAATAACGTTGTGTTGACTGTGAAAGATAACGGTTGCGGAATAAGCGGAGAGGCAAAAGAACATATTTTTGATATGTTTTACAGCGGCGCGAACCGTATAGCCGACAGCCGCAGAAGTCTCGGCCTGGGTCTCGCGCTATGCAGGTCGGTGATAAACGCACACGGCGGCAGCATTTCCGTTTCGGACAACGAGCCTGCAGGCACGGTTTTTACTGTCGTTTTGCCGCAAAAATAATCATTGAACAAAAGGGTGAACATAAAATGAACAAATTTACAATTCTGGTTGTCGAGGACGATAAGCCGGTAAGAAATCTTATAACCGCCACTTTGAAAACCAATAATTATAAATATTTGACCGCCGAAAATGGCGCCTCGGCGATATCCGAGGCTGCCTCGCACAATCCGGATATTATTTTGCTCGATCTCGGACTTCCGGATATCGACGGCACCGAGGTTATCAAAACGGTTCGCGAATGGTCGGGCGCGCCGATAATTGTGATAAGCGCGAGAAGTGAGGACGCGGATAAAATAGACGCTCTCGACTGCGGAGCCGACGATTATCTTACCAAGCCTTTTTCGGTCGGCGAGCTTCTGGCGCGTCTTCGCGCGACCCAAAGAAGATTGGCGTTTATAAGCGGACCGCAGACCGAATCGGTTTTTGTGAACGGTAATCTGAAGATCGACTACGCCGCGGGCTGCGCGTATCTTGGCGACATAGAGTTGAAACTCACACCGATAGAATATAAGCTGCTCTGCCTGCTCGCGAAAAATGTGGGCAAGGTGCTGACCCACAAGTTTATAACCGATGCGGTATGGGGAAACAGCTGGGACAATGATGTTGCCTCTCTCAGAGTGTTCATGGCGACACTTCGGAAAAAGCTCGAACAATCCTCCGACTCACCGCAGTATATCCAGACCCACATAGGTATAGGTTACCGCATGATAAAGCTGTGATTTCGTGCCGGGTTGGGACAGCTACGACACCGATGACAATTATGCGAAAGGCACCGACGACGCCCTAAACGAATCCCGTCAGGGCGCAGATGCCTTTTTTGGGTTTTCGTGTGCTGTATTTATGAAAATGCTCCTTTTGTTTTAGCGGTTTCAGAATCCGTCTTTGCCCTCGCTGGCGGCGGCGGAGGTTCTGTAGCCGTCCATGAGTTTCACGCAGCCCTCCGCGTCGGTCTCATTTCTGAAAAGCGCGTCCAGCGCGAGGGTCACGTCCTCGTCGCCGTAGCCCAGAATTTTGGATGCGGCGGTCGAGGCGCGCAGGTTTGCGGCGACGGATTCGGCGGCGTCTGTTACCATGGGCGACTCTATATTCGTGGTTTGGTTCTTAAAGCAGTCCGCGGTGGATATGCCGTCAAAGGCCTTGTTGTAGTTTTCCTTATCGGCGCAGAAATCAAGAAAATCAAGGCAGTCGTCCACATGCTTGCCGTTTTTGTTTACCATCATCATGTTGAGGTTACCGCCCTCGTAGGTGCCGTTTGGCGTCGTGTTCAAAAACGCGGGCATAAGCGCGAAGTCGTCGATCTTGTATTTGCCGTCCTCGGGCAGGTCGGTATAGAACCACGTGTCCCAGATAAACGTCATGACCGCCTGACCCGTGCTCATGACAGGGCCGATGTCGTCAATGCTCTGATTGAGGTAGTTCGGGCCGAACCAGCCGTTTTGCGCGGCGCCGCCTATCCACCGCGCCATGTCCGCTATCTCCGGTATGTCCGAGAAGGTTATCTCGTTTTTGTTGATCTTTTTGAGCAAATCGGGATCGTCCGCGAATATCGGGTCGAGCGCGAACTGCACGGGCCAAGCGCTGCCGTCTGCCGCCCAGCATATCGGGGTATAGCCGGCGCTCTTTATCGCCTGGCACAGCACATCGAACTCGCTTTGGGTCGCGGCGGGCCTCAGGCCGAGACTGTCGAGTATGGTCTTGTTGTAGTAGCAGCCCGATATAGAGCTTTCCCAGAACGGGAGCCCCATAAGGTTCCCGTCCTCGTCCAGGCAGTATTCCCGCGAGCTGTCGGTCAGCTCGTCCACCCAGTCCTCGTCGTTGAGATAAAGAAAGTTATTTTTAACGTCAAAGCGGTCGAGATCCGAATTGTGAAAATGCAGGAATATATCGGGAACATCTCCGTTTGCGAAGCTTCCCGCGGCCTGCGCCTCAAATTCCGCGTCCTCGATGGGCAGGGGCTTTATCCTGTTCCCCGTCGCTTTCTCGTATTGGTCGAAAATGCTAGTCATATAGCTCTTCGCCAGGTCGTTTTTCCTGCCCATAACGGTTATGGTCACCGAGCCGCCGGCGTTTTCGGCCATGTCGGCGCAGCCCGTGAGAACAAGAGCCGACGCGAGACAGAGCGCGAGCAAAGCGTAACAAATTTTTTTCATCATGAACGCCTCCCATATAGTCTTTGTCATGGTTTTATTATACTGTATTACCATGATTTTGTCCATATGTTTTTATTATACCCAAAAATATTTTGCCGCAAAATAAAAAACCGCCGGCCGCGCCGACGGTGTTAATTTTATATCAAAAGCGGCTGGAGCTGGGCTCCTCTCAGGGCCGAGGTTATAGTCGGGGCGATCAGGGCGAAGTCGGAGACCAGGGAGTTTTCCTTGCTCAAGCTGTCATCCTGGCCGAAGGGCACGATGTAGATGTTTTTCCGCGTCAGCAGCGCGCCGATGTTTTTGATGTTTCCGCTCAGTCCGTCGTTGGTCGACACCGCGACGACAACCGGGCGGTTGTTGCGAAGATGCGACTTGACCGCCAGCGTCACCGGCGTGTCGGATATGCCGCCGGCTATTTTGGCGATCGAGTTGCCCGTGCAGGGCGCCACCGCCATGACGTCGATAAGACCTTTGGGGCCTATGGGCTCCACCTCGGTTATCCCGGTCAGGGGCTTTTTGCCCGTTATTCCCTCCAGCATTCGTTTCAGGTCGGCGGCTTTGCCGAACCGGGTGTCGGTTTCGGCGGCGGTTTTGGAAAGTATCGGAAGTATGTCGGCGCCCCGGTCCGCAAGGTCCTCTATAACCGGCAGGACCTTTGAGATCGTGCAGAACGAGCCCGTGATGCCGAACCCGATCTTAAGGCCGCTCAATGTATTGTTTTCTGTCAAGAGTTTCACCTCGCTTGCTCGTCTATGATGTTTTTGATCGTGTCGCAAATAATTTCCCCAGCCGTGAGCGGCGCCGTTTTCCCCGGAGGAAATGTAACAAGTTGAAAAATTTTCAGGTTAAGATAACACGATATTTTCAGCCTGTAGTTTTAGTTAAATTTACTCTGTATCAAGTTTAATAATTTATCTAATTTTTTAAAGCAAATATATTTTTTATATTCTATGCTATTTGGGGAAAGCGCAAATTCCTTGAGTATATCCATTAATGGCTCATATATTTTGTTATCAGAATAAAGTTTCGTTACAAACTTATTGTTTTCCGAAGATATGAGCTTGTAATATTTAATGAATTCGATTTCATTTATTCTAACTTCAACTTCCTCATTATTGACAATTCCTTCATAAACTTCCTTGCAAATTTTGTCATATCCCATCACAATACCAACAGGAACTTCAAAAAAACGTGCTAATTCTGTTATTTCACGCCAAGTAAATGATAACTTATTTTTAATTTTTTTACAAAAGGTTGATTTATCCATTCCGATTGCTTCTGCAACCTCTTTTTGCGTAATTCTCGGCACAGGTGTTGTATCACCATTCTGTTTTTTATTAATAGCTATACGATTTTCTTTAATTTCGCACAGCATATTAAAGGTATCTTTAAAATTTGCATTATCCACATAGTTGTAATTTGTATTATTATTGTTCATCATTTTAGTTCTCCTTTCTTATTTCGCAATAAATTGCATATATCTGATTTTATTTATTTTTTTCATATCATCTGATGTGATATTAATTTGTTTTTTATAATTTACTTGTTTATCTTTAACAAGCGAATTAATATTTTTAAATTTTGTGTATTTTTTATCAATTTTCATATCTCGTGAATGTTCATAAATTCGCATATTTTTGGGGTAGTATTTAATTCTATGCTTTTTGTCTTTATGCGAAATATCAAAGTACCACGATAGTTTATCAATATCATATATTGGCTTAACATTTACGATTTCACCCGCTTTCCACATTGAACGTACTTCTTCTTCGGTGATGTTAAAATCACCACCGCTTAATTTCTTTATAATGCAATGAATATGCCATGAACCTTTTTCGTCGGGCTCTTTGATATATATATATCTGCATTTGCCATATTTTCGCATTATTTTTCTCATAAAATACTTAAAATCATTAGATATTTTTTCAGGTTCAGCCATGTGACCGGAATAGGTTAGTGTAATAAATCGTTCTGTTTTATCACCGCTAAAATAACCCGAAATATATATCCTGAGTCTTTTACATTGTTTAGTTAGTGATTCTATTGATTTAACCTCCTTTTCTTTGAAATCCAAAACTTCACCGGTATCCGTATTAACATATTCTTGCTTTGAAATACGTTTTACAGGCGGGCGTTTAGGTTTGTTGTCGTTTGCGACTATTTCTGTATATCTTGGTGTATTATACACAGACACATAGTCATCAGGATTAATTTCCTGAAAATTCTTTTGTAAATTTTTCGCCATTTTTACACCTCCTTTTATTGGCAAAATTGTTGGCCGCAAACATGGATTCACATAATAATAATGGTTGGGTGGTACCAAAATTATTTGAAACGGATTTTTTATTAAAATTTTTTAGCAAATTAAGGTTTTTACGGCAATATAACTAAAAATTTAATTATAAAATGACAGAATTAAATTCCTTTGTTGATTTAAATGCTAAAATCTTAATACTAACAGAATCGAATCTACATCAATTTCCTAAATATACAAGTCGATTTTTTCTTTGATATATTATTATATACATTTTTTGACAATTTTATTGCATTTTTGAGAATATTAGTATTTAATTAAAAAAACCGCAGCAGTCAAATTTATTGACTACTGCGGGATAAAATCGATATATAATGTGTTTTGCTATCTGTATTAAAGTTAGTATTTCAAATGTTTAATATATTCCGGAAGATCATACGGTGTGAGTATCGGCGGCAATTCAGCTTTGACGCCTAAACAATAATCACTGTCTTTAGCGTATTCGGTTATCAGTTTCCATATTTCATGAACTTTTTTACTGTTGTTAACAACCACTTGTTTTCCGTAAGTATTGATGGCCGGGTTAAAATTCCTATCATCTATACGGTTAATATTTTTCAAAATATCCGTTCCTGAACCTATCCTCAGTTTTGGTTTTGCCGTATCTTCAGACGGATTACAGAAAAAACAACTATACATACCGTTATATGGATTGTCGTAGGTTGCTCCGATTATAATATCAAATTGATATTTCTCATTGTCTAATTTGGCAATACTTCCGTCATGCCGCACAAAAACATATTTAAGCACTGTGTTATAATATAATCTGTCCGAGGGGTTTTTGCTGTTTTTAAATCTTTCGATAGTCTGTTTAATAGTATTCTCGTCATAACTGATTATTTTTGAGATAACGAACATAGTATCGATCTCATAATACTGTCTTTTTTTATAACCGGTCCCGAACAGGATCACCGAGCCTTCTTTCAGCATTTTAGTTTGGTCTTGTTTACAGCATGTATAATAAAAATTATCGCCCCAAATATAAGGGTCTGTATTTTGAAGATTGGAATTATTGAGGCGGTCATATATTTTTACCTTTTCATTAGTATATATGTGTATGTCCGGAACGCATAAATTATTATGGTCCGAATTTTTTACATCAATAATGCTCTGCACCTGTTTATTGTCTGACAAAGAATATTCTTTGTTTTCAACAAATACAGGATAGTTTATATATTTCGGCTCAGCCTCGGCAGGGTTTTTGTTTATGATTTTTGCAATGCTGTTCGGTTCCCATTCTCCCCAAAAATCAACATATCCTTCATGTAATTCGTCATTTTTTAAGTATTCGGCTTTGGACCTCAGATATTTTCTTAAGTGGTTGTTTGCCGCATAATAAAAATTCGGCTTGCCCTCATTGGCTCTTTTAAATCGGTAATTCCACTCTTTAAAATAATAGTCTGTTCCCGCAATTTTATTAGCCGCCTTATGTTCACCGCCGGGATGAGTGAATTGAAAAAACCCCGTGTTTATTCTGTTTTTTCTATTCATAATTTAACACCTTTTATATAAATCTTTCGCAAATATCACTGAATGTTGTTTTAAGAAAATCTTCTTTAAGCTGCAGCGGATTACCTTGAACATTACTTCCGAAAATCACTACTGTGTCGTCTGTTTTAAAGGGGATAATTCTGTAGGGGTATTTTGCGTTTTCGGGTGTATATGAATATTCTTTAAGAGGCTCGGAGCCTTGATTCAAGAAAGTATTTTTAAAAATGTTAAAATCACCCGAAAAAATAACAACATCCGGTTTGAGATACGCTAAGAGTTTTTTAAACAGATCAATGTTTGTTAAATCCTCTTTTGATTCGGCAGACAATCTTCCCCATGTGGGAGATGTGGCAACGGCAGTATATATGTCAATATGTATTGCACAGTTTTGGGCTTTTCCGTTATAGTAACTGACGGAGGGTTTCAAAAAACCGAGAGCACGTTCCAACCACTTAAACCAACTATTATACGGCTCTGTCTCAAAATAAGAATTAAGCGCCTCACATAATATCTCTTTGTCATCATCATCGAGAGTGTCATTTTTGTATATTGTTTCGGCTTTTGGAAATCTGAATAATATTTTATGGCTTTTGTCATTTTTGTCCTCAGAGGGTGAAAATTCCCTATTCGACGGATTGAGAGCCACGGTCACAACCTTTAAATCTGATTTTTTGTACGTTTCAATGTCGCCGAACCATATAATCGGGATCGACGGCGAAACCACATATTCTTTGTTTTTATGCTTTTGAAAATCACTCCAATACATTTCAATTATTTCTTTAAGTATTTTGTCCATGATCAGCACACCTTTCTTGGAAATATTTTTATCACATTTATTATACATAAATAGCACATAAAAGTCAACTATATATTTGCACTTTTATATATAGTGTCGGCTTTTATGTACTATAAAACATAATATTTAAAATTCTTTTGGAATGTACAGATATAAAAATAGTTCTATAGTTAAGTGAGCAAAAAAACACAACAGTCTATAAGTCAAAAACAACAGACTGTCGTATGTTCTGATATTAGATTTGAGCTAACCGTTTAACGATTTAAAATGTTATAGTTATTTAAAATATTCATTCGGTGATTTAATACACGAGGATTTAATGCCGTTCCGACATATCATATTATATGAATTTTCGTGTTCTTTTAAAATATCATACAGATGATTGATCTCATCATACTTTCTAAGGTGCACGAAAATATAGACTATCCGCAAATCATATAATTTTTCGATAAATTCTAAATATCCTTCTTTGAAAACTATTTTCAAGGCGTTATATAATTCATCAAAATTTTCTTTATAATCAAAATAAGATATGATCTCGCACTTATTCTTATAGTTTTTCCACAGCCGATCACCGATAACACATTCGGAATATCTTTTTTCGAGCTTTTGTGTTTCAATGTCCTGCATAAAAAGTTTTACAAATACAGCTTGAAGTATATTCACATCAAGTCTGACATCATTCGGGTATTTACCGATGAACTCGAAGGCTTCCACAAACGGCATTATTTCTATTTCTTTCAAATATTTTTGAATATTTTGAGTTTGTATCATATAAACATCTCCTATTTGATTATTTCTCCGTTTTCGTCAAACAGATTTGTATTATATAATTCGTCTTCGGGCATATCCCAGCCTTGAGTAAAAAAAGACCATGGCTGTTCCGGGGAAAAATGAAACCCGTTACCCCAAAAATCATAAAATATCGGAGTGTATGATTCACAATGTTCTATCAGGATATTATATAAATTATTTATCTCTTTTTGTTTTTTTAAATAAACAAAAATATACACTATTCTTGTATTATATAAATCTTCCGCGAATGAATAATATCCGTCTCTGAAAACGATTTTCAGATAATTATATAATATATCAAAATTATCTTTAAAGCATGATAAAATTTCGATTTTATTATCAAGAGTTTCCCAACAAATATTATCGGATTTTACCGTGCTCGGCATAAAAAGTTTCGCAAATACCACCTGCAGCAAATTTACGTCAAGTCTTAGTTTATCGGGATAGTTGACGATCTTCTCAACCGTTTCGGTAAATGACATCGCTTTAATTTCTTCCAAATACTTTTGGATATGTTTGGTTTCAAACACTTCTGTAATATCTCCTTTTACTGCCGATTTTGTTTATTTTAAAATTGCGGTACTGTATTTTCAACGGTACCGCACTCTTTTTTATCAATTCTTTAAAATATTTTTGATAAAAGATATAATATTGAAAAGAAAAATACAATAACAAAACCCCATGCTTTAAAAAAGCCAAATACCATCATATTAATAGTATCTATAAGCTCTAATTTACCCATTCCACCACGTTTATAAGCGTGATTACAACCAATTACCCAAAATGCTACCCAACTTCCTGCAGTTATCAATATACCCAGTATAGTATGACCATAAAGCCAACATACCGGAATTATAACCGGAATTCCAAAGACTGAAATAAGCATAAATGTTGAAGCTATCCAGCCATAGGTGTCTATAAATCCATAGTTGAAACTATGATTATCTTCTTTGGACGTGATTTTCTGTTCATATCCGTCGCCGTAGATATTTTTTGAACCGGTGTTGGAAATGTAATATTCATGACCATTGCCCAGAGTTACCTTTTTTACGTTTCCGTCACCATAGATGTTTTTCGAGCCCGTGTTTTTGATCTTTGCCATTTATCTCATCTCCTTTGATATTCTTACAGTAGTTTTATTATAAACCCTCTCATGCTCCAAAAATAGTACCGGTGGAAAATTGTTTTGTGATTTAAAGTTATTTGTATGCCGTTTTTTCTAAACTATATTAATGTCTTGTAATATTACTTTGATAATTTCTTAAGTTCTGTGATATTATTATAACATATTTGCACGTATATAACAAATGCAAAGTGCAATTTGTAACAATATTGTAACATTTCAACAAGTGTTTTTGCGGTTTAGTAATAATGAATCGGAACAACTAATGAACCAAATTCTAAAAATTAAAAAATAGTGTATTTTTATTTATCGAGTTTTCTTTATAATTTCCTTACAGCCGAAAAACGCAAAATCGCCAATTTCTTCCACATTGCCAAGCATTGTTATTGTTAAAGCGCTGCACCCGAAAAAGGCCGCCCACCCAATACTTGATATGTGATCCGAAATTGTTATGTTTGTCAAGTTTTTACAGTTTGCAAATGCCAAGTCACCGATACAGGTTACGCTGTTTGGTATTCTAACACTTATCAAGTTGTCACAACCATAAAACGCCAAATTTCCGATTTTTGTTACGTTGTCGGGTATAGTAAATTCCGTGTCCCGCTTTCCGGCGGCATATTCTAATATTGTTTTTTTCTTTTTATCAAACAGATTTCCGTCAACAGAACAATAACACGGATTTTCTTCATCTACGCTTATATTTATTAAGGCGCTGCAATTAGAAAACGGTTCCTCTCCGATGTTCTTCACACTGCGTGGTATTGTTATACTTGTCAAACTGCGGCAGTCTTTAAATGCGTGGTGTCCAATATATATCACGCTGTTTGGAATAATTATGTTTTTCAATTTGCCGCAGCCACAAAAGGTGAAATTGTTGATTATATTTACACTGTCCGGTATTGCTATGCTTGTTAGATTGTCGCAGCCGCAAAATGCAGAGCTGCTGATTTCTGTTACGCCATCGGGAATGATATATTCCGTATTTTGTTTTCCGCCGATGTATTGTTTGAGAGTTTTTCGGGTTTTATCAAACAGGTTTCCGTCAACAGAGCAATAGTGTTGATTATTTTCATCAACATTTATACTTGTTAATTTTACGCAGCCGTCAAAAGCGCAAGAGCCGATGTTTTTTACATTGCTCGGTATCGTTACGTTTGTCAAGTTGTTACATGCACGAAATGCTCCCTCACCTATGGTTATTACACTGTTTATGTTCCTCACTTAATTGATACAAAGCTATTTATTAAAAATACCGCAAAGACTGTATAATAGCGTGCTTTGCGGTACATTTTTGATGTAAGTAAAATCATATTATTACGTATAACGCCGAAACCATATATAGTGCAATTTATGAAATGCACCCATTAAACAAAAATGCACCCGCATTTCATAAATAATCAAATTGTGTTA
>CANPWW010000024.1 GCA_947585115.1 uncultured Monoglobus sp.
TCTCATCATTGCTTTTTGGATCTGCTCGTCGTCATACAGTGAAAACATTATATCATGCACCCCAACATAGTGATTAGTAATTAGTGAATAGTAATTAGGAAGTCGGCCGCCGGGTCATATTTGCGACATTTTGTATCATTTCGTCGCTTATGCCAGCTTTGCGCATATTTGCTATCATTGCGTCTATGCCTCGTTTTTCGCCTCGCATTTCACCTCGCATTTCGCCTTCTTTTATGCCTTCCATGCGGCCTTCCATGCGGCCGCGCATTTCGCCTTCTTTGCGGGCGTCTCTCATCATGGCTTTTTGTATTTGCTCGTCGTCGTACAGTGAAAACATTATATCATGCACCTCGCTTTCGTGGTTGGACAGGTATTCCTTTAGAATATTCCTGTCTTTGCATATTTTTATCGTTTCGTCTATCGCCTTTTTTGTTCTGCCGTATTCCTTTACACGATCGTTTAAGATATGCGTAAACATCACGTATTGGTTGATTATATCGCCCTCGCGGCTTTCGGTGATTACTTTTACCCTTACGTCCAAGGCTGTTTTCTCTCCCGAAAAATATTCCTCGCTCAGGCTTATTTCCTTTTCCTCTACCTTTTTGTCGCCCGTGTAGATCACATAAAGCTCCGGCTTCGGTATCTCAAGCTTCTTTGAGCTGTAGATGTTAAGCTCCTCTTTTTCGATATAGTCCTGATATGTTTGCACAAGGTACATAAGACCTCTGATTATTATATTCACCGTCCATGTGGACTGGGCTTCTACTAAGACTATCAGTCGTCCATCATAAAGCCCAGGTCGTTATACAGGCTGTCGGTGAGTATGTTTTTGAGGGTGACTATTTCTATCATGTCCTCGGTCACATAGTCGGCCTCGGGGTGGAGGGCTTTGTAGAGCTCCACTATATATTTTGTATCCTGAAACAGATTGGTGAACACGCTGTCTTTAACGTTGCGTTTTACTATCTTTTTATCCGTCGGCATTTTAAGCACTTCCTATGTTTTGATACACTTATTATATCTCATTTTTGCGAAACAGTCAATATATTTATTTACCCCGAGCGCTCACAAAAAATTAAAGGCATATCACTTGATGATTTGTGATATGCCTTTTGTTTTTAATATCTTGTTACGACCACCGTAAGGTTGTATTTTTCGTTCCAAACGACTGTGCCCATGTGCCACAGCTCGTCGATCGAGATCGCGCCGCGGCCGTTGATGTCAAAGGTATTCTGCGCGTACACTCCGGGGTCGTTCGGGCCGTTCTTGAGCAATACCTTGGCGGCCTCCCAGTCGCTGATCTCAAGCTTCTCGTTCTCGCCGTAGCTGTACTGCTCGCCGTAGTTGGGACCTGCGGTCAGGTCTTTGTCTGTGTTGTTGATGACCGTAGCCGTGTCGGTGGCGAGATCGTATGACACGTCAAAGCCGTAGTCCTTAAGATCGTCCAGCATTACGACCGCGCAGTCTTGATATCCGTTCTGCTCGTTTCCGTAGTGGATAAACGTGGGTATCTCCCAATCGTTTATAAAGCAGCGAAGATCGGTTGCTACTATATAATCCTTGGGCTTGTTGTTTACGGCCGGCTCCTTGTAACCCGCGTTTCCGCGCTGCGCCAGAATGTCCCAAGAATAGTCCATCATTTTTATCGTGTCCACATATCTCATGTTGGTCGATGTCGAGCCCATAACCACCGAGATCAGGCGCTTGCCGTCCCTTGACGCCGTTCCGGTAAAGCAGCAGCCCGCCGCCGAAGTCGTTCCGGTTTTGAGGCCGTCGGCTCCGAAATATTCATACGCGCCGCCGGGCAGCATCTTGTTTGTGGGATAGTACATCGTGCCCCTGAAATTGATCGAGGTCAGCGACGAATAGTTGAGTATGTCCGGATAGTCGGTTATGAGCCTGTTGGCGACAGTCGCCATGCCTCTGGGCGATATCCTGTTTTTGCTCGAGACGCCGGTGCAGTCCACGAAATAACCGTTGACGCCCCAGTTCGCGATCAGCGTGTTCATCTCGCTGACGAAACCCGTCTCGCTGCCGCATATGTAGTCGCCCACGGCCATGACCGCGGCGTTGGCCGAAACCACGCAGATCGCGCCCAAAAGCTCGTCAAGCGTGTAGCTCTCGCCCGCCGTCAGATACACGTTAGAGTATCCCGGATCCCTTGAATAAGCGGCCAGCGCGCTGCCCACGGGGATCAGCGTGTCCTTGCTGAGGCTGCCGTTTGCGATGTGGCTGTATATAACATAGAGCGCCACAAGCTTTGTCATGCTGGCGGGAACGACCGCTGTGTCAGCGTTGTACTCATAGAGCGCCTCGCCTGTCGATTGGTCGAGGACTATTCCGCCCTTGGCCGAAATGCTCACGGCATAGGCCGAAAGCGAGCCGCACAGCAGCGCCGCGGTGACGGCGAATACTATTATCAGTTTAAACAGACGCGAGACTTTGCGTCCGCCGGTTTTATTATCCAATGTTACAAACACTCCTTATGTTATATCAAATTGTAATAATTATGTAACACAATTGTAACATAACTCTATTCAGTATACAACATTTTTCCGAATTTGTCAAGCCGCCGCGGCGCAATTTCCCATATTCGGCTCCGCGCGGCAAAGTTTCCACCCTCAAAAACTGCGTGTTTGCGGCGTTTTCCAAATTTATTAAATATTTGTAAACAAATCATTAACATCCGATCGCGGCGATAATTATTTTATATAGTAGTTATAAAAAACATTGCAAATGTTGTAATTTTATGGTATAATAAATAATACAGGAGGTGTAAAAACATGATTTGTCAAAAATGTGGAGCAGAAAACGGAAACAATGAATATTGTCATAACTGCGGAAGTCCGCTTAACGCTGCTCAGCAGTCTTATCAGCAACAGCCGGGAGGACAATATCCACCGCCGCAGCCGAACGGACAGTATCCTCCGTATCAGCAACAAGCAAGTCAAGGATCTGCCACAGCTCCGTTTGTGCTCGGAATTATTTCAATAATAGCCGGATTGCTGAGCCCGATCGTCGGTATTATTCTTGCCGTTATAGGATTGATCCTCGGAATCAAGGCAAAGAATGCCGGTGTTCAAAACAAGACCACCGCCTCGATCGTGCTGTCGAGCTGCGGTATAGGCATTTCCGTTATAAGTTGGATAATAGCCACGATGGTTATACTGTCTTGACAAAAACTTTGAAAGTCGCTGTTTGATATCGGCGGCTTTTATTCTGCTCTATAATCCAAAGGATCAAAACCCAGCTTGTCAAGCCTCAGGTCGGTATCCGTGCCGCTCATGCGGCTGTTTATGCAAGAGACGATCACCGCGTCGCGGGGATCGCGCGGATCGAGCGCCTTATGCGTCGCGAGCCTCAGCAGATCCTGCGCCTCGTCGATATTGAGTTCAAGTCCCAATATAACGCGGATAAGCTTGTCGCGGCTCGGGTGCCGCCGTCCGCTGAATATCTGATCGTTGTAATCGGAGAGGCCGCCTCTTTCCTTGACCTCTTTTCTTGACTTGTCTTTTTCGCTGAGCAGGTCCGCCAGGCGGTACCTCAGGCCGCCAAGCATGTCGCCTTTGTTCTCGTCCAAATATTTTTTAAGCTCTCCGGTATTTTTTGCGTCTTTTATCTCGCCGAGCAGATTTTCGGTTGATTTTGACTTCATTTTTGTCACCCCTTGCGCAATTTTTGATTATATGATAACATATATTTTAAATAATTGCAACGGATGTGATTTTTTGGAGGGATACACAATACTTGAGAGCATAGCCGAAACCGTAAACTCAAAAGTCGAGCTGGCTTATGATGTCAAAAAACGGCGGCTGTGCGTGATAAAGAAAATCAAAAACGGAAGCGCTGACGCTTATCTGCCTCTGATCGGTATAAAGCATCCCAATCTGTGCCGCGTGCATCGCGTGATTCCCGGCGAGAACGCCGTTGTCACCGAGTACGTCGAGGGAAGGGTTTTAAGCGCCGAGCGGCCGATGCCGGAGGGGGAGGTCAGGATGATAGGCATAAGCCTGTTTTCCGCCCTTAATGAGCTTCATAAAAATAATATAATACATAAGGATATAAAACCCTCGAACATAATGCTGACAAACGACGGGACAGTGAAGGTCATTGATTACGGGATATCGAGAACTTTTAAACCGGGAGGAACCTCCGACACGGTAAATTTAGGCACCCGCGGCTACGCGCCTCCGGAGCAGTTCGGTTTCGCTCAGACGGATTTTCGCAGCGATATATACGCCGCCGGAGTTACTCTGTTTGAGCTGCTCACCGGAGGCAAACCCATAGACAAGCTGAGCGAATACAGCGGCGCTCTCAAACCCGTGATCAGAAAATGCGTGAGTCTCGACCCGGCCATGCGCTATTCCTCGGCCGAGGAGGCAAAACGAGCGCTTGAGGGAAACCCGGCGGAAAGCGCCGCACCGCCGCGGAAAAAGAAAAACGGCGCCGTTGTCGCTTTGGTCGTCGCGGCGGCTGTTATCATCTTCGCGTTCCGCGCGGCGGCGCTCGGATTTTTGAGTATGCGCAGCGGCACGGACAATATCTTAGGCTCCGCGGCCGACAATATGGACGCAGCCGCGGACGCCGTGCAGATCGACGATTCGGGATACACCGACGACACATATCCCATAGGCGCGTCGTCGCTCAGAGCCGAACCGACGGTTTTCCAATCAAGCTGCTGGCTTGAGCTTTTTGTGAAGGTAAAGAAAAACAGCTTTGACACCGAAAAAGCCAAAGTATCGCTTTTCTTTGAGCTGCTGGACGACAGCGGAGCCACCCTCGGCACCGAAACGATAAGCTGCACCCTTGTGTGCGGGGGCTTTGACGTTATAAACAAAACGCTATATTCCACGGAATATAAAAACGGCGCGTTCTACGTAAACGGCGGAAAACTGGCGAAGATCAAACTGACTTCCGTTCTGGAGGAGCCCGCCCAAGATTAATTAAATTTTTTACGATCGTGCAAAATGCACGCGGATATTATAATAAGCCATGCTATAATACTAATACGGCATGGCTTTTATCATGGAATAATTCAAGGAATTCCCGATTTGATAACCATACTGTATTGTGGTACATTTTTGATAATATAAAGGGGAGGGCTGAGGTTTTGAACGGCGAAACTTTCGAGAAAGACGGTCTTAACGATGTATACAGAGAATTGTGCGACTGCGTCGGCTTTGAAAATATGCTGAAGATATACAAGCGCATGAAGGGCATCCAGATCACATTCCCGCAGCGGCTTTTTTCCGGCAGTTACGTGAAGAAGCAGGTCTCGAAAAGATACGACGGTCATAACATAAAGCAATTGGCCCGAGAATACGGATATTCCGAAAAATGGATCCGCGAAATGCTTCGCGAAGGAAAAAGCAAGGAAACATAACAATTTATTGTTTTATGTTATATCTGTACACATCAGACAGCGCTTAATATTATTTAAAATTATACGGGAGGAAGGCATTATGTTTTGTCCGAACTGCGGAAATCAAAAAACCGACGGCAAATTTTGTGAACGGTGCGGCACGCCGCTTGAAAACACGGATACTCAACCTCAAAACACCGAAACAACGGATTTTGGCCAAACCGCGGATTACGCGATCACAAAAAAGGATCTGCTGATCGGAACGATCAAAAAATATATTTCAAAAATTTCAAAATACATAACCGATCATCGTCAAAACGTAGCTTTAGCCGCCGCGTTGACAGTTTTGGTCCTGATCATAATTTGTGCCGTTACAGGTGTTTCGATCACGAAACACAAAGACAAAAAATTTCAAGAAGAATTAAGCAAAAAATACGATTTTTCATACGTTAACATTGACACGCAAGCGTTCGCAAAAACCGAAGAACCTTTTTCGGTCGGCAGAACTTCACTTTCGTGTGTTAACAACGGCGTGTACACCAATACAAAAACCAAAGCGGATCCGAGACGCGCGGAACTAAGCGTTGAGCTCACAAAAACATCGACCACTCCGTGGCGCGGCATCGCCGTTGTGGAATGGACGCTTAGCGACAGCGAAGGCAACACGCTCGGAACGCTGACAGCCGAGTCTCAGGACAATACATTGAAAGACAACAAAACATTGGTCAAGATCCAACTTGATCAAAGTCAAGGAAAAGTTAAATACATAGGCCACGATGTAAGTAAAATAACATTAAGCGGCATTACCGAAAAGGACGGGCTTCACAGATTTCTGATCTCCGAATTCGACAGCAAAGCCGCTCAACTGCAAAAGCTCATAAACACCGGTCAGCAGGAAGAGTTCTATTCGCTGCTTGAAAGCACAAAAGCGGAATATCCCAAGGACGAGTTTCCCGAGCAAAACCTGAAGCTTGAAAAGCTTGAAGCCGCGGCGCAGGCCGCGTTTAATACCGCTCCGGTTCCGGCGCCGCCGACGGCGGCTCCCACAGCCGCGCCCGCTCCCGCGGCGACACAGGCGCCCGCAAAGCCCAAAGAGCAGACAGCCGCTTCAGACTCGGAAAGTAAAGTGCAAACGATAAGAACATGGTATAATAAAACCAATGACAGCCCGTCGTCCGCCGCAAGCGAGGGCTTAACCAAAACCGTCACGACGGTGGTTCACGGCGGCACAACATACAATTCGGAGCAATATTACAAAAACGGTCAATTGTATTTCGTTTTCGCCTACAACGGAGCGCGCGAAAATCGCTTATACTTCTGGGACAACGCTTTATTCCGCTGGATTGACGAAAACAAAGTCACTCACGACGGAGAAACCGGAAACGCGGAATATGTAAGCTGGCAAAATCAGTATATAGGCGGATCTGCCGGCAGCGGTTCGACGGGAAGCAGCTCATCCGGCAGCTCGTCGGGAAGTTCGTCTGGAAGCAGCTCATCCGGCGGCTCGTCGGGAAGCGGCTCATCCGGCGGCGGCATAGTTGACGCGATAAAAGGCTATATCTCCGATTATTCCGATTACGTAAACGGAGTTAAAAACGCGACATTCGAAGGATATAATGTGACATACGGAGAAGCTTTCGCGAACTTCTTTACATTGGGAAGATGGACATACTTTGAAGCCACGAACGGTGAAAAAGTTGTTCAGTTTAAGGGTATGTGTGATTACCTGGGGCAGAATGTAACGGCGTGCATTCAATTTGTAATCAACGGGAATACTTTTTCTCCGGAATACCTTGCTTTTAACGATGTTCCTCAAAGCGCACTTTTGATCTATCCGCTGCTGCGAACGGTATTTGAATCATATTGATGCAAACCCGCGTATATAGCGTAAAAATTAAAAACGAAAAAGAAAAACAAAAAATTATAATACAATTAGGAGGTTTTATTAAATGAAAAAGAAATTGTTGGTATGTGTTTTGGCGGCCTTGATGCTTATGCCGTCCGCAAGCGCGTTCGCGGAATCAATGACGGTAATGAACTGCACACAGTGGGTATCGCTAAGATCGTACCCGTCAACGTCTGCCGAGAGAATAACGATCGTCCCTTTGGGTTCTCACGTTAACAGCATTGGTTGGTCAAACGGATTTAATCAGGTCGTGTATAACGGCAGGACGGGCTGGATTTTGTCGGAATACCTTGTGTCCGGAATAATTATAGGTGACTCTGGCGCCATAGGCGAGTATATGAAAGTCGTAAACTGCAACGAATGGGTATCGCTCAGAACCTATCCCAGCACATCAGCTTCGGTGATCACAAGAGTTCCTCTCGGAGAATGGGTAGAGAGCGTGGGCTGGCAGAACGGCTTTAATCAGGTTAATTACAACGGATACACCGGATGGATATTGACTCAATATTTATCATATTATTGATTTAATACTTTTAAAAAAGGGGAGGTGATAAAACGTGGAGGAAGTGCGTTTTTACATGAAAGGCTCAAAAATATTAAATCAAAACGGGAATTTGTTGTACCGGATAAAGAGAAATGGCCTGTTAAGCAAAGAATTTCTTATGGTCGACGCGGAAGACAATTATATATTCAGCATATTTATAGATGAATACGGCTTTCTTATATCCGAAACTCAGGATAGAGATGATCCCGTGTTTATTGCCACGCGTGATAAATCGTTTCAAATCGGATTAGGACCAAGATTTTTAAGCAAGCCCGTAATTCCATTAGTTGAATTGCCGTTCGGTGCTTATACAGGAGCTTGCGAGTACGGCAGCATAGTTATAAAAGGAAAAAATTTTTATCTTGATAATAATCTTTACGCTGCTTGTAAAATTAGAAAAAGCCTTCCGTCCGAAGTTATATCCACATTCACGCATAGGCTTAATTATGTGCGAATGTCCGGAAAATTAGATTTGAGATTGGCACAATGGTTTATTGCCTCTTTTGCGTACCTGTTTTATTTAAAAGAAAAATTTATATTATAAATATTTAGGAGGTTTTTTAAGTGAAAAAGAAATTGTTGATATGTGTTTTGGCGGCTTTGATGCTTGTGCCCTCCGCAAGCGCGTTCGCGGAGCAAATGATAGTGTTAAACTGCAACGACTGGGTTTCGCTCAGAGCACAGCCGTCAACATCCGCCGAGAGACTGTCAACCGTTCCGTTGGGCTCGCCGGTCGAAAGCATCGGATGGTCAAACGGATTTAACCAAGTCGTATACAACGGAATGACCGGCTGGATATTAACGGAATATCTCGGTTATGGCGTTCCGTTCACAAAAACAGATAATTTTCTTCAAGTGACAAACTGTAATGAATGGGTATCTCTCAGAAGTTATCCCGACACATCAGCACCGGCGATAACAACGGTCCCTTTGGGAGAATGGGTTGAAAGTATCGGATGGGAAAACGGATTCAATCAAGTCGTATATTACGACATGACCGGTTGGATTTTGTCAGAGTATCTTTCGGACGGCAGCAATCAAAAAACCGCGATATCCGAAAGCCGCGCGCATGATCTGGCGGTTGCGGCGGGTATGGAACCCGATTGTTGGTTAATCAGCAGCGATTCGGAAAACTATTATTTCGGTTATACTGACAGTATGGGATTTGTGACCACGGGAGTTGCAATATATCGCGTTAATAAATTCAGCGGCGCGGTTAATATTGAGTAACACTGCTTATAAAAAGTTTAAAAGAATATATAAAAATATAGGAGGATCTGCGATGAATTTTAAGAAAAAAATAGTATCCGTCTTGTCCGCCGCGGCGTTGCTTATGGCGCCCGTCGCCGTCAGCGCGCAAAACATGAACATGTACGTAAATAATCAATTTGTTGTGCGCGATGTGGTAAGCGTCGACGGTGTTGACATGCTGCCGATAATGGATATCGCGGGAGAAATGGGATTTTCCGCATCGATGGACGGCGGGGGCATGAGCGTGATTTTGTCATCATGGAACGGCCTCTACTATCTTTTCACGGTCGGCGATCCGACGGTTTACAGCAATTCGGCAACGTACCGGCTTTCGGTCACTCCGCGTTTCATAAACGGAAAATTTATGGCACCTTCGACGTTTTTCACAAACACGTTTAACATGTCATATTTCTGGGATTCCGTCACGAACACAATATTTATGAACTCTAACGATGTATACGCGTGGCTGGTGACAACGCCCGAATATAAAGCGGCGGCAAATCCGTCAATATATAACGGCACATGGCATTACACTCCGGACGGAGACAGCCGTCCTCTGATCGAGCTTTCTGTTTCCGGTGCCAATTCGTCCACGGTCGACCTCTACGGCGAGCGCATGCACGGCAAGGGAGCGGTATACAACATCGGCACCGCCTCGTTTATAAACTCAAACACGGCGGTCGCAAACGGCTC
Source organism: uncultured Monoglobus sp. (assembly GCA_947585115.1). GTDB lineage: Bacteria > Bacillota > Clostridia > Monoglobales > Monoglobaceae > Monoglobus. The sequence continues at coordinate 9,757 of CANPWW010000024.1, forward strand.
GTTTGACTTTGCGGCAATGGGTTCGTCCGTTCCGGTTCGTTACACGTTCACCTTCGGCGGCAGCAATATCAGAATGGATATGGGTTATACCGACGGAACATCCGAAACCTATTATTTTTACAGATAGAAAACAAAATCTTATTTGCCTCCGCGGGAATTGTTCCCGCGGAGGCCGCATATTAAAAATAACAGAAAATATAGGGAGGCTTTACTAAATGAAAAAGAAATTATTGGCATTTGCTTTATCCTTATTGACCGCCGTGTCGACGGTCGGCGTTTCGGCGGCGTCGTTCGATGACATAAACGCGGAGAATATTTATTACAACGCGATACAAACGCTGAGCGGTTTAAATATTCTGACTGGCGACGACTCAAACGCCGACGGCATTATGAGTTTCAGACCTTATGATAATATATCAAGAGCCGAAATGACAGCCGTACTTTTCAGAATGAGGGGCGAATTTGATCCCGCGCAACCCGCGAGTTCTCAGTTTTATGATGTGCCCGCGTCGCATTGGGCGTCGGGCTACATATCAAAAGCCGCGGCCGAAAACCTTGTCAGCGGTTACGGCAACGGCTTGTTCGGTCCCGATGACAATATAATGTATCAGGACGTTGTGAAAATGGTTATGGTAACGCTGGGTTATTCAAAATTTGCCGAAAATAACGGAGGATATCCGTCAGGCTACGAGGCCGCCGCGGCAAGCTGCGGAGTTCTGAACAACGTTGTGGGCGGAGGATACGATATCGCGTCCTCAAGAGGCCAAGTCGCTCAGATCGTTGCCAACGCCATATCCGCGCCCTTGATGGACAGCGCAGCGTCCGACGCGTCCGAATACGTTATATATGACGGCGGCAAATATCCGCTCAAGACATGTATGACCGAATATTTGAAATCCGCCGCGCAGCCCGCGGCGCCGCAGCCTGTAACCGACATAGAACCGAAGGTGCTTAAAATCAGAGAATGGTACAACTTGACCAACTCCGATCCCGCCTCCGCGGCGGCGGCCGGCCTTAGCAAAGAGGTCACATCAATGAACTATAAGGGCGCGAATTACAGCGTTGAAAAATATTGCTCCGGCTCGGACCTTTATTTCGCTTTCGTATATAACGGAACGATCGAAAATCGACTGTATTTTTGGAACAACACGCTGTTCCGCTGGATAGACGAGAGCGGCGTGACCCACGACAACGATTTTGCAAATCCCGAATTCTTGGCGTGGCAGACCGGAATGATCCCCGGTTCGGCTTCTCCGGCGGCGCCATCCGTTCCCGCTGTTCCGACAGCCGCTCCCGTGATCCCGACGGCGGCTCCGATCCCGACGGCGACACCTGCGCCGATCCCGTCCTCGCCTTATAAAATTGAGACTTTGGACACGGTAAACGGCGGAATTCTGCGTGATTATATTGATTATATCAGCGAATATAATTACTCAACAATTTTCCACAATGGCAACGTTCTTTATTATATAGACAAAAACGGCGATATTATTTCAATCGATCTGCTTACGCGCGACAAGCGCGTTATAATGAACATCGCGAATATCTCGTTTGAGCATGAGGGAATCGTATACAAAATGAATGACTCGTTGTATGTCGATTCATTCTATTATGACCAAAGTCTTAAAACCTTGGTTATCGGCGCCGTTTTCGAAAGCTCCAAGGTGTTTAACAACATCGAAGAAATGAGCGCCATGGTATCGGTTCCCGGCTGTGATCTTCTTGACGCGAAATATTCGAATAACATTGTCGGCACAACATTAAACGGCGATTTGATACACTCAACATCTCGAAGCGGAGATAACACTTCTTTGCTCATGGTTCCAAATTATGACAAGGAAGAACTTGCTTATTTTGAGGGAATAACTGATTTTTGCGAGCAAAACGGCGGCCTCTATCTTGGCACAAATCGCGGTTTGTATTTTTATGATTATAAAAGCTTCAAAGAAACGGCATATCCGTATGGCTTTTATTCAAGCGCAATAGCAAACGGAAGTTATTATGTCGCGGGGAACAATAAAGAATATGACGGCACAGTGATTGAGCAATTCGATTTGTCAACGGGCGTCTCGTTAAGCGTGATTACCGCGAATGATATGCAAATAAACGACAACACTCCGTTTGATTGGGATAATGTTCACTACAAGATGTTCCCTGTGTCAAACGGCGACATAGTATTTTATGACACCAAATACGAGAAGCTTCGCGTTATCACAAAAAGCTATTAATTAAAGTTTTTGAGCATGCCTCCGCGGAAACAATTCCCGCGGAGGTTTCTTTTATTCAAATTCAAGCGCAAATATTTATCTAAATTTAACAATTTATTATTGATTTTGAGCGCCGGATATGTTATAATTATTAATAGCGATTATTTGTACGGCAATATCGAAATTATCAGAAAGGCGGAGGAAACTTATGTATTTAAACAGACTTGACGAGAAACAAAAGGAATTGTTTCTTGACCTGTGCATACACGCGGCGATGACAAACGAGGAATTCGACCGCGCGGAAAGGGAGATCATCAACAGTTATTGCAGAGAGATGGGGATCGAAAAACCGAGATACTCGCCTCAAAAGGGCTTTGACGAGGTTTGCGGCGAGCTTTACGAAAGCTGCTCTGAAAGCGAGATCAAGATCGTCGTTCTCGAGACCGCGGCGCTCATGCTGTCGGACAACGTTTACGACGAGAGCGAGCAGCGCTTTATGCGCACCGTCGCCAGAAAGCTCAGACTGGGCCGCGAGGACTACGACAACATTCTGGACCTGGTGAAGCAGCTGGCAGATGTGCGCGCGAAGATCGACCGCTATTTCTCAAGATAAAACGGCACACATCACAAGCGGCGATAAACACACCGCGCCACAAGGAGGAATTACCATGATAGCAATCGGCAGCGACCACGGCGGAGTTGTGCTTAAAGAATCAATAAAAGAGTTTTTGAAACAAAACGGCTATGAGTTTAAGGACTTCGGAACCAAGCCGGGAGAGCCGATGGACTATCCCGACATCGCGGAGACCGTGGCAAACAGCATTGTTTCCGGAGAGTGCGAAAAGGGAATACTGGTCTGCGGCACCGGCATAGGCGTTTCGATCGCGGCGAACAAAGTAAAGGGCATCAGAGCCGCCCACGCCACCGACGTATTTTCGGCCAAAATGGCGAAAGAGCACAACGACGCCCATATAATCTGCCTGGGCGAGCGCATTACCGGCCCGGGCCTGGCGCTTGAGATCGTCAAGGCGTATCTCGAGGCCGAGCACTTGGGCGGCAGACACGGCCGCCGCGTGGACAAGATCACGGCCATCGAAAACAGACAAAAATAATCGCGCATAATTTTTCGCGGTCCCGAATATATCAAGATCGGGAGTGATTTTTATGCGCGGAAAAACCTTGACCGATTTTTTAAGAACCGCGCTTATCCCGGCGCACCGCGTGATGTACGTCTGGGGCGGAGGCTGGGAAGGCAGCGGCGATTTTTGCAGGATCGGGCTCAACCCGAAATGGGAAAGCTTTTACCGGTACTGCGGCGGGGATTACGATTTTAAAAAGCACAAATTTGAAAAAGAAAAAGGCCTTGACTGCAGCGGCTACGTCGGCTGGGTCATGACCAATTTTTTGGGCGGAGGAAAATACGTCGTGCCCGCCGACACTCAGGCGGCGCTTTTCGCTGAGCTCGGCCTCGGCGAATATATAAAAAATCCGTCCGTCTTTCTTGCGGGCGACATAGTGTCCGGAAACGGCCACGTTTATATCGCGGTTTCGGAATGCGGAGACAAAAGCCTGATACTGCTTCATTCCAGCCCGCCCGGCGTTCAGCTTTGCGCTGCGTCGGGAGCCGGCGAAAAAAGCGAGGCGGCGGTGATCGTTCAAAAATACACGCAAAAATATTATATTGATTGGCGCAAAAAATTCGGACCTTGCGTCCGCGGCGGCGAATACAGGAAAAACGTGTCGTCGTTTCGCTTTTTCGGCGCCGCCGCGCCCGACCGCGACGGCCTGCGCCGAAGGCCGCCCGAGCAAGTCCTAAGCATCCTATTCGGAGATGATCAAAAATGACCGACAAAGTATACTCGCCTCAACAAATAGAATCAATACTGAGGCCCGTGTTTAAAAATCATAACATAAAAAAAGCTGTTTTATTCGGCTCCTACGCCAAAGGCGAAGCGCGCAAAAACAGCGATGTTGATATTCTGGTCGACAGCGGTCTGAAAGGGCTGTCGTTTTTCGGTCTGCTTGAAGATGTTTCCGTATCCCTTGATAAAAATATTGATATGATCGACACGACTCAGATCGCGAAAAATTCCGAAATAGATATGGAAATCTCTAAAAACGGGGTGCAGATTTATGGATAACAAAGATAAAAGAATTCTGAATAAAATTATTGAGCACATAACATCCGTTATTGATTACTGCGCCGGCTGTGAAAATCTCAAAGACTTTCAAAATGATCCCATGCGCGTGGAAGCTTGCGTTTTTAACCTAATGCAAATAGGCGAGCTTGCGAAAAACTCGTTATCGGATGACGCAAAAAACAAAATCACGGCTATACCGTGGAAACAAATTTACGGTATGCGGAACAGGATCGTTCACGGTTATTCCGGCGTCGATATGAAAATCGTGTGGGATACGATCAATGACGATTTGCCGAAGCTCAGGCAGCAATTAATTAATATATTATAGGAGGGCGGAAACACCGCCCTCTTAATATCTCTGCGTTACTATTTCATCAGTATTGTTAAAAGCTCGTCGGTATCGTTTGCGATATAGTCCGCGCCGGCGGCCTCCAGCTCGCCCTCAAGCGCGTATCCGTACCGCACGCCGCAGGATGCGATCCCGCACTTTTTGGCGCCGAGTATGTCGTTCTCGCGGTCGCCCACCATTATTATTTTTTCTCTCGGGCAGCCCGACTTTTCTATCGCGTACTCTATGACCTCGCTCTTGGCGTTCCGCGTGCCGTCAAGCTCCGAGCCGCAAAGCAGCCTGAAAAACGGCCGCAGGCGGAAATTTGTCATTATCCGCTCGGCGTACACCCTCGGCTTCGAGGTCGCCAGGACCGGAACGCGCCCGCCGTTCACAAGCGCCCGGAGCAGGTCATATATCCCGTCGTACACCTTGTTTTCAAATATGCCGATGTCCGAGAATCGCTCGCGGTACTTGACGAGCGCCAGCTCCGCGCTTTCGCGGCCGAGGCCGCAAAATTTCTGGAACGAGTCCACAAGCGGCGGGCCGAGAAATTTTTGAAGCGTTTTTTCATCGGGCAGCGCCTCTCCGAGACAGTCGAGCGCGTATTTTATAGAATTTATTATTCCGTCTTTCGAGTCGGTCAGCGTGCCGTCCAGATCGAAAAATATGTATTTATATCTCACTTTTACTCGTGGTTCACGTTGTCTTTTACAACAACGTCATGGGCGCCGCCCTCGATGATCGAGACGCTGCTCACCAGCGTCAGCTTGGCCTTGCTCTGGAATTCCGGAATACTGAGCGCGCCGCAGTTGCACATGGTCGAGCGCACCTTGCTGAGCGTAGTCACCATGTTGTCGTGCAGGGAGCCGGCGTAGGGAACGTAGCAGTCGACGCCCTCGACGAACGACAGCTTTTTGTCGCCGCCCAGGTCGTAGCGCTGCCAGTTTCTGGCTCTGGCGCTGCCCTCGCCCCAATATTCCTTCATATAGCTGCCGTTTACCATGACCTTGTTTGTGGGGCTCTCGTCGAATCTGGCGAAATATCTGCCCAGCATGCAGAAGTCGCAGCCCATGGCGAGGGCCAGAGTGATGTGATGGTCAAGAACTATGCCGCCGTCGGAGCAGATGGGAACGTAAACTCCGGTCTCCTTAAAATACTCGTCGCGCGCCTCGGCCACCTCAATAACGGCCGTGGCTTGTCCGCGGCCTATACCCTTGGTCTCGCGGGTGATGCAGATGCTGCCGCCGCCGATGCCGACCTTGACGAAATCGGCGCCCGCCTCGGCCAGGAACCTGAAGCCGTCGCGGTCGACCACGTTGCCCGCGCCGACCTTGACGCTGTCGCCGTAGGTTTTTCTGATATAGTCTATCGTCAGTTTCTGCCACTCGGTGTAGCCCTCGCTGGAGTCGATGCACAGCACGTCGGCGCCCGCCTCGACCAGAGCCGGAACGCGCTCCTCGTAGTCGCGGGTGTTGATTCCCGCGCCCACCACATAGCGCTTGTGCGAGTCGAGCAGCTCGTGGGGATTCTCCTTGTGCTGCTCGTAATCCTTTCTGAAAACGAAGGCCACCAGCCTGCCGCTGTCGTTCACGATCGGCAGCGAGTTGAGTTTGTGCTCCCAAAGGATATCGTTGGCCTTTTTGAGCGTCGTGCCCTCGGGCGCGGTGATAAGCTTGTCAAGGGGCGTCATGAAGTTTTTGACCTTCTCGTCGGGCGACATGCGCGTCACTCTGTAGTCTCTGCCTGTGACGATGCCGACAAGGCGACCGTTTTTGGTGCCGTCCTCGGTAACGGCGATCGTGTCGTGGCCCCTCTCCTCTTTGAGTGCGACCACGTCGGCCATGGTCTTGTCGGGCGCTATGTTGGAGTCGGACTCAACGAAGCCCGCTTTGTATGCCTTTACCTTGCGGATCATCTCCGCCTGCTTCTCGATCGGCTGCGAGCCGAAAATAAATGATATGCCGCCCTCTTTGGCGAGGCCGATCGCCATATCGACGCCGGACACCGACTGCATGATAGCGGAGACCAGCGGAGTGTTCATCGAGAGGGCGGGCTCCTCCTCTCCCTTGCGGTACTTTACCAAAGGAGTTCTGAGAGACACGTTGGCGGGTATGCAGCTTGAGTCGGAATACCCCGGAACGAGCAGGTATTCGCTGAAAGTGTGTGACGGTTCTTTGTAGTAGTACGCCATAAGTTTTCCTCCTTTTAAAAATTTGTGTTAAACCGCTCCGAAAGCGGCAATAATAACCGTAAATTATATTCGGCGAAAAGCGCGGATGCCGCCGCCGACAAACTCTATTAATTAACTTATAATTTTAACATAAGTTGATCTAAATGTCAAAGAATTATTGCGGGCAGCCGGTAAAATATTTATATCGCGGCAAGATGTCGTTTTGTGTATATTCACAACATGATTTTCGGGGCGGTTTTGCCGTATAAAATATATAGTTTTAGTGGGAAAATGACGGAAATTTTGTTATGTTTTACAAAATTTTTAAAAATATAAAAATAATTGTAGCATTTTGTCGCACGTTGTAGTAAAATATTAGAGTATTATTTAAGATGGATTAATACACAATATAATCAACTTTTATAAATCGAGCACAAAACATATCTTAAAGATATACGGCGGATCGGCGAACTCATTTATCCGCGAAACATTTGAAAAACAATAAAAAATTTATTATAAAATAATCAGGAGGACAAAACATGAATAAGCAAGAGTTACTTTCAGCTATTTCCGAAAAGTCGGGATTGACAAAGAAAGATTCCGAAGCAGCATTGGCCGCTTTTATCGAGACAGTTCAGGAATCTTTGAAGAAGGGCGATAAGGTTCAGCTTATCGGCTTTGGCAGCTTCGAAGTAAGAGAGAGAGCCGCAAGATCCGGCAAGAACCCCCTCACGGGCGAGCCTATGGATATTCCCGCGGCAAAGGTTCCCGCGTTCAAGGCGGGCCGTGCTCTCAAGGACCTGGTAAATAATAAATAAGCATTTCTTGCTTGCGCAGCTTCTTCGGGGGGCTGCGTTTTTTATTGTTTTGATTTGCGCTTCCTCTTTTTCAAAGCTTCCGAAAAGCCCGTTCTTAACACAATTGTAACAAAAATTTCACATAAACCCACCAAATCGGTATATTTTGAATAAATACTGCTAAAAATCGGTTTTGGAGCGCGAATTTAATTGGATAAAATGAAGATTGACATTTTTGCCAAAATGTTGTTTAATATATATGCGGAGGTTAAGCGGTGCCGCGCGCGGCGGCCGCTTAAACGGAACAATTGCGGCGCGCCGCCTCCTGAATCAGCGCGTTCCGATTTTGATTTGTGATATTTAGGAGGGGATTTATATGAGAGAATTTTCGCACACTGTCACAAACAAATATGAATTGGCTGCAAAACCGGCAATGGACATTATAAGACTGGCGGGAGAACACAATTGCCGAACGTACGTTGAAAGCCGCGACTATGTTACGGATATCGGCAAGCTGTTTATTCTGCTCAGCAGCGGTATTAAAACCGGGGATAAGATCAAGTTTATTACAGAGGGCGCCGACGAGAAGCGCGCCATAGATAAAATCGGAAAATACGTTACAAGCAATATGTGACGGACATAAAATATATTGATTGCCGATTTGTGCAAGCCGAGCGCGGAATTTCCGCGCTCTTTTTTTGCAAATTTTTGTATCCGCGCTTTACAAGCGGGTAAAATCCAAGTATAATATATGTATCCAAAAATTAAAAACGGGTGATAAAATGAAATACGTTATTTTTGACATGGACGGCGTTATCGTGAACTCCGAGCCCGTGATCATGAAAGCCGCGCTGGACGCTCTCAGAGAGGGCGGCGTTCCCGCGTCGCTCGATGATTTCACCGAGTTTATCGGAGCGGGCGAGGAGCACTTCATAATCGGCCCATGCAATCGCGCGGGCCGCGGAGACCTGATCGAAAAGATAACCGAACAAATGTTTTTGAATTTTGAAAACTCGATCGGCGAAATGGAGGTCTTTCCGTCGGCGAAGCCGCTTATCGAGGAGCTTGCGCGCCGCGGCCTTATTATCGCGCTGGTGAGCAGCGCGGCGGAGAGAAAGCTCGCGGCGTCGCTTAAAGCCGCGGGAATCGAGCCGAAAAACTTCCGCGTGATACTCTCGGGCTCGGACGTGACCGAGAAAAAGCCCTCTCCCGCGCCGTATCTTCTGGCGGCGGAGCGGCTCGGCGCCGACCCGCGCGACTGTCTGGTGATAGAGGACGCGCTCAGCGGCGTCAGGTCCGCCAAAAGCGCGGGCATGAGCTGCACCGCGGTGACGACGTCCTTTGACAAAGCCGAGCTTAAATCGGCGGGCGCCGACTTTATATGCGGAGATATTATAGAAATTCTTGATATTATAAATCAGTAAGAGAGTGATATTATGCTTAAGGCTGTTTACGGCACCGCCGAGCATGACGGCGGCACCTATTTGCTTGAAAAAATCAAAGAGAACATAAGCGGCGGCGCCGGATCATACATATTGGTCCCCGAGCAGTTCTCGGTTTACACCGAGCGCAGGATCATATCGGCTCTGGGCGTCTCGGCGCAGAAAAACACCGAGGTGCTGACGTTTTCGCGGCTCTCGAACCTTGTGCTGTCGGAGCTGGGCCCCCTGCGCCTTAAATACATCGACGGCGCGGGAAAGCAGATCCTGGCGTCGAGGACCATGCAGCTGATCGAGAAAAAGCTGGATTACTTCCGCCCGAACGTTCACCAGAGCGGTTTTTCCGGACTGATGGCGGAGTTGGTGTCGGAATTCAAGCGCTACGGCCACACGCCCGAGGCGCTGCTCGCCGCCGCGGAAAAAATCGGAGACGCGGACAAGACCGAGCTTAGGCGCAAGCTGACCGACATGGCGCTGTTTTACGAGCGGTACGACGAGCTGATCGCCGGGAGCGGATCGGACGCCGAGGACAACCTCGCCCTGATCCTGCCCAAGATCAAAGATTGTGATTTTCCGAAAAACTCGCGCCTGTATGTGACCGAGTTCCGCAGCTTCACGCCTCTTGAGACCGCCGCGCTGACGGAGCTTGCCAAAAAAACGGCCGGTACCGAGCTGATACTCTGCTGCGATGACCCCGAAAAGCCCTCCGACTTGTTCCTGAAGACCGCCGAAACATATAAAAACATATGCGCGGCGGCCGAAAACGAGGGCATAGAGATCGGCCGTCCCGAGCCGATAAAATTCAAAAAGGATCTCGCACCCGACATCGGGCACATGATAAAAAACTATTTCGTTCCGCGTCCGAAAAAATACGGGCGCCCCGGGCACGTGCATTTTATGCGGCCCGAAAACACGTTTGAGGAGATCGAGACGGCAGCCGACATAATCCACAGACTGTGCCGCGAAAAGGGCTATAAGCAGAGCGATTTTCTAATCCTGGCGCGGAACGCCGAGGAATACAGCTCGATAATGCCTCACGTTTTTGAGGAGCGCGGGATAAACGTGTTTCTTGACAAGCGGCGCGGACTGACCGAAAACCCGTATCTGCTCTACATATCCGCGGTGCTCGACGCGCTGGCCTCGGGCTTTTCGTACGAGCGGATCATGACGATAGCTAAAAGCGGCTTCTGTCCGGGTCTTAAAACGAACGAGCGCGATATATTCGAGAACTATCTGCTCGCCGCCTGCCCCGGACGCTCCGCTCTGAATTCGCCCGACGAGTGGACATATAACCCGGGAAGGGCGCGCTATGACATGGCGCTTGTCAACCGCGTGAAAAAAATCGTGCTCGACCCGGTGACTGAGCTCAAAAAGTCGATCAAGGGCAGAAAAACCGCCGCTGACATCGCGGAGGCTCTGCTTAAATTCACCGAAAAGCAAAACAACCTCGGCACCATGCAATACATATGCTCGGATTTTTCAAAAAAGGGCATGATATATCTCGCGGAGGAATACCGAATGGCGTGGAACAGCGTGATCTCGGTGCTGACCGAGATCCGCGACATAACCGGCGAGACAAAAATGACCTACGAAAAATTCCGCGAGCTGTTCATCTCAGCCTGCGGCGGAGTGAAGATCGGCGTGTCGCCCCAGACCATAGACGGCACGACGCTCAGCCGAATAGACATGTTCCGCAGCGCCGACACAAAAATCGCCATAGTTCTGGGTATGACCGAGGGCGTGTTCCCCAAAAGCCACGGCGGCGAGGGTCTGATCTCCGACTCGGAGCGCCTGCTGCTGAGAGATGCGGGGCTTCCGCTGGCTATGACCGCCTCGGAACGCTCGATAGATGAAAACATGCTGATATACAAGGTGCTGTCCGCCGCCTCGGACGAGATATATTTCTTATCCCCCGCGGCCTCGGGAACCGAAGCGCTTGAGCCGTCGCCCGTGGTAACCAAGCTGAAAAACGATATTTTTGACGCGGATTTTGAGCCCGCGCGCGGAACCATCCCCGAGACGCGGGCCGCCGCGCTGAAGCTTCTAAAATCAAAGATCGCCGCGGGCGATGAGGACGAGGATACACGGACGCTGACCGGGATGTTCGAGGACAGCGAAAATCTGAAAAAATACATCGAGCGCCTGAGCAACGCGGAAAACGGCTACGAGTTTCTTTCAAAAGAAGCGGTCGACAAGCTGTACGGCCGCGACATAATGCTCAGCGCGTCGAAGCTCGAAAGGTTCAACGAGTGCGCCTTCAAATACTTCATGAGATACGGCCTGGCCGCGCTGCCGAGGGATATTGCGCGGTTCGATCCGCTGAATATGGGCAACGTGCTCCACGGAACACTCGAGCGCTACTTTTCAAAAAAGAGAGATTATAACGAGATAACAAAAGCCGGGTGCCGCCGAGAAATTTCAAAAATCGTCAGCGAGCTGGCGATAGGCGACAGCGACATAATGTACCAGAGCTCCGCTTACTACAAATATCTGATAACCCGAATGAGCGGCATCGCGTCCGCCACCGCCTGGGAGACGATAAAATTTTTCAGGGAGTCGGAGTTTCGGCCGATAGGCTTTGAGGTCAGAATAGGCGGCGACGGAGCCGTGCCTCCGGTCAGGGTTCACACCGAGCTGGGAGACGCCTCGGTCGAGGGCTTTATAGACCGCGTGGACGGCGCGGAGATCGACGGAAAACAATACATATGCGTTGTGGACTACAAATCATCCGAAACGAAACTCATAAAACCTCTTGCCGAGGCCGGCGTCAAGTTCCAGCCGCTCGTGTACGCGGGCGCGCTGTGCCGCGACGGCAGCCGGGAGCCCGCGGCAATGCTGTACCAGCAGATGAACGACCCGCTGATCGACGCGGCCGACAATATTTCGGAAGAGGCCTACGACAAAGAAGTACACGGCAAGATCGCCGCGAACGGCTGGATAATCGACGACCAAAAAGCGAGGGACGCCTTTGACAAAACCGGAACTTTTATAAGCCCCAGATCCGCCATACCGGTCGAGGAAATGAAAAAACGGCTCGAAAACGCCGAGAAAAAAATCGCCGAATCGGCCGAGGGCATACTCAGCGGCGAGATATCGGTGAACCCGTTCACCGCCTACAAATACGACCCCTGCCTTTTCTGCGATTACGGCGGAATATGCGGCCTCGAGAATATAAATACCGACGGCGAATAATAAAAACAGGAGGAGCAAATATGAAGATTTTAATAGTTATAGACATGCAGAACGACTTTATCGACGGCGCTCTGGGAACGCCCGAGGCGCAAAAGATAGTGCCCCGCGTGATCGAAAAAATCAAGGATTTTGACGGAACGGTCCTCGCCACGCGGGACACGCACGGCGAAAACTACCTTTCGACGCAGGAGGGCCGCAACCTTCCGGTGGTCCACTGCGTCAAGGGCACCGATGGCCACGAGATCAGAGCCGAGATCGCGGAGCTGATAAAAACCAAGCCGATAGACAAGCCGACCTTCGGCAGCGCGGAGCTGGGCAAAAAGCTGGCCGAGATGAACAAGACCGAAAAAATCGAGAGCGTGACCCTGGTCGGCCTCTGCACCGACATCTGCGTCATTTCAAACGCTATGCTGACAAAGGCGTTTCTGCCCGAGGTGCCGATCACGGTGGACGCGGCCTGCTGCGCGGGCGTCACGCCCGAGAGCCACAAGCAAGCCCTCGCCGCCATGAAGGTCTGCCAGATCAATATCGAAAACGAGTAAAACACATATGTCGGAATTTGATATATTTAAAATATCTTTAAAAAAGCCCTTGACAAATGTTTCTATACGGTGTAGAATATATGTGTGCTACAAATTGTAGAACAAAAATCGGCGGCTGATTTAAAAATTAATTATCAAAAAGAAAGGATATCGGTGATCAATATGAAAAACAGAAAATTTATCAAAATTCTGACAACAATGGTTTTGGCTTTTTGCGTTTTGTTCGTGTCTGTGACGGGCAGCGCCGATACTGTCGGCGGGATCGCGGGAGGACCCTATCATGAATACTCGGTTTATTTTGAGGTTCGTGACAACTATGGCGCCCTGATACACGTCATAACCGATCCGATCGTTGAGGACGGAGTGATATACCTGCCGTTTTCTTTGGTGCGCACGGTGGATTATGATTATGAAACAAACGGCGAATACGCGTCGGCGGACGATGTGATAACGATAGCGCATAGGCTTCCCGTGTCATTAGAGCGGGACTACTCTGTATCGGCGGCGGTGGATATAAAAAACGGTGAGGTCACAAGAGACGGAAAAACCGAAAAACTGAGCGGAAAATATTTGTATTCGGGCAACGTGTTATATATTCCGATCGAAGATCTGGAAAAAATAATATTGTACGACGCCGCATATAATGATTCCGAAAAGACGATCACATTCAAATATCGCGATGACACGCCGATAGTGTCGACGACTAAGGATTTATATGCGTCGGCCGCTTCTCCGGCGCCGAGCCCGTCAATCGATCCTCCGGAAAACGGAACGGTTTCGGAAAATAAGCGGAATGACCTTGGAGATGAAACGGCAGGCGAAAGACTGCTGAGACTCGGTATTATAAGCGGCGATCCGAACGGGGATCTGCGTCTCGGCGACAGCCTGACCCGCGCCGAGATGTCGGTGATCATATGCGGACTTCAGGGCATAAACGGCGCGCCGGACGCGGTCGACACGGTTTTCGGCGACGTAAACAAGAGCCATTGGGCATCCGGATATATCAACGCGGCCTATAACTCAAAAATAATAAACGGCAACGAGGACGGAACATTCCGTCCCGAGGATAAGGTCACATATCAAGAGGCGGTAAAAATGCTTGTGTCGCTTCTGGGGTACACCCCGAAGGCTGATACGCTCGGCGGCTATCCCGAGGGATATTTAGAGACCGCGCGCCGGCACGGACTGACAAGCGGCGTTGAGTTCAGTCCCGAAAATCCCTGCACCCGAGGCGATGTGTTTATTTTGGCGGAAAACGCCCTTGACATACCGCTGATGATGCAAAAAGACGGCGCGGATCCCGGGGTATATGTGATCTGCGACGGCACGCTCAACGAAAAAGGCGAGGTCGAGGTTCCGCTCCGCACATTAATAACGGAAAATTTCGGCGAAAAATAAAACGATCGGCGGATAAAACCGCCGCTGAGGCGTCGTCCCCTACGACCAAAGTGCGCAAAGTGTCGTAGGGCGGACGACCTTGGCCGCCCGCGTGAAAAACAAAACAGTTAAAAGCGGGCGGGGCGGATATATCCGATTTTTACAGGGCCGAGGAGGCCGGAGGGTGACAGGGCTATAAAGCGGGAGTATTTGTCGCGCTCGCGGTAGGCCGGATTGTTTGTGATAATTATTTCAAGGCGGTTTACGCCTTTTTTTAATTCGGCCGAAAACCTGTAGGGCGGGCATATCTCGCAGCCGATTCTTTTTCCGTTTACAAAAAGCTCCGCGATCTCGCCGACTTCGCCCAGGTCGATCACCGCGGTGCCTCCGGGAGATAAAAGCTCGGCGCGATAGCGTATTTTGCCGCAGAACCGCGGCAGAGCGTCCGGGCCGGTTATGTTAACAAGGCCGCTTGATTTTCTGTATGTCTTAAATTCTTCGCCGTTTTCGGATATGTCGATATCGAATCTGAGCTCATGCTCGGTCATTTCGGGCAGATCCGGGGCGTATGGCTCAAGCCCTTCGGGCGCGTCTCCGAAAATAACCATAAGCGGACGGTAAGGCTCGATCATAAGCCGCAGGCCGCCGCTTGCGTCGGCGCCGCGGAGCGTGTTTCTTGTCGGGTCGCAGACCGCGCATTTTCCGCTTCGCGAAAACGTGATGCAGCCGTCAAAGACGCGGCTCACGCTCTCGTTGTTCAGCAGGTATATATGCGTTCCGCCGCGGACATAATGCAGGACGCGCAGATCCTCAAAGGGAGAGGAGAGCTTTATATCCGCGTATTTTTCGGCGTACTTCGCGATATTTTCAAGGGGGACCGACGGGATATTCAGCGGATTTTCGTAATCTTTGGGCGGCGCGTCGGTGAACACAACATCGGCGCCGCTTTGTTTCAGTCGCTCCAGCCGCGCGAGGCAGTCGGGCGGCAGTATTTCGGCGCGCGGAACGATGACGCAGGGATAGACCGTGCCGTTTATCGTGAGGCGGCCGTCTTTGATCCCGCCGCCGTCTATGGCCTCAAAGGGTATGATGTCGCAGTCGATTTGGTTCTGCAGCAATTTTTTGAGGGGCTTTTGCTCGAGCGTGTATTCTCCGCCGCACCATTCGGCCTCGGCGTGGTAGATAACAGCGGCGCTCGGCGCGGTCTTGCCGCCGCTCAGCATATGGCACATTCGGTTCATGTAACCGCTTAAAATATTCAGATACTCGTATTGTGGATTTTTGCCGCCGCCGTAGAGGTGGGGCGGACAGTCGGGGTCGTTTTCCTTTGGCGAAAACGCGTGTGGCACGAAGCAGTTTATTCCGGCCGCCAGAAAGTGGTCGATCTGCCACTTCATCAGCGGCAGCCCCTCTGCCCAGCCGTAGCCGCCGAAGCACTCGCACAGGGCGCGGCCCTTTTTGTTCGTCTGGATATGCGCCATCGAGGCGCCCAGCTTTCCCAAAGCGAAGTCGTAAAACTCGGGGTCGTTGTTTCGGGTGGAGGCGAAGACCGCGTGGCTCATATCTCCGAAGCCGGGCAGCAGCTGATGGTACACCGCGTCGATGCCCGACATGTCCTGCCCGGCGAGGGCGCGGAAGTAGTGCCCGGCGCCCGGGCCCAGACGGGAGCTGACGTTCATGTCCTCCAGCACGTGGCCGATATACATAACGCCGCGTTCGCGGCACCAGTCCCCGAGCATTTTGCAGAAGTTTTCGCTGTATATTTTTGAGACCGCGTCCATGTATGCGTGTCTGACCTTAGGCGTGATATCGCCGCAGTCGTGCCAAAGCGCCGCCAGAGCGCGGACCGCCGGGCGGCCCGACGCCTTTGATATTATATCGGCAAGGGCCGGGTTCCAAGGCAGAGCCGCGTCCGCGGTGCCGACCGAGGTGTTATAGCCCTTAGGCAGATTGCGGAAGCCCGGCTCATCGCTGAAAAAGCCGGCGATGGTTTTGCCGAACTCGGCTTTGTACCGTCTGTAGTGAGGCTCGTAGACCTCGTCGATCATCATTTTGCAGGACTCGGGATCAAGCGGATCCAGCATATATGCGGAGCGGCCGCTCACTCCGTCGCGGGTGTCGATAAAAAAGAACACCCGCCACACGCCCTCGGGCACGTCAAACCACAACATTCCGTCGCGGATATTGGCGGTCAGGTCTATCGCCTCGCCGGTGAGGCTTTCGCCCTCGCCGCTTCGGCACATCGCCGCCGCTCCGACCAAGCGCTCGTCAAACTCGGGCCGCAGCTCGGGCAGCAGGACAGCCGCTTCCTTTCGCGGGCCGAAAACGTCCGCGTTTTTTTCGATCAGGTGGCGCTTGCGCAGGTCGGGGCGCCTGCTTTCAAAAACGCCGTTCGCGTAGCCGCTGGGGAAGTGCTTGTCGTCAAATATCCAGACGCGCATATCAAGGCGCTTTGCCTCGGCGATTATGTTGTCCATGTTTTCCCACCATTTATCGCCGCAGAAATCCTCAAACGGACGGGACTCCACGCAGAACGCGCCTATCCCCGCCTTGCGTATCTTGTTTATCTCGCGGCGGATGGTTTCCGCGTCCTCGCCGTGCTGCCAGAACAGCGGAAGTATGTAATTTTCGGTTTTATTGTTTAAAGCGTCGATAATGCGTTTCATTTTTCGGCCTCCCGTTTGTTTTGTTTATTATAGCACACCGGCGGAATTTTGTGAAGAGGGGATAATATAGAGCGGGCGGATAATATCCGCCCCTACAGGATTTGCCGGTATTTCGCGGTATGAGGCGAAAACGGGCGGCCGAGGTCGTCCGCCCCTACGGCATTTTGCATACCGCGGCCGCAGCGGAAGTCAGGCACGCCCCAAGGGGCGAGGCAGAGCGGGCGGATAATATCCGCCCCTACAAGCGCAAGTGATATATCGTTTCGCCGCAATATATACAAATTCCGCCAATCCCTGTAGGGGCGGCAACCTGCCGCCCGTCCTAGTCCCTAGTTCCTATTTGCTAGTCCCTATGTTGGGCGAGGCAAAATGGCGGATATTGGCCGCGTTTTTGGTTGTGTAGTTTTCACAAAAAACGTTGTAGTTTTTACAAAAAAGTGAGCGTTGTGACAAATTTGTTATTTTCTTGTCATTTGTAATATTATTGTAATTGCATTTTCGGAGGTTTTAATATAGAATAAGCATACCCCCTGTATTTTCGGGACATAGACGGTGTTTTGAAAAAATAAAATACAAAATATAAATGCGCATAATTTTAAAAAGGAGGAGTTTAAATTGACTGCGAAATTCAAAAAATCAACAGCTCTGCTGCTGTCGATCGCGATGCTTCTCACGATGGTTATCGCGGCGCCCGTCGTTTCGGCGGCGCCCTATGACGACGGAGAGGCGGACGCCGCGGCGGCCGTATGGAGCAACAGCCATTATCTCTATTTCTACGATCAGCTGACGCCGGACGCGAAAAAGTTCTATGACGCCATGAAGACCATGTATGAGGACGGAACGTTCAAGACCGGCACGGGCTCATACGATCTGGTCGCGGGCGGCGTTGTTACGCAGGAGCAGCTGGCGGCCTACGCGGAAGGCGACAACGCTCTGCTCAACACCTACGGAGCGGCGCGCGACGCGTTCTTCGCGGATTATCCCGAGGTTTTCTATGTTAATACCGACAACCTCACGATAACCGTGAAGTACAACGCGCAGACCGGCTACAAGGCCGTTCTCGGCGCGGGCAGGACCGATAACTATTACAGAAAAGGCTTTGAAAGCGCCGACGATATAGACGCGGCGATGGCCGAGCTTAACGCTTCGATAGACAATTATGTGAAGATCGCCGAGGAGGCGCTCAACGCCGCCGCGGAAGAGGCCGAGATCGCCGCCGACGAAGCTTCTGCGCTTCCCGACGCGTCGGAAGATCCCGAAGCGACCGGAGACCCCGAAGCGTCGAAAGTCCCGGAGCTTTATGATCTCGCGGATCTGAGACCCGGAAACGAGGACGAGGAAAAACACAGAGAAAAGACCGACGAGGAGAAAAAGATCACGGCTGTCCACAACGCCATGATCAGAAACACCAGATATAAGCTGGACACCACAACATCGACCGACCCCAAGGCGTGCCGCCCCGAGAATATCGAGAACGTGAGGACCGCCTACGGTCCGCTGGTCGCGGGCGAGTCGCTCTGCGAGGGCTACTCGAGGGGCTTTAAGTGCATCATGGATAAGCTCGGAATTCCCTGCGTTCTGGTCCAGGGCATATACAAGCACGGCGACGGCGACGAGGAGCTGCACATGTGGAACATGGTTCGTATCCGGGAGGGTGAGAACGACGTCTGGTACGCGGTAGACTCAACCTTCGACGATCCTTCTGCCTGGAACGGCGTTCAGATAGACGATGTTGACAGCGGACACGAGTCGACCGAGTATCTGCTGGTCGGCGCCGATATCATGGATAAGCAGCACGTGGCGAGCGGCATCATGTCCGAGTGCCAGTTCGAGTTCGCTTATCCCGCGATCGAGATGAGCGGCGTGAGCTATGACACCGTGTTCTCGCTGAACGGCCTTGATGTCCAGTACACCGAGGACAGCAAGCTGTATTTCGGCGTAGACGCGCCCGCTCCGGTTTACAAGGTGAGCTACAACGGCAAGGGCTACGCCAGAGCGGCGCAAGAGGACGGAATTTATATTCTTGCGAAATTTTACGGCACAGACACAACCTCCGTTGAGGGCGGTATTGTCGGAAATGATGACTGGGTCTACGCCGATATGGGAATGTATAACGCGGGAGCGGACAGTTTTGACAACGACGAATATCTGCTGTTCCCGGTATGGCAGGTCTCCTATGCCGAGTTCGCTGTCACAAACGTGCCTCCCAAGGGACACTGGTACCCCGGACAGACGATACCCGCGAACCCCGTGGTCCCCGATCCCGAGGACAATAATTTCGGAACGCACGAGCGGCAGGAGTATCAGTATTATAAGGGCGATCCCGCGGGCTTTGAGGCCGAAACGGGCATGCTCTACAACCCCGCCAAAAAGTACCTGGCGCCTCCCTATATCAAGAGGGGAACCCCGTCCCAGTCGGGCAGAGTTATGATCAGCGGCCAGACTATAGACTGCGAGTATGTTTACGATCAGCCTCTGGAGCAGTTCGCTCCCGCTGCGGCGGCCGACGAAGAGACCGAGGGAGACATTGTGACTCCCAACGGCACGCCCATCGACCTTAAATTCGGCGAGGACTACGATGTATACGTTCTGGATAAGACCGAGAACAACGCGTCTCTCGGAAATATCGACGTTGAAAAGGCGGTTCCGTCAATGCACTTTGACGGCGACAGGACCGTGACGTTTGAGTTCACTCCCGACAAGACATGGGCGAGCGACTGCGTTGAGTACCTGATAGTTATCAAGACGATGCGCGGCGTTGTCAGCAAAAAGGTGCCCAATGAGATAAGCATGGTAACATCGTTCCCCTGCGCGGCCTGCGCCTACAGATCGAGAGGATATTTCTGGAACGTTCACGCAAAGCCCCAGCTTGTGACAGATTCTGATATATCAATGGACGACTGGAAGGATTCAAACGGCGTGCCCGTTGATCCGGGCCTGTCCCACAGAATGGCTCTGGTTGTGACCGACACAACTCAGGGCGAGCAGAACGCCATGAACGACCTGCTCGAAAAAGAAGGCGTTAACGCCAAGGCGAGCAGCACATACAACATCAACCTCACGGTATGCAAATGCCAGGTTCCCCAGCCGGGACAGGGCGTGAGAGTTATGATGGGATTCCCGGCCCCCTACGGTCCCGACGACGCGGGCGTTAAGTTCACGGCCTACCATTACATTAAGGACGACCGCGGCAACACGGTCGGTATCGAGGAGATCCCCTGCGAGGTAACGCCTTACGGACTGGTTGTCTGGTGCAAGAGCTTCAGCCCCTTCGCGGTTGTCGTTACCGACAAGACCGAAGAGGAACAAGAGGCAGAAAAGACCGAAAAGAACATTGTTGTAACAAAGAATAACGGCGGAAACGTCGTATACAGCAACACGGATGAGGACGGCCTTATGAAGATCACGGAGGCGGAACCCGAGCAGACCATCACCGTGACACCCGATCAGGGATACGTTATCGAGCAGATCAGCATAGGCAGCGAAGTTAAGTATTCAAATCCCGACGGCGCAAAGGAAGGTCCCGCGACCGTAAGCGTAAGCTTTAACGATTACAAGGATCTGACCGCGGCGGCTATGGTAAGCGTTAAGTTCGCCCCGAAGGCCGTTCTCGAAAAAGAGGCGGCGGAAAATGAACTGACAGGCGACACGACCGTTGTTCAGGTGGTTCCCAACGAGGCGCCCGCAGAGACAACGGCCACACCTGAGCCTGAGCAGTCGGAAGAGCCGGTTGTAACAACAACACCCGAACCCGAACAGTCGGAAGAACCGGATGTATCGGCCGCGCCTGAGCCTGAGCAGTCGGAAGAGCCGGTTGTAACAACAACACCCGAACCCGAGCAGTCGGAAGAACCGGATGTAACGCCAACTCCCAGACCGACCAGAAGACCCACATACAACACCGGCACAGGCGGCGGAGGAGGCACCTTCACAACGGGAAATTCGACGCCCACTCCCAGGCCCGCGGCTACGGCCGATCCTAACGCGACAGCCGATCCTAACGCGACAGCCGATCCCAACGCGACCGCTGCGCCCGACGCAACAGCGGCTCCCGACACAACCGTGACGAGCAACCCGACCACGGCGCAGGTATTTACCGATGTTCCCCCCGACCACTGGGCATACAGCTACATCATGGACCTTTATAACGCGGAGATCATAAACGGCGAGACCGAAACTCTGTTCGTTCCCGACGGCAATATCACCAGAGCCGAGTTCACCAAGATCGCGACGCTGATATTCGAGCTTCCGATAGCGGAGACGACATCCAAGTTCGCCGACGTCGCGGCGGACGACTGGTACGCGCCGTATGTGTCAACAGCTCTCGATGCCGGAATGATCAACGGCACATCCGAGACCACGTTCAGTCCCGATGACAACATCACCCGCGAGCAGATCGCGGCGATCGTGGGCAGATACTTGGGCGCGTCGTCGCAGGCGGCGGTAAGCTATTCCGACGCGGCGGATATCGAGGACTACGCGCTGCCCTATGTGGCGGCTCTCTCGGAGCAGGGCATCCTGACCGGCTCCGATGGAATGTTCAATCCCAAGTCTCCCGCGACACGCGCGGAGGCCGCGGCGATAGCCGACAGGATATACCAAAGATAAAATTTAAATTACTGCGGCGCGGCTTCGGCCGCGCCGCTTTTTGTGAATGCGTGGATTATTAAAATTTTTCTTGACAAACGCGGTCATATAGTATATAATAGAAAAACAGTTTCAGATTAGACGAGATTAGGTATTTGAGATTAGACGAGATGAGTGGACTGAAATAGTGTCCGAATTTTTTTGGCGGACGGCTCAGCCGCGCCGTGTTTGCGGCGCTTGGGCTTTGGCGGCACCGCCGGGCTTTACTGATACTGAATACTTAGTTGGTCTACTCTAATAAATTATGAGGAGGCTTTTTTAATGTTTTA
>CANPWW010000025.1 GCA_947585115.1 uncultured Monoglobus sp.
TGATGTTTGTTTCGGCGGCGGCCGAAGCGCTGCCGTCGGGCGGCGGCAAACTTTCCTACGAGCTCTACGGCCAAACCTTTGAGACTGAGCTCACGGACGGCAGGTGCCACACAGTCATTGTTCCCGCCTCGTTCATACCAGAGTTTAAGGTCCTTGAAGCCGCCGACTCGATCGAGATGACCGCGGTTTATCAGACAAGCCTGAACATCGGCGAGATAACGAGCCCCGATCTGACGCTCAGCCGCAGCTATAGCAGCGCGTATACCTATGAAAATAAAACCGAGTTTAATCAGAACGATATAGTCAAAGTCACGCTCAGCGTTGACTTCGCGGACACAGCTTTGGGCGGCAGGTATATAATCACCGATTATCTGCCTTCGGGTCTAACGCCGATAGTGAATGGGAACCGCGACACGGGCTCATTCTCGATATATTACGGAGGCGGACAGACAGTCCAATTCTACGCTTATCCCAACAAAGACAATCATTGGACAGCCTCGTATTACGCCAGATTTGTATCGCCCGGAACCTATACCGCCGACAACGCCACGATACAAAACGAGTACACCGCGGACTTTCTGGCCGCGACCGACAGAGACAATATAGTCATTAACCCGTGGTAATATAATTTTATTCCTCCGATTTTAACATATATTAACATATCGAAACATGTCGAATATAATGTAGCGCGGGAGTTTTTAAAAAATTAGTTGAAAACCCCCGCGAAATATGTTAAAATAAAAAGGCCGTCCGATTCAAATTTGTTTCGGACGGCTGTGGAGGAATTTTTTATGGAAGTATATTTTGACAACAGCGCCACCACCCGGCCTTACGCCGAGGTATGCGCGGCGGTGTTTGACACAATGAGCGCGAATTACGGCAATCCGTCGTCTCTGCACAAGCTCGGCATCGAGGCCGAGCGAGCGGTCAAAACCGCGAGGGAACGCTGCGCGGAGGCGATCAAAGCCGAGCCGAACGAGATAATATTCACCTCGGGCGGAACCGAGTCGGACAATATGGCGATCATGGGAGCGGCCGCGGCTAGCCGAGGCAAGCATATGATAACAACTCCCCTTGAGCATCCCGCGGTTATGAACACCGTGCGCGAGCTCAAGAACCGCAGTTACAGAGTTGACTATGCCCCCGTGGACAGCGACGGACGGGTCAAGCTCGACGCGTTTGAAAAAATGATAAGGCCAGACACCTTTATGGTTTCGGCAATGCTGGTCAACAACGAGATCGGCACAGTCGAGCCGATCCCGGAGATGGCCGCGATATTAAAGAAAAAGAACCCCAGGGCTCTTTTCCACACCGACGCGGTGCAGGGTTTCGGAAAAGTACCGATAGACGTCCGCTCCGTGCCGATCGATCTTATTTCTGTAAGTTCGCACAAGATCCACGGTCCAAAGGGTATGGGCGCTCTTTATGTTCGCAAAGGCGCGAGGATCAAGCCGATACTCTACGGCGGCGGCCAGCAGGGTAACATGCGGTCCGGAACCGAGAATGTGCCCGGGATCGTCGGCTTCGGCCTGGCGTGCAAAACAGTCGCGCACGATCTTGAGCGCAAAGCCGAAAAAATGACCGCGCTGCGCAAAAGACTTGAGCACGGAGCGCTTCAGCTTGACAACGTGAGAATAAACACGCCCGAATGCTGCGCACCGCATATTCTGAACGTATCGTTCGGAGGCGTGAAAGCCGAGGTTCTGCTGCACTCTCTGGAGATGCAGAACATTTTCGTATCAAGCGGCAGCGCGTGCAGCAGCCACAAGAGGGAACCCAGCTATGTGCTGACCGAGATCGGCGTTCCGCAGAAAATGATCGACGGAAGCATAAGGTTCAGCCTTTCGGAATTTTCCACGGCCGAACAAGTCGACGCCGCGGTAAACGCGCTTAACAAAATCGTGCCGCGCCTTAGAAAATTGAACATGAGATAAACTAAATATACAAAAGAAAATCAGGAGATAGATATGCAAAAGACAGATTTGATACTTTTAAAATACGGAGAAATTGCCTTAAAGGGTCTTAACCGTCCCAAGTTTGAGCAGAAGCTGATCGACAATATAAACTCAACGCTGGCGCCTTTGGGCAAGTTCAGCGTTAAAAAGGCGCAGTCGACAATATACGTTGAGGCGCTTGATGAGAATATCGACATGACCGAGACGATAGAGCGCCTGAAAAAGGTGTTCGGCATCGTCAATATCTGCCCCGCTACGCGCTGTGCCAAAGGCATGGACAGCATAAAGGAGACGGCGGCAAAGTGCGTGCTTGATATGGACTATGACGGCAAGAGCTTTAAGGTGG
Source organism: uncultured Monoglobus sp. (assembly GCA_947585115.1). Classification (GTDB taxonomy): domain Bacteria; phylum Bacillota; class Clostridia; order Monoglobales; family Monoglobaceae; genus Monoglobus. The sequence goes on from CANPWW010000025.1 coordinate 2,302, forward strand.
AGACAAAGCGCGAGGACAAACGGTTCCCCCTCAAATCTCCGGAAATCAGCCGCGAGGTGGGCGGAGCTGTTCTTCGCGCCGTGAGCAAAGCCGGAGGAAATATCCGCGTCGATGTCCACGACCCCGATATTCTCGTTCAGGTCGAGATCAGAGACGACGCCTACATCGTCGCCGACGTGATCCGCGGAGCGGGCGGCATGCCCGTCGGCTCGGGAGGCAGGGCGGCCCTGCTGCTCAGCGGCGGCATCGACAGCCCCGTGGCAGGCTGGATGATAGCGAAGCGCGGAGTTAAGCTTGACGCGGTCTACTTCCACAGCCCGCCATACACAAGCGAGCGCGCCAAGGACAAGGTCGTTGACTTGGCGAAGATACTGTCGCCTTACACCCGCGGCGTCCGCCTGTATGTGGTTCCGTTTACCGACATTCAGCTTGATATAATCGACAACTGCCCGAAAAATTTTCTCACAATTATAATGCGCAGGATAATGATGCGCATCGCGGAAAAAATAGCGGTGTCAAACGGCGATCTGGGTCTTGTGACAGGCGAAAGCATAGGTCAAGTCGCCAGTCAAACCATGGAGGCCCTATACTGCACTAATTCAGCGGTGGACATGCCCGTGTACCGCCCCTGTATCGGCATGGATAAAGAGGAGATCACGGCGATATCCAAAAAAATCGGAGCCTACGAGACCTCCATTCAGCCGTATGAGGACTGCTGCACGATATTTGTGCCCAAGCACCCAAAAACAAAACCCCGCCTTAATGACATAATCGAGGCCGAAAAGTGCCTCACGGATATTGACGGAATGATACAAAAGGCGATCGACGAAAGCGAGATAATCAATATAAAATAATATACGGAGAGACCGCATATGAAAAAATTTACGGTATTTTTTGCCGCACTTATAACAATTCTGTTATGCGGCATGTGCGCTAGCGCCGAAAGCGGCGCCGCGTTTGACGACAGCTCTGTTATTGTTATACTTAACCCCTTAAACCGCGGCGCAAAAATCGCCGCTTTCGGAAGCGATATACCCGACTTTGGAAATATCGGCGTGACCGATATTGATGTGCTTATGTCGCCTCCCGCGGGAAGGATCGCACTTATGAGCCTGAACGCAGAACCGAAAATTTTAAAACTCACCCTGTCAGAAAAGGGCGGCGATTCGATCAACGACGCGATCGAAAAGCTTGAATCAATGCCCGAAGTCAAATACGCCGAGCCGAATTATTATCTGACATTATGCGAAGCCGACGACCCGTACTACACAGACGGCAGTCAATACGCGCTTGATAAGGTCAGCGCCCCGGATCTGTGGGATCTTGATATCGACTGCTCTAACACAAGCGTCGCGATAATAGACTCGGGCGCCCGCGTGACCCATGAGGATCTTACAGATAATATCTGGACAAACCCAAATGAAATCCCGAACAATAACCTTGATGACGACGGAAACGGATACATAGACGATGTGCACGGCTGGAACTTTGTGTTAAATAACAATGATTTGTCTGACAATAACAGCCACGGCACTCACGTGGCTGGAATCATTAGCGCCGCGACGAACAACTCAAAGGGTGTAGCGTCGGTCGCGAGAAACGCGAAAATAGCGCCTATAAAAGCTTTCGACACGAGCAATACCACTATTGATATTGTAATAAAAGCAATAAATTACGCAAATTCTATGGACTTTAAAATCATAAACGCCAGCTTTGCCATAAATGACCCTAAATTTGTAAATAGTATGAGTTCGGTGATCGAGGCATGCCCCGACATATTGTTTGTTTGCGCCACAGGCAATAACGGCTTGAACATTGATGTCAATCCCGCGTATCCCGCGTCTTATGATTTCCCGAATATGCTCGCGGTCGCCAGCATCACAGAGAGCGACGCTCTGGCCGCAAGTTCAAATTACGGGCCCGAGACAGTTGACATCGCGGCGCCGGGAGACAGTATAATGAGCACGATAAACACCTCCGATTCCGCATACGGACTAAAGGGCGGCACATCAATGGCAACTCCGTTAGCCGTGAGCGCGGCGGCCGTTGTTTTGGCGGCGAACCCGAATTTGACACCGTCGGAAGTAATCGAAATAATCACAAAATCCGCCGATCACAGCGCCCCGCTTGAAGGCAGGATCAAAGGAGCATCTCGTCTAAACGCACACAAGGCCGCGCTTATGAGCATTGGGTCAACCGCGACGCCGGGGCCGTCGGAATCTCCAATGCCGTCGCCCGAACCATCGGAAGAGCCTATGGAATCGACAGCGCCGTCAGACGAGCCTTCGAAGCAGCCTTTGGAAACAATTGAGCCGACGGCTGTACCTACGGAAAGCCCGACGAACACACCGGAGCCGACAGCCGAGCCTTTAAAGACGCCTGTGCCCTCACCGACACCTGCCGAATCTCCGGAACCTTCAAGCACGCCATCGCCAACAGCGGAGCCGTCGGCTCTGCCGGAACAGACATATACGCCTGCTCCGACCTCTCTTCCCTCGGCGGAGCCCGAGCCGACCGTTAATCCGACGTCCACGCCCGCCGCTGTTCCGACCCCGGATATAAAAAACGTCGCTATAGGCGGCGCAAAAACAGCTACGGAAGGCATCGCCGTGAAGGTTTTGGGACACAACGAGGTTTCTCGCGATATTATATGCGCGGCGTATGACAGCGGCGGCGTGCTGCTTGACATCGCCTTTGAGGATCTGCCGCCGTTTGATAACGATACGGAAATAAAAATTCCGATCAAGCTTGAAAACGCGGCAATGTTCAACATTATGATCTGGGACAACGCCGAAAATATTAAGCCGCTGTGCGAAAGCTTTACACTCGAAAAATAATAAATTAAAAATTTATATTCTTAGATGAAAGAGGTATTATTATGAAAAGGAATATCGCAGCAATCCTGATTGCCGCCTTTGTTTCGTTATGCGCGCTCAACCCGGCCTACGCCGCGGGTGAGACAAACATAAGCGCAAATTCGGCAATCCCATGGCAGGATGTAAACAACACAAACGAAAACACCGCAAACGAGCCCGAGGCCGAAGCTGCGGCAAGAGCTGTTCACAGCGCAGCCATAACGGTCAACGACGGAACCTATAGCGCCCCGCAGGGCGGACAGCTTATCATTGACGACACATGCTACACGCTTGAGGCCGACGCGACATATTGGCCGAGTGCTCAAGTGAACGGCAAATTCACGCTCAGCGGCACAGAGACATACGAGATCTTCTACAGAAATCTTGGTATAGTTGAAATAACGGGCGAAGGCAACCGCTTAAGATACAGTCTCCGCTTTTATATTCCTTGGGAAATCCCCGAGGGCGAGTACAGAGTTGAAATAGATATGTCGAACCGCGGCTATAACGATTATGACAAAGCGCGGTTTATGGGCAGTTTCACTTTAAACGTGGAGCGCTCGGATAAAACTCCCGTGAAAATTTCATCGGCGGACGGCGCAAACGAAATAACCGTAAGCTGCGGTTACAGCTACAATGTCTCGGTAAGCGACGAAAACGCTGTTCCCTCCGCGCCATACTGCCTTAAATCCGAGGACGAACACAAATTTTATTTGACAAGAGGCATTCTTGACTACTCATACGACATCGATCCCGGAAAATACAGCCTTTCCGAGCTGCTTGAATATAACGACTACGTAAACGACACAAGCGAGTCCGTTTTCTCGGACTCGATCCCGCTGACCGTCACGGAGCCCGAGCATCATAGCGCCGTTCGGGACGGACCCGCGGAATTCTGTGATTCGTATAGCGAGTCCAAAACATTTAAATGCCGGATCCCATTTTCCGAACCGATCACTATCTCAAGATCTCTATCCGAGCGGTATATAAAGGTGTATGAAAAGAGAAGCGGCGAGCTTATCCCGATGATGGGCTTAAACTATGAATTATATCCCGAGTACGCAGCGGGCGGCCCCGATCAGGTCACCGTCGAGGGGATCGACATAAGTTCCGTAAGCGGCACTACCAACATGGTCATCGAGCCGGGCGAGTATGTCGCGTATCTTTATTTAGACGGCCATGAGGTCGGCCCCATTGAGTTTAATTATTACGACTATGCCGTAGAGCGGCTTTATTATTCAACGTTCAATGATACCATGAATATCGAATATGATTTCTACGACAGCGATTATCCGTTTGGAGATAAAATCATCGCCACAGCCGACATCGCTGTCAAGTCCGACGATGGAGATATTATCACCGAAACGACCTCATTCCCGGAATCATACGTTGAGGGCAGCGTGCTTGCCCACTTCAATATTCCAACTCCGAGCGTGCCTAAAACAGAACAATATCTGCTTGAAACAACCGTTCACTTTACGGACGGAGATACTCTCACGCTGCTCCCGAGACATATATTGATCGGCGAATACTATATTCCGTTTCAGCTATACGTGAATCATGATAATCTGACGCCCGTCACCAAGAGCATAGACGTAAACTTAGGATTTGACTCTTATATCGAGGACCTGAACGACATTTATATTACCTTATGCGACGAGAACGGAAACGAAATAGGCAGATCTGATATTCCGCGCACCGTGAAAATCGCGCCCTCCGAAGCGCTGTACAGCGTTAAACTGAGCGAGGCGCCGACAGTCGGCACGAATTATCACCTTGAACTTCATTCCGAAAAGGGCCGCGAATTCTCCGGCTCCTCAACTACGCGCTACTTATATACATATAACATACCGACTATCATCGACATTAACGGAAAAGACGTAAACACATTTGATATAATTGTTGAGAATTTGGCAGCGGGTACCTATCCCGTTTATAATGATAACACCGACGAGGCCGGAAAGCTCACGGTCAACGAACTCGGCATAGGCGAGCTTGTTATAAGTGACTTGGATGTGCTCAACGGCACCGTCTTTCTGAAGTCTGATGATTCCTCAAGGCTCATCAAGATCAACCTTCCGCGATACGTTCCGGCGCATATAGGCTCATACCCGTTTTTGTCGTCATCCGCAAAAGAGATAAAAGATATGTCGTTTTACCTGGAGAGCTACACAATGATGAGACCCGAAGATATTATATCGCTCCGCCTGATCGCCGACGGAAGCGTTATCGCCGAAGCCGAGAACATACGCTCTGATGGATCGAGTCTCTATCAATATATATGTGTCTGGGTCAACTCGTTTAAAGCGGACTTCGCGAATGTTGACCTCAGCGCGCTGGGCGGCGGCACGGTTACGCTTTCTGCCGTGACGAGATTCGGAAATACGGATTTTGAGATAAATGTTGTCGACGAAAACGTGTCATACAAAGATCTGGACTCCTATTTGAACGTGTCAACAATAATGCGCGACGACGAAGCGTACATGACGTACTGCGCACCGTCAAGCGATATAAGCTTCACGCTCAGCGATCCCATAAACTTCACCGAGGGTGAGATCGAACTGATCGAGTATTCCGATGACCAAAACGAATATCCGACAGTCGCGGCTGCCGTGCAGCTGTCCGAGCTTGATAAAAAGAACTTCGGCGGACTGTATATGTACAGCGGACATTTTAAAAACATCGCTAAGCCCGGCAAGGAATACGAGATCATATATTATAACGAGGCGCTTCAAAATCAGGGCATAGCCTCAAGAGAGGCGATAGCAGGCACAAGATCGTTTTTCACGACAGATAAGGTAATGCTCGACTATTGGCCGACACGATACTATGAAACACTTGTCAGCTCCGATAAATTTGAAACCAATATCGACGCAATAAACATATCCGAAAACGACAAGATTACGGCCCGTTTCGAATACGGAGACAACACGGCCGAGATCCCTGTGACAGCTGTTAAAGCGTACAGTTCCGACACATTCGGAAACACATACAAATTCACTTTCGACTTCAGCGGCATACAAAACTTTAAAAACAGCATAGTTCGCATACTCGTAAACGGAGAAGCCCAAAACGCCATTTTGCTGACCGACAAGCGCGGCGTCGCGTTTGTCGAAAGCTGCGATATTATCGGACGCGGCGGCAGCGAGCGGCTTGAGGTAAACGGCTTCAATCTGAGCGGCTCGGAAATCGGACTTAAGATCTTCACCGTGGACACGATCGGTCTGACCGGCGAAGTTTTGGGCGATGAGGCCGCAAGCGTTTCGGAGGTTCCCGAATCGGACGACCGCTTCGAGTTTGATATCGGCGCGATGGGTCTGCCCGAGGGAAAATACACATATCAGCTGTATCTCGACGGAAAGCCGCTGGCGATCGACCCGGACCAATATTTCACGATCGGTAAAAGCGTCGCTGATGCGAGTATGCCGCTTGTTATAACAGACAGCGCGGTCTCAGGCGGCGCAGCCTCGGTCGATATCGCGAACATTTCTGACGCGGATATTGACGCTGATATTATAGTAGCTGCTTATGACCAAAACGGCGCTCTGCTCTCAATGTCAGATCCGACGCGCGTGACCGTTCCCGCGGGATCGGAGCTTACCGGAATATCGGTCGGCGCCGCGCCAAACGCCGCTATATACAAGGTATTTGCATGGGACGGCACGGACAGCTTAAAACCCCTGGCGAAAACGAATTTGAATAATTAAGTTATCCCAATTGGTTCCGATAATAAAATTGAGCGCGGAATTTTGCCGCGCTCTTTTAAATTTCTTGATAAAACAAAAATAATATGCTAAAATATATATCGTAATATAATTCTTAAAGGAGACAGAACTATGACATTTGAATTACTGTCGGTCGGAACCGAGCTACTGCTCGGCTCTATCGTGAACACAAACGCGCAATACCTCAGCCGCAGACTGAGCGAACTCGGGTTTAACGTGTACTACACCACGGTCGTGGGCGACAATCCCGAGCGGCTCAAAGCGGCCCTTGAGATCGCGGCGGGACGGGCCGACGCGGTCATAACAACCGGAGGCCTCGGGCCCACGGGCGATGATCTGACAAAGGAAACTATCGCGGAATACTGCGGATTAAAATGCGTTATGGACGAAAATAGCAAACGCAGGATAATCAAGCGTTTCAGCCGCGGCAACATGTATATGCCCGAAAGCAACTTCAAGCAGGCAGAGATGCCCGAAGGCTGCATAATACTTCAAAATGACAACGGAACCGCGCCCGGCGCGATCGTTGAAACCGAGAAGTGCAAATTTATTATGCTTCCCGGCCCCCCGCTTGAGATGAAACCGATGTTTGACGAGCAGGTCATACCCTACCTTGAAAAGTTTTCAGACGGGGTCATACGCTCAAAATCTATCCGCGTGTTCGGCCTCGGCGAATCGGCTGTTGACGAAAAGCTGCGCGATCTGATGGACAATTCAACCAATCCCACGGTCGCGCCATACGCCAAAACGGGGCAGGTGGAGCTGAGGATCACAGCGAAAGCCGATACCGTGGATAGGGCGAAAGCGATGCTCGTGCCTATGCAGGAAAAAATCGAGAGCATACTCGGTGACCGAGTTTACGGCACGGGCATTGACAACTCGATGGAAAACGTCGTTGTGGAGATCCTGCGAGAGCGCGGGCTCAAGGCGACCTGCGCAGAGAGCTGCACTGGCGGTCTGATCGCCGAAAAGATAACCAGAATTCCCGGATCGTCAGAATGTTTCGACTGTGGGTACGTCACATATTCAAACGTGCAGAAGGCCGACATGCTGGGCGTTAACTGCGACACGCTCAAAAAATACGGAGCGGTCTCGGAGCAAACGGCCCTTGAGATGTCGCGAGGGGCGCGCGCACGCTCGGGAGCCGACATCGCCGTTTCTGTGACGGGAATAGCCGGCCCCGACGGCGGGAGTGAGGAAAAGCCCGTCGGTCTTGTGTATATTTCGATTTGCTCAAAAAATATTCACCGCGCGTTTAAGCTTAAACTAAACGGCAGCCGCGAAAACATAAGAGAGCGCGCATCGCTGCACGCCCTCGATCTGATCCGCCGCTGCGCCCTCGGCCTTGAGCTGAAAATTTAGCCGCGTTTCTCCGACAGCGCGGCCCCGATTATTCCCGCGTCGTTGCCGAGCTTCGCTATCCCGAGTTTGGTCTGGCGGATCGACTTGCAGAAATAATTTTTCTCGCAGTATTCTTTTATCGGGCCGAGCAAAAAATTCCCCTCCTTGCTTATTCCTCCGCCGATCAGCAGCACCTCGGGCTCAAAGATATTTACCAGGCTGCATATTCCGTCAGCCACATATTCAAGATATTGCGTAACGACCGCTTTTGCCGCGGGGTCATTTTGTTTGGCCGCGTCAAAGGCGGTTTTTCCGTCAACCGTTCCGCGCCCTGATTTCAGCTTTGCCATAAGCGAATCGGGATGTTTTTTTATCGCATCTTTGGTCTGCTTGATAAGACCGCTCACAGAGCCGTATACCTCCCAGCAGCCGCGTTTGCCGCAGCTGCACATATCGCCGCCGAAAATCAGGGTATTGTGACCGAGCTCGGCGCCCGCGCCGTTAAAGCCGCGGTATATCTTTCCGTCTATTATTATTCCGCCGCCGATCCCGGTGCCGAGGGTTATAAATATAAAATCGCTTATTCCGCCGCCGTGCATAAAATATTCGCCGTACGCCGCCGCGTTGGCATCGTTTTCTATATTTGTCTCAAAACCGGTCAGCCGCTCAAGCTCGGCTTTAAGCGGCGCGTTCTTCCATCCAAGATTGCCCGCGAACAATATTGTGCCGTTTTGGTTGTCGATCGCGCCGGGACTTCCGACGCCTATTGACTTTATATCCGATCTTGATATCTTCGAATCACTTATAACGCGCTCGGCCGCCATTGCCATATCAGAAACGATCTCCTCAAACGAGCGCTCCGCCAGAGTAGGCGTTTGAAATTTATGCAGTATTTTTCCGTTTTCGTCAACCAGACCCGCGGCTATATTTGTGCCTCCCAAATCTATGCCTATATACATTTTATCCACTCCTTTTTGAATATTTTAACATGATTTTTGTTTTTTGTAAAGAAGCTTATAAAATATGTTTTTGCGCGGCGTTTATTGACTTGCCGCCGAATAATTGTTATAATTAACTCAGGAGGATAATTATGGATAATTTGAATTTTACGAAAGAATTAATAGGCTTTCTTGACAAAAGCCCCGTAAGCTTTACAGCGGTTAACAACTTAAAGAAAATGCTTTTGGGAAACGGCTTTTCAGAGCTTTATGAATCCCAAAAATGGGAAATTGAGCCCGGCGGAAAATATTTTGTGACGCGCAACGGCTCAGCAGTTATCGCGTTCAAGGTTCCGGATGATCCGAAAGCTTTCGCGATAGTTGCGGCGCACAGCGACTCCCCGTGTTTTAAAATCAAGCCAAACGCCGAGATACGCGTTGAAGACATATATGTTAAGCTTAACGTGGAGCGGTACGGAGGACCTAACATCTCGACATGGTTTGACCGCCCTCTCTCAGTGGCGGGAAGAGCAGCGGTTAAAACAGAAAACGGCATAGAAATGAGACTTGTAAATATCGACCGCGACCTGCTTGTTATCCCGAGCCTTGCGGTACATATGAGCAGAGACACAAATGACAGCCGCTCCTTAAACGTTCAGAATGACCTTCTTCCTCTGTTCTCGGGCGGAGATAACGGAAAAAGCTTTATCGAAACTGTGGCCGACAGCATTGACGCGACCGCCGATGACATAATAGGAACTGATCTGTTCTTATATATCCGCCTCAAAGGCAGAATTTGGGGCCGCGGCAACGAGTTCTTCTCATCGCCAAGGATAGACGATCTGCAGTGCCCCTACACCGCCATGAAAGCGCTCATCGGCTCTGGCGACAGCAAGTCTGTTCAAATGTGCTGCGTGTTTGACAACGAGGAAGTGGGCAGCGGCACTAAGCAGGGCGCGAAATCAACGTTTATGCGCGACACAATGTTCAGAATATGCAAAGCCCTGAACAGGGACGAGAGCGATATGCTGCGCATGCTGGCCTCAAGCTTTATGCTCTCGGCTGACAACGGCCACGCGGTGCATCCCAACTATCCCGACAAGTCATGCCCGACCAACCGCCCGTACCTGAACGGCGGCGTTCTTGTCAAATACAACGCGCAGCAAAAATATACCACCGACGGCGTGTCCGAGGGTGTTTTCCTGAAAATCTGCGAGAACGCGGGCGTTCCGTATCAAAGGTATGTCAACCGCAGCGACATTCCCGGAGGCTCGACCTTGGGCAACCTCTCAACCGAGCAGGTTTCGATAAACACAGTCGATATAGGCGCGGCGCAGCTTTCTATGCACTCGGCATACGAAACGGCGGGCGTAGATGACGCGAAATATATTTACGAATCAATGAAGGCGTTTTACAATGCGAGCATAACGTCACCCGCCGATGGAATTTACAATATCAAATAAACATATGCCGATTTTCAAATATAAAAGACCCTGAAAAGTATCGGGGTCTTTTATGTTTAGTTTATAAATTAGTCCAGCTCGAAGGCGCCGGTGTAGAGCTGGTAGTATTTGCCCTTTTGGGCAATAAGCTGCTCGTGGTTGCCCTTCTCGATGATCCGGCCGTGCTCAAGCACGATTATCATATCGGCGTTTCTGACTGTCGAGAGCCTGTGGGCTATAACGAACACCGTTCTGCCCTTCATCAGGCCGTCCATACCCTTTTCTATTATCTTTTCGGTTCTGGTGTCGATCGAACTGGTCGCCTCGTCCAAGATAAGCGCGGGCGGGTCGGCAACGGCTGCTCTGGCAATCGCCAGCAGCTGTCTCTGGCCCTGGCTCAGGTTCTCGCCGTCCGCCGTGAGCATCGTGTTGTAGCCGTCGGGCAGATGGGTGATGAACCAGTGGGCGTTGGCGATCTTGGCCGCGTATATGCAGTCCTCGTCGGTAGCGTCAAGGCGGCCGTATCTGATGTTGTCCATGACCGTGCCTGTGAACAGATGAGTATCCTGCAGAACCATGCCGAGCGAGCGGCGCAGATCGTCCTTTTTGATCTTGTTTATCGTTATTCCGTCGTATGTGATCTTGCCGTCGGGCACGTCGTAGAACCTGTTTATCAGGTTGGTTATCGTGGTCTTGCCCGCGCCCGTGGAGCCGACGAAGGCTATCTTCTGGCCGGGCTCGGCCACAAGCGAAATGTCTTTCAAAACCGTCTTTTTGCCGTCATAGCTGAATGTGACGTTTTTGAACTCGACCTCGCCGCGAACCTCGTTGTAGATGACCTTGCCGTCCTTGCCCGGGCGTTTCCACGCCCAGCGGCCCGTGCGGTGGTTAACCTCTATTATATTTCCGTCGGGCTCAATCACCACTCTGGCGATGGTCGCCTTGCCGTCGTCGACCTCGGCCTTCTCGTCTATAACCTGGAATATGCGCTCGGCGCCCGCCATAGCGTTAAGTATGGCGTTGACCTGCTGCGACATCTGGGTTATCGGCTGCGAGAACGAGCGGGTGTACTGCAAAAACGCGGTCAGCGAGCCGATCGTCAGCGCGAAGAAGCCCGCGCTCGTGTTGCCGCTGTGTATCGTCAGCGCGGCGCCGACCATAGCGGTCACCGCGTAGTGCAGATACGACAGGTTGCCCATGATCGGGAACAGCACGTTGGCAAAGGTGTTGGCGTTGGCGGATGCGCCGCGAAGCGCCTCATTTATGTTCGAGAATTTTTCTTTGGATTTGTCCTCATGGCAGAAAACTTTTACGACCTTCTGGCCCTCGATCATTTCCTCAACATAGCCGTTGACCGCGCCGATGGCGTTCTGCTGCTTTCTGAAGAAATAGGCGGAGCGCTTGCCGACAAAGCTGATAACGAAGAAAATTATGACGAGCATAACCAGAACCAGCAGCGTCAGAACAGGGCTTATCACTATCATCATGATAAACACCGAGATAACGGTCAAAAACGACGAGACAAGCTGAGGCACGCTCTGGGACATCATCATTCTGATGGCGTCTGCGTCGTTGGTATAGCGGCTCATAACATCGCCGTGGGTGTGGGTGTCGAAGTATTTTAAGGGGAGCTTCTGCATCTTGGTGAACAGGTCGTTCCTCACGGTATACAGCACGCCGCTCGAGATGTTTACCATGATTCGATTATACATCCATGAGGCGAACGCGCCGACTATGTACGCGCCGAGCAGCAGCAGTATGTTCACAAGGAACGTCGTAAGCGGAGGGTTCTCGGCTCCGATAAGGGGTACTATGTAGTCGTCCAGCATCGGCTTTAACATATACGTGCCGTAGACGTTGGCGGCGCTTGAAACTATAACGCCGATGATAACCAGAACCAGCTGCGGCTTGTACTTCGCCAGATACGAGAACAGGCGCGCCGCAGTCTTTTTGGTGTTTTTGGGTTTTTTGAATCCTTTAGGTCCCGGAGGCATATCACGCAGCTCCTTTCTGCTGAGACTCGTAGATCTCGCGGTATATATCGCTGCTCTCGAGCAGCTGCTCATGGGTGCCCTGGGCGCTTATGCGTCCGTTGTCCATGACGATTATCTTGTCGGCGTCCTCGATCGAGCTGATGCGCTGGGCGATTATTATAGTGGTCGTGCCCTTGAGTTTGGTCTTAAACGCGCTTCTGATGCGCGCGTCGGTCTCGGTATCGACCGCGCTGGTGCTGTCGTCGAGGATTATTATCTTCGGCTTTTTAAGCAGAGCTCTGGCGATACACAGCCTCTGCTTCTGGCCGCCCGAAACGTTCACGCCTCCCTGACCGAGATCGGTCCTGTAGCCGTCGGGGAAACCCGATATAAACTCGTCGGCGCAGGCGTCGCGGCAGGCCTCGCTTATCTGCTCCTGCGTGGCGTGCTCGTCGCCCCAGCGCAGGTTGTCGGCAATCGTGCCGCTGAACAGCACGTTCTTTTGGAGCACCATCGAGACGTCGTTTCTCAGCACGTCCAGCTTATATTCGCGCACATCATGGCCGCCGACTATAACGCGGCCCGCGGTCACGTCGTAAAGCCTCGGGATAAGCTGAACAAGCGAGCTCTTTGACGAGCCCGTGCCGCCGATAATGCCCACGGTCTCGCCCGATTTGATGTCAAGGTTAATGTGGCGCACCGCGCAGTTCATTATGTCGTGCTGGTAGCTGAACGCCACGTCCTCGAACCTGATCGAGCCGTCGTCGAGGGTCAGATTCTCGTTGTTGTTGTCGTCCTTGATCTCAAGCTCCTCGTCGAGTATCTCGCAGATACGGTCACCGCTGGCTTTGGAGTTTACCAGCTGGATGAATATCATCGAGATCATCATCAGCGACATAAGTATCTGGGTGACGTAGGTTATGAAGCTTATAAGCTCGCCGGTCTGCATTCCGCCGACGATAACCATGTTGCCGCCGAACCAGAGGATCGCCACGATGCAGGCGTAGATAACCATCTGCATAACAGGCATGTTGATTATGATAAGCTTCTCGGCCGATACCTGGGCGTCTCTGACCTCGTTTGTGATAGTGTTGAACTTCTCGTCCTCGTAGCTTTCGCGCACAAACGCCTTGACAACGCGGATACCCGCAAGATCCTCCTGCACAACGCGGTTCAGATCATCGATCTTTCTGAGCATCAGGCGGAACCTGGGCATCGCTTTGACCGCCACGGTGAACACAGTGACGCATATTATCGGCACGGCAACCGCGAAGATAAGCGCCAGACGCGCGTTGAGCGAGATCGCCATGAACAGCGCCATTGCGAACATCATGGGAGCACGGACGCAGGTCCTGATAACCATCATGGTAGACATCTGAATGTTTGTGATGTCGGTCGTGAGGCGGGTCAGGAGCGACGATGTGCTGAACTTGTCGATGTTGCCGAACGAAAAGTCCTGGATCTTGAAGAACACAGCCTGTCTGATCGACGCAGCGAATCCGGTCGAGGCCATCGATGCGGTTCGAGCCGCGCCCGCGCCGAAGCACAGCGAAACAAGAGCCATAAGCATCATGATAATGCCCGACCTCACCACATAGCCGACATCGGCATTCGCGATGCCCACATCAACAATGCGCGCCATCATCAGCGGTATGGTGGTTTCCATAGCCACCTCACCGACGATCAGCAGCGGCGTGAACAACGCGAATTTTCTGTCCGTCTTTGACATAAGACGAAGCAATTTTTTTAGCATATATACACACCTCCAAATATAGTTATTAGTGATTAGAGAATCCCCCTCCGTCAGGCAGACGGGCGGCAGATTGCCGCCCCTACAGGGGTTGGTGGAATTTGTGCGTTTGCGGCTAAATTGTTATATCATCGGCACATGTATTGGCGGATATTATCCGCCCGCTGTAATGCCGCAGACGCTGCTCTACTCCTCCGCAAGGGCGGCTTTGGCGTAGAGACTGCACTCAAGGCGCTTGCGCATCATCTCGCAGCTCAGCTTGTGGGGCTTGCTGATGCTGCCGTTTATCAGGCAGGCGTTGGCGACGCAGCCGCCGCTGCAGAAAAACTTCGCGAAGCAGTCGCGGCAGTCGGGCTTTGAGTAAATATTGCAATCCGCAAACTCGTTGCGAATATCGCGGTCAAGCTCCTTATCATCGTAAATGCTGCCCATTTTGTATTCCTCGGTTCCCACGAACTGGTGGCAGGGATACACGTCTCCGTTCGGCGCGACAGCGATATACTCGCAGCCGCAGCCGCAGCCCGAAAGACGCTTTATAACGCACGGCCCCTCGTCAAGGTCGATCATAAAATGGAAAAAGTTGAAGCCGTTTCCTTCTTTTTTGCGCTTCACATATTCCCGGGTCAAGGTCTCGTACTCATCAAAAACGCGCGGCAAATCCTCCTCGCGCAGTGAATAATCGGTCTCCTCGGCGCATACCACGGGCTCGACCGAGATCTGCTTAAAGCCCAGATCCGCCAGATGCAGCACGTCCTTTGAAAAATCGAGATTGTATCTCGTGAACGTTCCACGGACATAATAATTATCTTGATTACGGCTCTCAGCCGTCTTTTTGAATATCGGCACTATGCTGTCATAACTGCCCGTGCCGTCCGTCCTGTATCTGACGCGGTCGTTTACCTCTTTTCTGCCGTCGATACTGAGTACGATATTTCCCATTTCTTTATTTATGTACGCGAGCTTTTCTTCATCAAGCAAAATCCCGTTGGTCGTTATTGTAAAGCGAAATACCTTGTCATGTTTCTTTTCGAGCTCTCTCGCATAGCAAACAATCTCCTTTACAGCCTCAAAATTCAACAGCGGTTCACCGCCGAAAAAGTCTACTTCAAGGTTGCGCCGACTGCCGGAATTCGCCATCAGATAGTCCATTGCGCGCTTTCCCGTCTCGGCGCTCATCAGTTCGCGGCGGCCCGAATGATACTCGCCTTCCTCGGCGAAACAATACTTGCAGCGCAGATTGCAGTCATGACTTATGTGTAAACACATCGCCTTTACAGGCGCATTTCTTTTAAGCTCTTTGTTATACTCAAAATCGTCCTCCGCCCAGAGCATTCCGTTCTTTTTAAGCTCGGCTATGTCCTCGATGACGTCCCAAACGTCCTCGGAATCGTATTCTTTTCTGAACTCGCCTACAGCTTTGAACTTGGCCTCGTCGCTCTCCGGGTCAAGACCTTTCACGTCAAGAAAATTCAGCACGTCATAGCTCAGCTTGTCCAGCTCGTGGACGCAGCCGCTGTTCACGTCAAGGGCGATGTATTTGTCAAACATTTCAAAAGTATGAAGCATATTTATTCTCCTAAGTTAATTTGTCAAGATTAATTAAAATAAACAGGGCGCCACACTGTGTGTGAGCGCCCGGGCGTTTAAACTTCCGCTCGGAAATTTAAAGATTTATCTTTCCTCATTCTCGCACTTCTGATTGGCAACCGTGCACGAGGTCTTGCAAGCCGACTGACACGAGGTCTGGCACTCGCCGCAGCCGCCTTTGCACGCGCTCTCCTTGAGTGTGGCGCTGTTTAATGTCTTGATTCTTTGAACTTTCATTAGTAATCTCTCCTTATGCTTAAATTATATTTCTACTTGTGTTTTCTTTTTCTGTTTTTATGCCCGGACATATTGATTCCGGCAACGCCGCCAAGGCCGCCGAGCGCCGCCGCGACAGCGAAATCCGCTATGAGCTCGGGCGAGAACCCGATCGATGATCCAAACATCAGCCCCGCGGCCAGAGTGATCGCCGAATAGAGCAATCCCGTTACGACACCGATAAGCAAACCGTTTTTTTGATTCTTAGCGGCAGCCTTTAGCCCGGCAAAGAACATCGACGCAGCCGAAATGACAATGATCAGAATATTCATCACACGCTCGGGAATGTCGTAAAACACCGCCGCTGCAGAAACGATAAGCAACACCAGCGCAGCCGCGGCCAAACCGAATATCAGGCCGACTGCGACAGCCGCGATCGGGCTCTTACCGCCCGCCGTCTCTTTTGCATGAATTACCTCGCCTGCCATATAATCACACCTCGCAATAATTTATTTTGGTAAATTATATGCGGGGATTGACATAGATATTCCGCGGGCGGATGATATCCGCCCCTACGGTATTGTGTATATCGTCACCAAGGGGCGAGGCAGACGGGCGGATGATATCCGCCCCTACGATTTGGATTCCTCGGATTTTTCCTCGGGTTTTTCTTCCTCTTTTTCCTCGGGTTTTGACGAGCCTTCCTTGATAACACGGGCTATGGCGCTCTTTTCGATAGTCACGTATGACTTCGTGGTACCCGCGCCGCTCTCGAGAATGAAAAGGTTGTCCTTTATCTTCGTGATCTTTCCATGGATACCGCCGATCGAGGCAACCTCGTCTCCTACCTTAAGGTTTGAGATCATCTCCTGAAGCGCTTTTTCCTTTTTCTTCTGAGGTCTTATCAGAACAAAATAGAAAACGACCAGGATCAGAACCAGCATTATTATCATTGAATACGAACCGCCTGCGGCTCCCGCCGCTCCGTTTGCGGCATATACTGTCATCATTTTTGTACCTCCTTGCAAAGTATATTGGTTTAATTATAACTCCGCAGACAAAATAATGCAAGTGTTTTTTAAAATAATTTAATAAAATCTTAAAATTATATTGACATCACGTTTTTCGTTTGCTAAAATTAAGCTGCTTAACTATTAAGTTTGTTAATATTTAAAAGGGAAGTGGAACCATGAATCACATAACGCTTTGCGCCGAAAACAATGACGGCGTGAACATTATTTTTGAGAACATGAAAACCGCCTTGGAAAACATGGTGAAAGATCTGCCGATAAACAACAAAGAGCTTTTGATACTTAAATCCATTATGACCAGCGAGGATATTACCTCGGCTGAGATCAGCGAGATGTTCTCGGTCTCAAAGGCGGCGGTGTCTCAGTTTGTGTCGTCTCTCGAAAAACGCGGATATCTGAGGCGCAGGCTGAGCGACAAGGACAGGCGCAGGGTTTACTTTGACATAACCAACGTGGGCGTGGAGCTTGTGCGCAGCACCGACGAATATATAGCGGAGAGCATTAATATCGTTAAAGAGAGGCTGGGCGAGAAAGACTACAATACCATGACGGGGCTTCTGAAAAAGACAACAAAAATTCTGGCCGACATATCCGAAAACAAGCGTTTATCACGGCAGGAGCAGCGGGGCGTATAATTATGAAAGAAAAATTTAAATCACTTGGCGGCGCCGTTAAAAACGGCGCGGAAAAAATTCTGAAATTCTTTTCAAGGCACAAGATAATCGCGGTAGCTCTGATCATTGCGCTGCTCGCGGGCGGCGTTATAGGCTTCGGCGCGCTGTCGGATAGAAAAGGCGCTCAAAACGGCACCGCCATAACCGCCGAGCTTCGCGACATTGAGGAAAAAATAAGCGATTCCACGGTGGTGGAGCCAAACAGCGAGTATTCCGTCACAGCGAACGTCTCCGGCGAGATACTTGACGACTTTTTCGAGGAAGGCGACTATCTAAACAAAGACGACGTGATGTACGTTATCGACTCCGAGGCGATAGAAAACAACATCGCCAGCGCCGATATAGCGATCGCCCGCGCAAAAAGGGCTTATGACGACGCGTTAAAAGAGGACACCATGACCGTGCGCGACAAGCAGACAGGCGTGAGCACGCTTGAGAGCGCAAAAATAGCGGTGCAAAAAGCGCAGCAGGCTTATGATGACGCGCTCCGCGCCGTAAGCGACCTGAGCGCCGTTTCGGAATATTCCGGATATGTTACGGAGATGCACGTCTCGGTAGGCGACACCGTCGCGGCTGGCTCACCGATATGCGATATTGTCGACAGCACGGCGCTTAAAATCGACGTGCCCTTTAACTCGGCGGATATCGCGAGCATATATGTCGGCGCCCCGGCGGAGCTGACTCTCACCAAAAACGGCTCCCGCCTGAACGGCACGGTCACCGAGATAAGCGGCCGCTCCGTTGGCGGCAGCGGATATACCATGTATAACTATGTGACGATCGAGGTCCAAAATCCCGGAGCCGTGGCCTCGGGCGACACCGCGACGGCGGTGGTCGGAAATATCGCCTGCGGCGACGCGGGAACATTTGAAAACCTGACCGAAGAGACGATCTCCGCGCAGGCCGGCGGCAAAATCGAGCAATTGTATATCTCCGAAAACTCATATATAAGGCGGGGCGACGTGATACTGAAATTCGACGGCGACTCGGTCAACTCGCAGGTGAACACAGCTCTGCTCAACCTAAGCGACACGCGCGAGGCATTAAGCAGAGCCGAAATACAAAACTCAAACAGCGACGCGAACACCGCGATCAGCGACAATAAGCTCAACTCTGCTGTTGAGAACGCGCGCCTTCAATACAACGACGCGCTGCTTTCGAAAGACAATCTGCTGCGGCAGCTCGACGACTACACCGTGCGGGCTCCGATCTCGGGCACGGTCGTTACCAAAAACAAAAAGAAGGGTGACAACGCTTCGGGTATGTCAGCCTCCGCTTCCTCCTACTCGGCGGCATCGTCGGGTTCGGCTGCATCGGGAATGGGAGCCGCGGGCTCTGCGGCGGGAGGCGGCATATCTCTCGGGGGCGGCGACTCTTCGGCTATGGCTGTCATATACGACATGAGCCGCCTCAAGTGCACGCTGAACGTTGACGAGCTGGACATCAAAAATATCCATGTCGGTCAGAAGGTCACCATCACGACCGATATCAGCGACAAGGAATACATCGGCGTTGTGGACACCGTCGGTATCGGCGGCACGGCGGGTCAGAACGGCGTAACCACTTTTCCGGTGAAAATAGAGATAATCGACTTTGACGACAGCCTGCTGCCCGGCATGAACATCGACGCGGCGATCGTGCTATCAAGCGTGCATAACGCGCTGGCTATTCCCGTCAGCTGCCTGAACCGCGGAGACACGGTTTACGTCAAAGGCGAAAAGACCGAGGAAGGCGACACCGCTCCCGAAGGCTACCACACAGTTACCGTCACCACAGGAGCAGCGGATGACGAATATATCCAGATACTGAGCGGACTTTCGGAGGGCGACGAGCTCTATTCCGAAGAATACAACTCCATGGATGACATGATGAACATGATGGAGGAAAACCGGGACTCGATGAGAGACAATATGTCCGGAGGAGGCTCGGAATGACGGCGGCAAAGCAAAGCGGAACACCGCTGATCGAATTTGACAATGTTTATAAGATATACGTCATGGGTGACACCGAGGTGCACGCCCTTGACGGCATTTCCATGAAGATATATAAGGGCGAGTTTGTGGCGATAGTGGGCCAGTCGGGCAGCGGAAAATCCACCTGCATGAACATAATCGGCTGTCTCGACGTGCCGACGAGCGGCAAATACTACCTGCGCGGCATTGACGTCGGCACCATGCAGGACGACGAGCAGGCCGAGATACGCAACAAGGAGCTGGGCTTTATATTCCAGCAGTACAATCTGATACCTAAGATCAACGTGCGCCAGAACGTGGAGCTGCCGCTTATGTACGCGGGGCTCTCGGAAAAAGAGCAGACGAGAAGGGCACTTGAATCCCTCGACAGAGTCGGGCTCAGGTCAAAAGCGGAAAACATGCCGCAGCAGCTCTCGGGAGGCCAGCAGCAGCGCGTCTCGATTGCAAGAGCCCTGGCGGGTGACCCGTCGATAATCCTGGCGGACGAGCCGACGGGAGCCCTTGATTCCAAAACGGGCCGCGACGTGCTTGAATTTTTGAAAAGGCTGCACACCGAGGGCAACACGATAGTGCTGATCACCCACGACAACACGATAGCGGCGCAGGCTGAGCGCGTCATCAGAATACAGGACGGCAGGGTCACATACGACGGCGAGCCAGACATCGGCAAGTTCGCCACCGTCGCTCACGCCGGAGACAAGGAGGTGGGCGTGGGTGACGCTTAAAAAATCATTTGCGCTGGCGCTCAAAAATCTTATGTTCGACAAGATGCGCTCGCTGCTCACCATGCTGGGAATAATTATCGGCGTTGCTGCCGTTATAATTCTCATCAGCCTGATGAACGGCATGATGGACCTGATGAACAGCGAGTTTGCCAAGCTGGGCACCGACTCGATAAACATAACCGTGACAGACCGCGGCGGCAGCCGCACGGTCGATGAGAACGACATGTATAACTTTGCCGAGGAAAACGGAGAATACTTAAAAGCGATAAGCCCCACGACCACTCTGCCGTCGGCCACCGTCAAAACGCTTGACGAGGACCTTAAAACAAGCGTCACCGGGGTAGACGAGCAGTACATGGGCATCAAGGTGCTGGAGCTTGAAAAAGGCAGGTTTCTTCACTTTTCGGACATCAGCCGCAAACAAAAGGTCTGCGTTATAGGCACATATATAGAAAAGGAACTGTTCGGCCGCGGAAACGGGCTCGGACAGAACCTCAAAATAAACGGCAAGAGCTTTAAGGTCGTAGGCGTGCTTACCGAGGAGGCCGACTCCGAAAGCGGCGGTCAGGACGAGGTCATATATATTCCGTACACGACCGCGGTCTCGATGTCGCAGAGCGGTTTTATCCCCGCCTACACCGCCCAGGCCGTGAGCGACGATCTGGTCGACAGCGCCGTTGTGAAGATCAAGCGGTACCTTGACAACAAGCTCGGCGACAGCGACTATTATTCAGTGATAAGCGTGAAGCAGGTCATGGACATGGTGAACACCATGACGGGCACAATGGAGACCTTGCTTATATGTATCGCGGCCATCTCGCTGCTGGTGGGCGGCATCGGCATCATGAATATAATGCTGGTGTCTGTCACAGAGCGCACGCGGGAAATCGGAATACGCAAATCACTGGGCGCCAAGAACCGCGACATCAAATCCCAGTTCGTTATAGAGGCCGGCACGGTGAGCGGCGTCGGCGGAATTATCGGAATCATAGTCGGGTCGATCCTCGCGGTGGTTTTCGGTTCGCTGATGGGTCTCAAAACCGTGCCGTCGTTTTCGGCGATAGCGATTGCGTTCGGCGTTTCGGTTGCGATCGGCATACTGTTCGGCTATCTGCCCGCCAAAAACGCGGCAAACCTTAACCCGATAGACGCCCTGAGGCATGAATAGAACGGAGGCAATGAGAAATTTTATGAAAATAAAAAGAATTATAACCATTATTATGGCCTTGGCGGTCTGCATGGCGGCTCTGCCCTGCGCCGCGCACGAGACAAGCTCGAACAAAGACGAGGTTTTAAAGCTCCTGAATGAGCTTGAGATAATGAGTGGCGACCCGGACGGCGACCTTCGCCTTGACGACACGGTCACGCGAGCCGAGTTCACAAAAGCGGCCGTGGCAAGCTCACAGTTCCGCCACAGCGCGGCGTCGAGCCTTTCGGTATCGCCCTTTTATGACGCGCCCTACACCCACTGGGCCGCGCCTTATATTCGCGTGGGCGTCACAAACGATCTGGTCTCGGGCTATCCCGACGCGTCGTTCAGGCCCGATAATCCCGTCACATATGAGGAAGGCGTGACGATAATGCTGCGCGTTTTGGGCTACACCGACGCGGACTTCGGCGCATCTTGGCCAGACGGACAGCTCGGCATGGCGGACAGCCTTGACATGACCGATAACATCAAAAACACCGCCGTCGGCTCTCAAATGACGCGCGGCGACGTGGCGACGCTTATATACAATACTCTGCGATGCAAGCAGAAAAACGCGCAGACTGAGCTTATCTCGATCTTTGACGTGAGCTTTACCGAGAACGCCACGCTGATATCCACCTCAAAAGAGGACAGCGCGATACCGGGGGACGAAGTTTTCACCGACTTGGGCAGCTTTAAGATACGAGATGACTTTGACTATTCGCGTATCGGCATGAAAGGCGACATAGCGCTCAAAAACAACCGCACCGTGATCGGATTCTTCCCGGACAGCGGCGCGGAACCCGACGAGAGATACGTGGTCTACAGTATGCTCGGCAGCGACGTTGTGGCGTACAAAAACGGCGAGTTTGAGATAGTCGACATTCCCGACGCCGCGGCCGCGTATGACGGAACCCAGCGCTCTACCTACGGCGCGGTGAAATCCACGCTCGAGATGGGCGACATCATTAACGTGCACAAAACCAACGGAAACATTGACTATATCCTGTTTGACAAGGGAAAAATGTGCGGCCCGTACACCGTGACCGCGGACAGCTCGCACATAAGCGGCGCCGGCATAACCGAATCAACAAAAATCACACGAGGCGGCAAGGCGGCGTCGCTTGCCGAGCTTCAAAGCAACGACATACTCTACTATGTGCCAGAGCTCGACATGGCTTTTGTGTACACAAACAAAGTCACGGGCGTTTATGAAAAAGCGTCGCCCAACGCGGACGCGCCCACCGAGGTCACCGTCTCGGGCGTTACATATAAAATCGAGGGCGCGGGAGCGTTTGAAAAGCTCTCATGGGCGGGCGGCGCGGAATACGGCGACACCGTGACGCTGCTGCTCGGCAAGAGCAACGACGTTGCCGACGTGCTGACAAACGGCGGCTCGGACGCGCCGTCGACTATCACGGGCTACGCCTACTCAGCGGGCACAAAGACCTACACCACGGGCGACCTTAAAAACTATTCGGGATACTATATCGGCATCGCGACGCCCGGTGGCGACACCTACGAGTACACCTGCGACCGCGACTGCTCGGACTATAAGAACTCCGTCGTTACCGTGACGCTCAGCGAAGGCAAGGCATCGGTGCGCCGCGCCGAAAATTCGGGAAGCGTCGGCGGCATATTCAGATACAGCAGCGGCAAGAACAGTCTCGGCGGCGCAAAAGTGTCGTCCGACGTAAAGATTCTCGACGTCGGCACAACCGACAAAAACGAGGCTCCCCTCTACTGCGCGGTCTACCCGAGCAGGCTCAACAACGTCAATATAAGCTCGGGCAGGGTGCTGTGCTCAAGCAAGAACGGCGCGGGAGAGATCGACAGCCTGATACTGAATGATGTGACGGGTGACTCGTACACCTACGGCCTCGCCACCTCTGTGCAGAACATCAGCGCGGGCATGAGCCTCAGCGGTTCATATTCCTATCTGATAAACGGCGTAAGCTACAGCGCGGCGACAAGCAACACGATATTCTCGATCGGCCGTGACATGGGAATACGGCTGAACTCTGCGCAGAACCCGACCTCGATCTCAAATCTGACCGAGCTTAACGGAAATATTGAGATATTGAGCCAGTCGGCGCTCAGCTGCGGCGGCAGAACTTACGAGATACCGCCCGACGTTCAGGTTTACGAAAAAACCTACTCGATGTCGGACGAGTATACAATGGTCCCGATGAGCGACATTTCCTCCGGCTCGCACACGCTCTACGTCTACTATGACAAGCTTCCCGAGAACGGAGGAAAAATCCGCGTGATACTGGCAGTCCGCAAATAAACGATCAGATCTCGCCCATCGTGAGCCGTATGCTTCGGTTTATCAAAGCTGAGATTATCTGGCTTTCGGTGACGGTTTTGATTATCATGCCTCTGTCGTCGATCACGTCGATTATATGATATTTGTAATACCCCAAGCGGCGCAAAAACAGCCCGGCTCGAACCTCGCTGTGCGCCGCCATTCTTTTTACCTGACAGAACCTGTCGCGCCTCAAGCCGTCTTTATAGTAAAGCAGCTCGCGCAGAGAAATTATGTTCAGATTCTTTTGCTCATAGGACAGGTTACCGAGCAGGAACGCACCGATGAGTATCAGCGGCATATTGAAATCTTTTACCAAAAGCAGCATGACCGCCACCGCTATTATCACGGCAATCGGAAAACAGCTGATCTTGAGCACTATGTTATACGCTCTCACGCCGCCCAAATTTATCGAGATCAGACCCTTTAGTATCCTGCCTCCGTCGAGTGGCAGGGCGGGCACTAAGTTTATGATGAGCAGCGCCAGGTTTATGTTTATCGCGTATTCTATACGCTCTTTAAGCATCGGGGCGCGCGAGGCCGCAATGCAGAGCGACACCGCCAATATCCCGCTCAGAAGCGGACCTGCGGCGGCGATAAGTATCTCTTTATACGGATTTTTTATAAAGCCCGCGCTGAGCTTTCCGCACACGCCGAACGGCAGTATTTCTACCCGAGATATGCCCACGTCAATGGCGCGGGCGGTAAAGATATGCGCGCACTCGTGCAGCAGCGCCGACAAATAAGCGATAAAAAACATCTCGGCATATCCGCAGAATATCGCCGCGGCGGCAAGTATAAGAAAAAAAGGGCTGACCGACAAGTGTTTTCCCATCGGTATCAGCCACAAACTTCTAAAAAACTTCACTCCAGAACCTCCAGACAGTCATGAAATAATCACGGACGCGATATAAAATTCCCATCCAGTCAAAATTATGATTAACAGCCCTGCCGAGCGCCGCCACGCAGTTTTTGCCAAACGCGAAGCTCGAGCGGTTTATCAGGAGTATTCCTATAATGAGCACTGCCGCCGCCGCGGATTGCTTTAAAAGCCTCCGAGCGCGGCTCTCTCTGTTTTTCGCGGCGCTTGGCGCGCGCCCCGGCCGCGAATTTGCTCGTGTCTCAACCCGCATATTTACCACCTCATAATAAAGTATAGTATATTTTATTAAGAAGCGCGCGGGTTTATGATGATAAAATTATCTCTCTATCATGTTTGCCAGATAGCCGGCGCCGAAGCCGTTGTCTATATTGACGACGCTGACGCCCGAGGCACAGGAATTGAGCATCGAGAACAGCGCCGCGACTCCGCCGAACGCCGCGCCGTAGCCCACGCTGGTGGGGACAGCGATAACCGGACAGTCGGCAAGACCGCCGATAACGCTCGGCAGCGCGCCTTCCATTCCGGCGACGGCCACGACCGCCTTGGCGCTCATGATCTCCTCGGCATGGCTCAGAAGCCGATGTATTCCCGAAACGCCCACGTCAAACAGCCGAATGACCCTGCTGCCCAGAGCCTCGGCGGTAAAGGCGGCTTCCTCCGCTACGGGTATGTCGCTGGTGCCGCCCGTTGCGACCACTATGTGAGAGCCGCGCTTGGGCTCAGGCATCTCGCCCGCCACGCCTGCGCGTCCGGCCTCGCTGTATATGAATCTGCCATCCAGCGCGTCAGTCAGTTTGTCCGCCGTTTCTTTTCCGATCCGGGTTATCAGCACGGTTCTTTCGCCGCGCTCAAGCATGGTCCCGGCGATTTTTATTATCTGCTCGTCGGTCTTGCCCGCGCCGTAGATCACCTCGGCAGCGCCCTGCCTTATTGCCCTGTGGTGGTCGATTTTGGCGAAACCCAGATCCTCAAAGGGCAGGACGCGCAGCTTGAGCTCCGCCTCTTCGGGCGTAAGCTCTCCCGCTGCGACCTTGCTCAAAATTTCTCTAATCTCGGATTTATCCATAATATCATCTCCAAATCATGGTTTTATTTTACATCAATATTATAATTTTTGCAAGCAGTTTCCTTGACATAAGCGCAAATTTGTGGTAATATAAATTTGCCAAACAATTTTATAATATTTTAATTACAAAATAGTAGTATTTTTGTTTTGACAAAAATACCCGCTCATCTTTATACCGTTATTTGTAGGTTGACATCAATTTATACTGCTATTTTGTAAGTTGACATCAAAATCATATAAAGATAAAATTGTTTGGCGACAACGGAGCGCGGCATTTTTTCGCGGCGTTTCGTGCGCCGCGTTTTTATATTTGAGAACTATGCTCATGGTCGCCAAATCATATCCCCCCTCAGTCGCCTTCGGCGACAGCTCCCCCTCCTAAAGGAAGGGGGAGCCTTTCATGCTGTGTTATGCTTGACATGAGCGCGAAATAGTGGTAGAATACCACAATATTAAAATAAACCGAAAGGCATGGTATAATTATGACTGAAAAAGAAAAATGCGACACGGGGATGCTTTACAACCCGAATCATGACCCGGAGCTGCTGGCCGAGATAGACGCGTGCAACGATCTGTGCTTTGAGTTCAATAAAATAAAGCCGTCGGACAGGGCGGCTCAGGGCGAGATGCTTAAAAAGATTTTCTCGAAAACCGGCAAGGAGCCTACGGTCAATGCTCCCTTCAGAGTAGACTACGGCTACAAAACCACGGTCGGCGATTATTTTTTCGCCAACCAGAACTGCTATATCTTAGACGGCGGCGGAGTGACATTCGGCGACTATGTGTTCATAGGCCCGAACTGCGTTTTCACAACTGCCGATCACGCCATTGACCCGAAACAGCGCCGCGAGGGTCTTGAAACAGCAAGGCCGATCAAGGTCGGAAACGACGTGTGGTTCGGCGCGGGCGTTATTGTGCTGGGCGGCGTGACTATCGGCGACGGCTCGATAATCGGCGCGGGCAGCGTGGTAACGCGCGACATACCGCCGAATGTTATCGCGGTCGGAAACCCCTGCCGCGTTATGAGGAAAATTGGGGAAGGGGAATAAAACCTCCCCCTCAGCCAACGTAGTGATTAGCAATTAGTGAATAGTGATTAGGACGGGCGGCAGATTGCCGCCCCTACGGTATTTGGCGAAATTCGTGCGTTTGAGACTATCACGATTTATCTTTGGCAACCGTAGGGACGGATATTATCCGCCCGTAAGACGTCACGGCGCCGCTCACGAAATGGAACGGCGCCTTTTGCATTTTAGTCTTTGTGGCCGAAGAGGCCGCCGAGGCCGTCTTTGAGAGACAATCCCAGATTTTGTGTAAAGTAAGTTGTCTAAACCTCCAAGATGGTATATAATAAAAATATCAAATTGGA